>JBAWAI010000555.1:0-4375 GCA_049589215.1 Terriglobales bacterium | reverse complement strand
ATATGAACGGGATGCACCGCAAAGATCAGTGTCGCGAGGGCCGCGGTCCAGTACTCAAGTCCCAGGCGTCGTACCAGCCAAAAAACCGACGCTACCGCCCCGACATGCAACAGCACAGCTCCCAGGTGCCATCCCCACGGCCGCAAGCCGAACAGTGTGTAATTCAGCATCGACCATGCGACGAAGAGCGGGCGATAGTAAACCTGATGCCGTGCAACGTGATACCAGAGGTCGCTGCCAAAGGCTCGCGGCAGATTGTTCCAGGACCGGATGATCGGACTGTTAACGATCTGTGGCCAGTCGTCCCACACGAAATCGAAGGAGAGCGAACCGCTATAGATCACGAAAGTGATCAACCCCAAGAGCGGGAGTAAAACGCTCGGCCGCCGCAGATACTGGGCCAGGAGCTCGAATGCGCCGGGTTCCACAGTGGTTTGTGAGTCGTCGGTGTGGATTGTGTTCAGGGGCGATCGCTCCACTCTTAATCAGCTCATACTAACCTTCCGTTACCTATGGCGCATGTTACCCAGGTTACCTACGTGTCCCGCTTATTCGCCCTTTTCAGTGAGCCATTTGCGACGATCTCTTCATGGGATCCGCCGCGGGAACACAAGCCGCTAAAGAGGCTTTGCCGGTACTTTGCGTCGACCTCGACGGCACCCTGATTCGCGGCAATCTTCTGTGGGAGTGTGTTCTCGCTCTTCTGAAGGACCGCCCGGGCAGTCTGCTACTTATCCCGTTCTGGTTGCTTCGGGGGCCCGCATTCCTCAAGCGCCAGCTTGCCGCCCGCGTCACTCTTGACCCCTCTCGCCTTCCCTATCGGCAGCAGGTTCTCGATCTTCTCCGCCAAGAGAAGGCAGCCGGTCGCCAGCTCGTGCTCGTAACCGCGGCTGATGGTGACCTTGCCAGGTCGGTTACGAATCATCTGGGTCTTTTTGACGAGATCCACGGCAGTGACGGACAGCGAAATCTTAAGGCAGCAACCAAGGCAACGTTTTTGATCGAGCAGTTCGGGGCTGCCGGCTTTGACTACTTCGGCGACTCGGCAGCCGATCTGAAAGTATGGCGGCACGCGCGCGCAGCCTATGTCGTCGGGTCGGCAGGCCGCGCACACGAGGCGGGCGCGCTAACTACCGTTAAGGCTGCGATCATCGATCCGCCGCCATCGCTGGGTACGTGGATTAAGGCTCTTCGTGGAACTCATTGGGCAAAGAACCTACTGCTTTTCTTGCCCCTGTTGCTCTCGCATAATCTGGCAATCGAGCCACTCCTGCGAACGACAGCGGGGTTCGTGCTGTATGGTTTTTGCGCGTCTGGCCTCTACATTCTCAACGACCTGCTCGATCTCCATTCTGATCGCGAGCATCCGTGGAAAAAGGAACGGCCCTTCGCCGCCGGCGAGCTCTCGATCTCATTGGGAGTTTTGGTTTCGATCGTCCTTCTCACTGTTGCATTCGGCCTGGGCTTGCTCCTCGATCTGCAATTTGGTTTTGCGCTCGCGGGCTATGCAAGTCTTACGATGCTCTACTCGCTTTATCTCAAGAAGATCGCCCTTCTCGACGTCTTTGTGCTTTCAAGCTTTTACAGTTTTCGCATTCTCGCTGGAGCTCTGATTTCGGGCACAGTGCTCTCACAATGGTTTCTGGCTTTTTCAATGTTTTTCTTTCTGAGCCTGGCCATGGCCAAGCGCTACTCTGAGTTATTGCACGCAGATGATCTGATCGCTTCTGGCAATTCGGGCCGTGGCTATCATGTCGACGACCGCGAACTGCTAATGGCTTTTGGAGTCGGTAGCAGTTTTTCCGCTGTTGTGATTTTCAGCCTCTACGTTCAAAGCCAGGATGTGCGAGTGCTCTATCTGTCGCCGGAATGGCTGCTCTTGCTTTGTCCGATCGTCCTTTACTGGCTTGGCCGGACTTGGCTTTTGGCGCATCGCGGCGAGTTAAAGGAAGACCCGGTCACTCTCGCCATTCGCGATCGCGTCAGCTATGCGGTGGCGCTTGCGGCCGCGCTCGTTATTGCCGCCAGCATGTTTCATGTGAACTTCTAGTTATGACTGCTCAAGGGGCTGCATCCCAGAAACAAAAAGCCGGTGCAACCCGGCCCACGAAGAACTATCTCTCGTGGGGACGATACCCAGCCGCGGCCCACGCGCACGTCTACAAGCCCGCGTGGAACGACCAAGTCCCTGCCATTCTTGAATCCGCATCGTGCGCGTCACTTCTCCCCTATGGTTTAGGTCGTAGCTACGGCGATTCCTGCCTTAACGCTGATCGCTCGCTTATCGATTGCCGCCGCCTCAACCGCATTCTCGACTTCGACGAATCGAGCGGAGTGCTTCGCTGCGAAAGCGGCGTCACCTTCGCGGATATCATCCGTGTGTTTTTGCCTGAGGGCTGGTTTCTGCCGGTGACTCCCGGCACGCAATTCGTTACGGTCGGCGGCGCGATTGCCAACGATGTTCACGGAAAGAATCATCACTGCGCCGGAACCTTCGGGGCGCATGTTCGTCAATTCACTCTCCACCGTTCGCGCGATGGCCTCG
This sequence comes from Terriglobales bacterium, assembly GCA_049589215.1. Taxonomy (GTDB): domain Bacteria; phylum Acidobacteriota; class Terriglobia; order Terriglobales; family Acidobacteriaceae; genus Acidiflorens. The sequence goes on along the minus strand of JBAWAI010000555.1, from coordinate 1,830 downwards.
TCGTTTGCAACCCCGAACGCAATCCCAGCATGTTTCGCGCCACCATCGGCGGTCTCGGCTTGACCGGCGTCATCTACTCGGCTGATATTCAACTTCGCCGCGTCGCCGGCCCGTGGATCGATGCCGATCTCGTTCCATTCCACTCGCTCTCGTCATTCCTCGATCTCAGCCGCGAAAGCGACGGCCGCTTCGAATACACCGTCGCGTGGCTCGATTGTTTCGCCGGCAAGACTCCGCGCGGTATCTTCTTCCGCGGCAATCATTCGGCCGCGTCTCACAAAGCGGCTTACGCGAAGCCCGGTCCCAGATTGCCATTCGCTTTGCCGCAGTGGCTCCTCAATCGCCATACCGTCAGGACGTTCAACGCCGCCTATTATCGCGTCCATGCGTCCAGAAGGGGTCCGTCTCTACTTCCCTATCAGTCGTTTTTCTATCCGCTCGACTCCATCCGCCAGTGGAATCTTCTCTATGGCAAGCAAGGCTTCCTGCAATATCAGTGCGTGATTCCTGAAACCAATCTCGACGCCCTGGAAGAGCTCCTCGATCGCATCGCCCGCTCCGGCATGGGCTCTTTTCTGGGAGTGTTGAAGAAATTTGGCGACGCACCCACGGCCGGAATGCTCTCATTCCCACGCCCAGGGCTCACTCTAGCGCTTGACTTCGCTATGCGTGGAGAACGGACTTTACAGTTGATGCGCTCGCTCGACGAGATTGTTCAGCGCAGCGGCGGTGCGCTCTACCCGGCTAAAGACGCCCGCATGAGCGCGGCTCTCTTCGAATCTTCATTCCCGCGTTGGCGTAGCTTTGTCCCTTATATCGATCCGAAAATGTCATCTTCGTTCTGGCGCCGCGTCACGGAGGCTAGTCACTGATGACGATTTCGCCCCACATGCCGTCGTCCGCTTCTATAGTGCGAAAAGTCGTCGTTCTCGGCGCAACTTCCGTTATCGCGGTGGAAGTCCAGCGCCACCTGGCGCGCCGCGGATGCGAACTTCTGCTGGTCGCTCGCTCGCCCGAACGGCTGGCCACATTGCATTCCGATCTTCTCGCACGCGGCGCCGCACAGGTTCTTACCTGCGCCGCTGACCTGGCTTCCATCGAACAGCACGCTGCGATCTTCGATTATGTTCGCCGCGCGCTCCCTGAATTTGACACCGTGCTCCTCGCCTATGGCAGCATGCACAATCAGAAAGATTCCGAAACTTCCGTCGATCTTCTTCTCGACGAACTCCATGTCAATTTTGTGAGCGCGGCGGCGATCCTATCGCTCTTCGCCTCCGACCTCGAACAACGCCGCACTGGCTGCCTCGCCGCCATCACCTCGGTTGCGGGGGATCGAGGCCGGCGCTCAAATTATGTCTATGGCTCCGCTAAGGGCGCGCTTTCGCTCTTCCTCCAAGGGCTCCGAAGCCGCTTGCATTCTGCTGGAGTCAAAGTGATCACCATCAAACCGGGTCCCGTTCAGACTCCCATGACCGATCATCTGCCGAACGCCAACCGTTTCGCGGTTCCGGAACTCGTTGCCGCCGATATCGTGCGCGCGCTCGAACGCCGCTCACCCGACGTTCTCTACACGCCGAAAATCTGGCGCTACGTCATGGCCGCGGTCGAACACATCCCCGAATCGATCTTCAAACGTCTCTCGTTTTAGTGCCTCAGCCACGCGGTGATCGGTCAAAACTAAAAAGGGCCGCATCGCTGCGGCCCTCAATTACTGACATTACTTTTTTAACTAGAGACCCTACCGCCGGAAGCGGCCACCACCACCGCCGCTACCCTGGCCCCCGTGCCCACTGCCGCCACCCGGACCGCGACCACCGCGTCCACCAC
>JBAWAI010000554.1:0-4169 GCA_049589215.1 Terriglobales bacterium | reverse complement strand
TGCCCACATAGTAAAACCCTTCGAAGCCAGCCAATTGCTGACGGCGATTGCGCGGCTCGAAGATGCCATGGTTCCGCAACAGCATAAGTCGCGTTTTGCGACCTCGGGCGCTTCCGACGAATCGTTTGGAAATCAGGAAGAAAGCAGAATACTCGGGCGCGGGGCGAAGCTCTCCGGTTTAAGAAGGCGAGAGGTGTCCGCGACTGATTCGGGCAACGGCTCCAGCGCGGCGAGTTTCCGTGACTTCCGTAAAAGCAAAACAAAATCACCGGAGTCAGGCGCCTCCGCGGATTTGGAACCAGAAACAGCCCCTGATCCTTCGCAGGAACCTGGCCCTCTCGCAAAACTGCCGCGCGACATTACTCCGGAAGAATTAAGTGCGCTGAGCGAAGTCGCAGCCCAACTGGCTGGCACGAGCGCGGCGCAGCCAAGTCTCGCGCCGTCCAAAGGGACTTCGACAGAGGCAGATGGCGAAGCCGAGGCCACTCCTGTTGCGGCCAAAGTAGCAGCGACCTCAATTCCGTTTTCTACTGTGACCGCGAAATCCGCCTCCCGGATACAAGACGAGGATCAAGCCGCATCGGCGGAAACGGCGGAGCTGTCGGCGCGCGATTTTGCGCCTGACGCCGCGAAGAATGTAGTTGAGATTCCGGTTGCGCAGTTGGAGCCGGCAGCCCCAGTAACCGCCGACCAAACCGTCGAGACCGAGTCTCAACCCGCTGCGTCACAAGCCATCGAGTCCCGTCTTGAGTCCGGTTCCCAGGCGCCGGAGGCCGTAAGCGCAGCCTCATTCGCGGACGAGCCCGCTCCCATCGATCAGCAGGAAGAGCCCATGTTCGCCTCGGCAGTGGCCGAAGAAACGACGCCCGCGCAAAAGGAACCGTATGCATCGAGCACCGCGCCCGACGCGGGAGCCCAAGAAAATGTGGAGGAGGCGAAGACGACAGGTTCTTCCTCGCCTGATTCTTCCTCGCTCGACTCTTCCTCGCTCGACTCTTCCTTTGCGCACTCTGCGGTAGCCGCGTCTACTTCTTCAGACTCGATTTCCTCGGAATCGACAGCTGCCGAGTTCTGCGCCATCGAAGCGCCTATTGCCGATCCGATTACTGCCGAGCCCCCAGCCGCCGCCGCTCAGACCACCGAAGAGACCGCTCCCGAAGCGCCCATGCCAAGCGAAGCGGAGCTCGCGGAAGCGCTGCGCCTGCTGATGCCCGCCACCCCATCTGCCGAAGCAACATCTGCCGAACCGTCTACTGCTGAATCGGTGCCCGAACCCGAAAAAGTCTTCGTTGCCGCGCGAGCCTCCGCTGACGAAGCGGTCGAAGCCGCGGCGGGCAACCGCTGGGTAGCTGAAGCTCTGGCCCTCACTCCGGAAGAAGCAGCCATGTCGCTCGAAGCGGAAATGTTTCGGGCTTTCGCCGCGAGCGCGGAAAAAATTGATTCCACGCCATCCGAAAATCCGATACTGGCGATTCAGTCGGCGGTTGAGAGCCGCCTTGCTCAAGAGATGGCCGCCCATGAACTTGCCGCTGCCGAAGCCGCACCTAAGGCGATGTCGGCCGCCGCGCCCACCGGGCAAAACGCTGACTCGCCCGATCAGAGCGATATCGCCAGCATTGTGGAAAAAGTGATGGCCGATCTTCGCCCCAGAATCGTTGAAGAAATTGCCCGGAAGTTAGCCGGCAACAAGTAGACTCGCCAGCAATCACCGACGTTTCGTGACAGCGTAGAATTACTGCCATCCGAAAAAGAAATCCACACTTTTGCCAGTTATTCCGTACCTTCGTACCATTGGCACAGATACCCGTTCCAGCTTATTCTGGAACTTGACCCAAGAGTCCCAGGCTCAGTCAGCATGATTTCGCTTCGTCTTTACACAATGATTTTAGGTGGCGCCGCTTTGGCATTCGGCGGCTATGCGCTGCTGCGCCGCAAGCCGAAAACCGCCGACGATCTTGAGCGCGAGCGCCGCGTATGGCTGAACACGATTGGCCGCATCACTGACGGCACCGTCATCGATGTGCAGGAGATCGCGCCTGACGGCCAGCGCGCAGCTACTATGCTGATCTACCAGTATGATGTGGCGGGAGTTTCGTACGAGGCGTCGCAGGATGTCACGTATCTGCGCCAGTGGATCAACCTGCATTCCTGCCGCCTCGGCGTGCCCACGTCGGTAAAGTACGACTCACGCAATCCCGGGAATTCTTTGGTTATCTCTGAAGGCTGGATCGGCCTGCGCCAATAACCGGCGGACTGCATAGCAATCGCCTGCCGCTCAGTGGATCCAGAACATCGCCGCGACCAGATACACGACCTGCGCGGCCGCCAGCCCAATCCAGATGCGCTGCCGGATGCGCGACTTCCTAATATCCCGTAGCAGATCCGATGCCGTGAGTTCTTCAACTTCAACCATCTGCGCTTCCGCTGGCGTCGGCACAGGCTTCAAATTGATCGGCCTCGTAGCCTCCACCGCCTGCGGCTTGTCCGGATAAAATATCTTCGGCCCGTCGATCACTTCCGACCACATCGGCAGCAAGATCCAGTTTTTCGGAATGATGTCGAGAACGGGCTTGGCCGTGAGTTGCAGAGCGGGCTGCGTCTCCGGCGAGATGCGGTCTGCAAGATTCCGCAGCAGCGACCCAAACCACAAATGGCTTAGCTGATCCGTAAGCAGTTCGCCGACATCCACTGGATGCGATTCCAGCTCGAGCGGCGGCAACGTCTCCGGCGAAATAACATCCCCGATGTTCGTGAACACCGTGCGAAACCACGGCAGGCTGATGCGATCGCCGATCAGCAGCCCGACATTCACGGGACGCGAAGTAAGATTCAGCGGCGGCAATTTCTCGGGCGCAAGCGTGTCACGCAGGTTGCCGACCAGCGACCGCCAAAGTGGCTGCGTCAGACTGGGAGGCGGCAGAAGGTCCAGCGGAATCTCAGACGATGCTGTCGTTTGCGGCTCCGGGTACCACGCCTCAGCGGCATTCGAGCGATAAGCCATAAAGAATTCGATTAATTGACAAAACGGTCGGGCGAGCAATCCCCGCCTTAAACCAACCTCCATGTTAGATGCCGCGCGGGGCGCTTGTCACGCTCCAAAAGAAGGGTTCGGAAGACTCACGACAGTTTGGTCCTAACCGCTGAAACAAGTTGGCCTTACCGCTGAAATCCGGTCCCAGCCTCAGACCTCGTCGTCCCATACGCTACAATACGACTCATGTCGCAAGCAGCTTCAGCGATCACCCGCAGCCCCGCGGAGGTCGTCCAGTCGAGCCCCGTGTCGCAGGCCGCCAATGGCATTTGCTATGCGCGCGCGGGCGAAGTCAACATGTCGGAGAACGATCTTGACCGGCTGATTGCGGCCGTCCCTGCGCCGATCGCGGCCGCTCTCACTCGCAAGGCCTACTATTTTGTGCCGCTGACCGTGAATCACAACGACGATACGGTGATCGCCGATCGCTATGACGTCGCGCTCAGCGACAACGCCGTCTGCCATCGCAACCTGAATATTGGCGACGCGCAGTGCGTATTCATCTCGACCCGCCTGATGGACGACACATTTTCCATCGCCTTCGAGTTTTATATCAACGTCGGACACGCACTGGTCGAGCGCGCCGGAGTTTCGGCAGCCTTTGCCGAGTTAGCCTGGCAGCAGGTCGAGGCAGGCGTCCGTGGCGAGACCTCACTCGATGCATGGGAGGCGCGCAAGCTCGCGACCGGGCACGGGCCGGACGCAGAAAAATACAAGAACGAATACCTCTCCGCCAGCTTTGCCGACGCGATCTCGATCTACTTGCTCTCGATTTACCTCGACGTGGATTACCACGATCTCCGCGAGCGTGACTATCCGCTTCTGGCGCCCGCTCCCATGGCCGAGCGCCTGCGCAAGGTGGCCGAGATTTTCCCGCCGAATGCCGGATTCGAGTTCAACATCTATTACCGCCGCCGCGGCTCAGCCCAGTAGTAAACGCCGCGCGGCAATCCGCGGTCGGATTTCTCAGCTGAAGCTTTTTCAGCTTTTCTCTCCTCCCGGTCAGGTCTTGGCTGGTCAGCTTTTACTTGCTCGAAAGCACGAACTGGTTGCCGTCGACGTCTTTGAAGATCGACGTCGAACCCCACGGCTCCTTTTTCGGTTCAACCGTGTACTCCACTCCCTTCGAGTTCAGAAT
>JBAWAI010000553.1:0-3035 GCA_049589215.1 Terriglobales bacterium | reverse complement strand
GTCGAGCTCCGCAAGCAGGGGTTGAAGTTGATCGGCTGTCGATGTGTCGCCGACGAGAATGGCGCGCATCCAGGTGCTGCGAACGATCTCGCGGCGTAGAGGATTGGGGAGTGTTGTGGACCTGGCCGACTCGACGAGTTTTGCGAGCGGCATTTGCTGGGCAAAGACCTGGGCTGCATAGCCATTCAACAACGGCTGGTTGCATGATTTGGGATGGTTTTCAATGGGGAAGCCATTGTCATTAGCTTGGTCGTCATCGTCATCTTCATTCGAGAGTTCTGGAACGCCCACGGCGGCTGGGATCTCGGCGGCGTGCGCCAGAAAATCAGGCAGGCTGGTGGCGAGCCTTTGGCGTTCGTCATTCAGGAGGTTGCGCGTTCCGGGCGCCAGGTCTGGACTGGCGCGGCTGAGGAGCGCATCGAGTTCGGCGCGAGCCGCATCTTGCTGCGGGCCGGTGGTCCTTATTGTCATGCGCAGCGCGTAGTAGCGGACTGTCAGGTATCCGGGGGATGTTGTGCTGACCTTGGCGGCGGCGTTGAGAAGTTCGGCGGCTGAGCTGTCGGTGGCCGGCGTTTGTTGCAAGGCGGCGAGCAGCCAGGGCAACGCGTGATGTGTGCGCCACTTGGCGAGGGCTCGCGCGACGGCTGCGGGATCAGCCGGGTGCGGTGGGACGATTTCTTCCGGAGGGTCGGGTGGTGCCATGAGGATTTCTTCCGGCGAGTCGGAATGAAATGTGTGCAGCCAATCGCTGAGGTCTTCGGCCTGTTCGCCGTGTGAAGTGAGGAGCACGTAATCCCAGAGATGTTGTTTGAAGTCGGGGCCGGGATCGGGCTGGAGCAGCAAGCGCTCGAGTTCGGCGACGCGTTTTTCGGGCTCGGTGCGAAAGCGAACGTAGTCGAGCAGTCGCTGGGCGGCGGCGTGCATGGGTGCTGAGTGAGGATCGTTGAGTACCTGCTCAAGCTTCTGCTGGGCGGCGCGCAGCATGGGAACGTCGAACTTGCCGTAGTCGGCGGTGGCGAGCGTGGCCTGGCGGATGAGCGCGCGGGCTGCGAGATAAGAACCCATTGCAGCCCAGGGTGAGGCTGGGTCTTTGGCGAGCGCGTCGAATGAGGCCGCGGCGGTGGTGAAGTCGCGAGCGTAAAACTGGGCGGCCGCGATCTGATAGTTGCGGTCGGCGCGGAGCAGAGAGTCGCTCGAGGTGAGAGCTGCGGGGATGACTCGCGCGCCTCCGCCGCAATTTGAAAAGACCTGATCCTGCGCGTAAGTCCAATCGCGCACGGCGGCGCTGTCTGCGCCGTATTTGTGAATGCGATCCGCGAGCGTGGCCGTTGCCGATTGAAAGCTGGCGTCGGGACAATTCATGAACTGCTGATAAGGCTGATCGCGCGCGACAGGGGCGTAGGCGTCGAACTTTTGGGCGGCAGTAAATCCGGGAGCCTGGGCTCGCGCCTTTTGCCAGGCTTCGATCGCGGCCGTATCAGGAGACTGCGGATTGGGCCCCATGTTGCGGCTCCAGACATCGATGGCGTCGTGCTGCTGTTGGGCGGTGAGCGTGAGACCACTGAGGTAGCGATAGGCGACGACGAGATAGCTGGGGCGCAGAGTAGGAAGAATGATGCCGAGTTTTCCGGCCGCGAAATTTTTGTGCGAAACCTGCGGGGATTCGGCGGGAGTGAATACGGCTTCGTCGAAGAACGGGCCGCAACTGTAGATGGCGCCCGGCATCGCGAGAATAAAAAACAGGGTCAGCGGGATGAATAGGCGGCGGGCGGATGTGGCGGTCGCACGGGTCAGCGCCATGATTGCAGCTCCGAGTGAAGGGTTGCGAGAGAGTGCTCGGACCAGGGTGCGGGAGAGAAGGCATAGACGCGGCGGCCGGCAGAGAGTGGTGCGGGCCGAAGCTCATCGGTCGAGATGCCCAGGCTGCCGCGGCATTCGGCGGAGCGGAAATCGCGACCCAATGCCAGCCAGTTGGAGACCTCGCGCTCGCCGACGCCCATGCGGAAGAGCATGGGGACGGCCTCATCGATGGGCAGGCCGGTGAGCCAGCGGTCGCCGATGCACCAGGAAGCCAGCGCGGTGATGGAGATGGGCATCGATGGCGCGAGGCGTTGGCGCAGATCGCGCAACAGTTCGGCGTAGAAAGAATGCTGGGATTCGGCGGCGTCGAAGTCGATTTGAACGGCGGCCACTTGAGCGAGGCTGGCGGTGCGCGCGATCTGGGCGGCGATGGCGGCGGCTTGCGTTGAATCGAGGCGCGCGCCGGGCGATGTTTCGATACGAATCACGGCCATTAGTTTGGTATCGGGAGAGACGCGCAGCGGTTGCAGGCGGGGACGGAAAGTTGCGCCGTTTGGCCCAAGCAGGATGGTGGCGGCGAGGTAGGCTACGCCTACGTGGTTGGAGCCGAGAAAGCGAAGATCTTCGGGGCGCTCCCATGCCCAGAGCATGAGTGGCGGAAGGCCGGCCATGCGTTTGGCGGTGGGCGGAGAAGTTGGAGACGGCGCGGTGGAGGCGCGCGAGATCGAAGAGTTAGACAGCAGAGGAATGAGGCAAAGCGGAATCAGCGCGGTGGCGGCGAACCGGAAGAGCCGATCCGTTGTTGGCCGATCCGTTGTTGACCGATCCATTGAGGCTGGGCGGAAGACGATGAACAAGCGGAGCGTAACACAGACGGTGCGGCTGCGGAAGCGGTACAATGGCCGTAAATCGATGGTTCGCCGGCTTATTTTCGTTGTCACTTCAGTAGCGGCTCTGGCGTCGCTCTGCGGTGCGCAGATGCGCGGAGGCTATCACGGCGCGGGGCGCGGGATGGGATCGTCGTTCGGACGATCGTCATTAGGACAGTCGACATTCGGCCGTCATCGCAACAATGTACCGCGCGGTTATTTTGTGGGCGATAGCGCGTTTCTCTGGGACGATTATCCTTTTGGATCGGCGACTCCGGAGTACACGCCGCCGTATCTGGTGATGCAGGCTCCGGCTGTGGCTGAGGCCGCGCCTCCCAAGGTTGGCTCATTATTGATTGAGTTGCA
>JBAWAI010000552.1:0-8300 GCA_049589215.1 Terriglobales bacterium | reverse complement strand
CGTGTGGACGATCTGAGCCCAGCGTGAGGCGTCGCAAGATTGGGGTCGACACTTCGTGGGGCTGGTTGCCGAAGCGATGGATTAGAGCACGCCGACGTATCTCGGCGGAAGGCGTTACGAGGAGTAGCTTTTGGCTTTTGGCTCTTAACGGTAGAAGCGGATTTTTGAATCGGCGGGAATGACTGCACCCGCGACGATTACAACGACGACAATCAAAGCAAGTTCCATACGGCACCCCGACGGCAAGATGACCCAAACGCCGCGAGGGATACGGTGTTTGACGCCTGACCAGAGTACGCCTTCCAGCGGCGAAAACAAGGTCACCAAGGTGCTACCTTCCAAAGTAGTCGCCGGAAAGGTTGTCGCCGAGAGCAGCTGCCGGAAAACGAACTCTTGGGTAGTGGGATGCGCTCAGGCATGCGCGGAGATACCCGGGGAGCGATCCGCCGGGCGGCGGGCATCGTTGGAGGACTTGGTCAGCGGATTGGTTGGCTGGGTTGAGGGCCGGATTCGTCGCCGAAGACTTCGGCGGTAAAAGCTTCGATGGTTGCCGAATTCTGCCAGGCGTCGAGCGGCAGACCGGCTTTGTGGCAGGTTTGGGCGAGGAAGGTCTCGCGGTCCCAGTTGTGCTCGATGGGAACTTGGGGAAGCAGGAGGCCGCGGCGTTTGCCGCCGGAGATCAGCAGGCCGTGGCGCCCGACTTCGACTTCTCCTGGAGCGATCGGGAAAAGGGGCGAGAGCACGCTGAGCGAGAACTGGAGCTTGCCTGCTTCTTCGGGAGTGACGGGGAAGAAACGGGTGTCTTCAAAGGCGGCGGCGCGGGCGGTCTCAGCAATTGCGCGGTAGAGGGGGTGAATTGGCAAGGCGTAGCCGACGCAGCCGCGAAGTTGGCGGTCGAGATAAATGGTGGTGAAGACGCCGCGGGGCTCCGCGAGAGCCTGCAAGAGCGACGGCGACCAGGGCGCTGACGAGGGAGATGGGCTGGGCGGGGAATCGGGCAGGGGCTGGCCGGCCAGGCTCGAGGCGACGGCTGCGCGGGCGATTGCGAGGAGAATGCGGCGCTCGTCGATGGTGAACTCCGCAGTGAATTCTGCAGTGAGCTTCGTAGTGAACTTTGCCGTGAACTCTGCAGTGGTGGACTCCGCACCTGAGAAGTCTGGCCGGGCAGATTTTGGGCTGATCGGCTGGGAGTGGGTAATCACTGGCGAGGTGGCTGCGTTCTCCGCGCCTGGGACGGCGGGTAGATTTTCGGAGGGTCGATTGTCAGACCGGCTGGACATCATTTTGCACGTCGTTCTGGAGATCGCGTTTCCTCCGCCGGGACAGGACGAAGGATCGTCTCTTGCGGCGCTTTTCGGAGGTGCGGTCGATGCGCGACCAGAAGGCTACGAAGTAGTCGGTGGCGGAGACGAGCGAGAGCAGCACCATGAACCAGATGGCGAGAAGCGCGATCCAGTAGACGGGGAAAATGTAGGTGCCGCCGATCGGCCAATCGTGCCAGCGCCGCGCGAGGATCACGGCGACTACCGAGATGATCTGCACCAGCATTTTGAACTTGCCGAGTTCGCTGGCTTGAATGGTGAAGCCTTCGGAGGCGGCGATGGAACGCAGGCCGCTGACGAGAAACTCGCGGCCGATGATGACGACCGCGATCCAGGCGGGCACGAGCGCGGGATTGAACTGCACGAGCGTGACGAAGGCCGCCGCGATCAGAAGCTTGTCGGCCAGCGGGTCGAGCAGCATGCCCATGGTGGTGATCTGGCCGCGTTTGCGGGCGAGGTAGCCATCGATACCGTCGGTGATCGAGGCGAGGATGAAGACCGTGGAGGCGAGGATTTCGCGCTCGCCGTTGGTGTCAGACAGGCGAGGCGTGCAAAGAATCCAGATGAGCAACGGGATGGCGGCGATGCGCGTGAGCGTGATGTAGTTGGGAAGATTCACGCGAGACTGCCTGTCTGCAAGATGGCGGACACAACGATTATGCTCCACATCCGGGGGCAAGGCAACGGAGTTACTTCTTGCGGGTGAAAGCAACTATTTTGCGCAGTAAACGAGCGCCGCGAACACCGTGATAAAGGGGAAACATGACGCTGGGCAGGGTGACGGCTTCGACGTCACCCTCACCGGGGGTCCAGAACAGCCGCCAGAGGTAACGCCGGCGATCGCTGGGGCGCTCGCGCAATTGGCGTATTTGCCGGAAATATTCGGTGGAATCGAAATCGTAGGTCGCGCCGCGAGCCAGGCGGTCTGAACAGGCATGGCCCAAAAGCGGGATTTCTGGGTCGGCATCGATGAGTTGTTCCGCGGCGGCGGGAACAGGCGCGCCGAGAAGATTGTTTGCGAGCCAAAAGCTGAGGCCGAGAATTCGCGTGGTGCCGGCGGCGTGGGCGCGCTTGATTACGACATTGAGATCGAGGTTAGGTGTTCGCAGAATTTCGGCGATGTCAGCAACCCAGATCAGGCGCGTCCAAAGATGCTTGGCGGCGTGGAGAGATAGGGCCAGGAGTGAGTCTTCGGGTATGAGGCAGGGGAGATTTGCGGTGTCGGCCGACGTGGCGTTTGAAACTTTGCCGTCGCCGATTGCGATGCGACGTGAGCGCGACCAGAGGTCGTCGAATTGAAGCTGGGCGGGGCGAGGATCGACCGCATAGAAATAAGGAAGAAGATGCCATTGGAGTTCGAGGAGATTTTTTCCGGCTGGGCTGTCGAAGGAGCGCTCGTAGCCAGTGCGCAGCCAGAGACGCTCGACGGCTGAAGTAAGGGGCTTTGAGGGGTGGTAGCCGATATCGGCGAGTGCTTGTTTGGCGCGGGCGAAATCGGCGGGCGAAATGAGAAGGTCGAGGTCAGAAAAACTGCGCAAAGCGAGATCGCCATATGCGGATTGCGCGAGCACGGGGCCTTTGAAGGGAATCGCGCGGAGGTTGCGCTCGGCAAGGTGCTTCATGATGCGCAGCAGTTCGGCCGTGAACCATAGGTTGCGGCGAAGGTTTGTGGCGTAAAGCGACAGCAGGGACTGACGTATTTCGGGCGTAAGAGCGGCTGCGTGTTCGGTCAGATTGCGGGCTACGAGCGCGACCACGCCGTGATGTTCGGCTCGGTGAAGGAATTCCTGCCAGTCGAAATCGGCGAGGTTGAAAGTGGCGATGCGGGCGATCTGCTGGGCGGTGGGCTTGGCGACGCAGCACGCACAGAGCAGGTCGAGGGTGCGATTCGGCGAAACGCTATGTGGATGGGATGAGAGCACGGAATAAACCCCCGCGCTAAAGGCCGCCAACGGCGCGGCATTCAGGACAGGGCACCTTTTCAACAGAGCGGCGCGCCTGTCGTTCGATGGGGCACCCTTTCAGACACCAGATCAGTAGAGAACTGCAAACTATAATACAGAGACTTCGCAACCCGTCTTCGACTTCATGAATCAAGTCGTGTTTGAATCCGTCCGCAAAGTATTTCGTCATCGCCCAGCGATGTTCAACTGGGTGGGACGCGAGCGGACGGGCGAGACGATTGCGCTCAAGAATGTTTCTTTCGCGGCGAGCGCGAGCGAAGTGTTGGCGTTGCTGGGGCCGAACGGGAGCGGAAAGACCAGCACTCTCAAGCTGATTTCGACGATGCTGCTGGCCGATTCCGGCGTGGTGCGCGTGGGCGGTTTCGAAGCCCGGCACGAGGGCAAGAAAGTTCGCCGGCAAGTGGGTATTGCCGTGGCCACAGAGCGGTCGTTCTTCCCACGACTCTCGGCGCGGGAGAACCTCGAATTTTTTGCCGCGCTGGATGAGGTTCCGCGGCGCGAGCGGGCGGGGCGCGTGGAAGAAGTGCTGCGCGAAACGGGGCTTGAGGAACAGGCCGGGACGCTGACGATGAAGTTTTCGAGCGGCATGTACCAGAGGCTGGGGCTGGCTCGAGCGCTCGTCAAGCGTCCGGCAGTGCTTTTGCTGGATGAGCCGACGCGCAGCCTGGATGCGGCGGGAACGGTGAAATTCTGGGCGACGATTCGCCGGCTGGCGCGGCAGAACACTACGATTTTTATCGCTACTCATAATTTTGCCGAGGCCGCGGCGGTGGCGAGCCGCGTTCTGCTGCTGCACCGTGGGGAATTGCTGGCGGACCGTTTTTTGGCGGGGGCATTGGCGAATTCTTTGGTGAACTCGCAGGCGGACGACTTGCGCGCGCTATATTTCCGGCTGACTGGCGAGCCGGTGAACGGAGAGCCGGTGACTGGTTTGGGGGCGGACTTCGAGGACGCAGAGCCGGGCTCGGAGCCAACCGCCATGATTCGGCGGGCAGGTGCGGCATTATGAGTTTCATCTTGGACAAGCTCGGCGCGATCCTGCGGCGGGATTTGCTGACTGCCATTCGCCACCGGAGCGGCTTCATGATGACGCTGGTGGGACTCTTCACGGAACTTACCGCGTTTTATTATCTGTCGCGGGCCATCGGTCCGGGCTTTCGTCCCGACGGCGTCGATTACTTCCCTTTTCTCCTGGTCGGCACCGGCCTCTACACTTTTTTTGTGATGAGCGCGCAGGCTTTTCTGAGTTCAGTGCAGGAGGCGCAGCAGACGGGAACGCTGGAAGTTCTGATGACCACTTCGACTGCGCCCGCCGAACTGATTATCCTGAGCTCGATTTCAGCGTTCGCCGGCAGCCTGACGAACCTTGTCGTTTATATCGTCGCCGGAGCCGCTATTTTTCGGGCGGCGATGCACGCGAATTTTCTTTCGTGCCTGGTGATGCTGTTTTTGTCGCTGGCGATTGCGCTGGCGCTTGGGATTTTTGCGGCAACGTTTCAGGTGGCATTTCAAAGAGGCTCCGCGCTGGTGTGGTTGCTCGGGTCAGGACTGTGGTTACTAAGTGGCGCCACTTTTCCGGTGCAGAGTTTGCCGGGGCCGCTGGCGACGATTGCACGCGCGATCCCTTTCACTTACGCCATTGATGGCATGCGCGCCGCGCTGCTTGAAGGGCGATCTCTTGCGGAGATGACGCCCACGGTGATGGGACTGGGGCTGTTTGTGGCGATTCTGCTGCCGCTGGCATTTCTCTCGTTGTCGTTAATTCTGCGGCGGGCACGGCAGTTCGGGACGCTTTCGTTTTACTAGGAGACGCTATCGTAAGGGCGCAGTTATTCGGAAGGGCAGGATACCAGTACGACACCACCCCGTTATTGGCACGGTGAAAATGGTGTAGTACACTGCGCTTACTCTGGTTAAAATCTGGGGGAATGAGCCAAGTTAGGCTCGACTAATCACGATGGAAGACCAAACCCCTTTCGAGAAACAGACCCGCATCGCCGAGAAGTTGAGCGGCCAGAAGAAACCGTACCAGAGGCCGGCGTTTCGGTGTGAGCGCGTCTTCGAAACCGCCGCTCTCTCGTGCGGCAAACTCGCCGGCACGTCAGCGATATGCAACTCTTCGCGAAAGACCTCCTGATTTTGGATTCTGCGCCAAACGGCACGAAGGATGGCCGTGAGGCACACCGCGTTCTGCTGGCGGCAGACAGTTTGCGCGCCAGCGGACGGCTGCGCCTGCGGGTGCACGGTGAAAGCATGCTGCCGAATCTTTGGCCGGGCGACGCGGTTGAGATCGCAAGCTGCTTGGCGGAAGACGTTAGTCCCGGTGAAATCGTGCTCGCGCTGCGCGACGGCCGATTCTATCTTCATCGATTGGTTGGCAGATCGCCGTCGGGCGGATTCTTGTTGCGGGGCGATTCGATGCCGGCTGCCGATCCGGAATTTGCGAGCGAAGCACTGCTGGGGCGAATGGTATGTCGACGGGCGCCAATGCGTCGGTGGTCGCAGGCGGTTGGGCAACTGCTTGGTTATTGCCGGCCCGCGCGATCGCTGGCTTTGAATTTTCACGCTGCCCTGGTGCGGCGGCGCGATTTGCAACCGGCTGCGACCGCCATTGGCGACCTTGAAATTGATACGGCGCAGGCACGCGGACAGGAGTGTCCGCGCTACACGGATCATCAGGCGTCGACCCCGGAGTTGACTAATGCCGGGGTCTAGACATGTGGCGTGCGTTGAGATTGGCGGGATTCCGATTTCGCTGTCCACCTCGGACAAAGTTTTTTTTGAACTGCTGCGGGCGCGTTATGAAGATTTTCTGAGCGCGACTCCGGCCGAGTTTGCGCTTGACTTCGACATTATCGAGCCCCGTCCGGCGTCTGACGACGATGTGCGCGTGCGCCGCGAGGGCGAGGAGTGGCTGCTGGAGCGCGGAGACTTCCTGGCGCGCTGGGATCCGCGAACGGGCACGGGCGTTGTGCGGCAGAACGCGAATCCTTATTCTCTCGACTCGGTGCTGCGCATTCTGCATAGTTTGATCCTGGCGCGGCGCGGAGGCTTTCTTCTGCACGCTGCGAGCGCGATCTGCGATGGCCGGGCATTTCTTTTCTCTGGAGTTTCGGGCGCGGGCAAAACCACGATGACGCGCATTGCGACGCCCAATGTCACGCTGCTGACTGACGAGATTTCTTATGTGCGGCCGGATGGCGCGGGGGATGGCCGGGCGGCGGGAGTGACGTCGTATCGCGCATTCGGCACGCCTTTCGCCGGAGAGTTGGCGAAGGCCGGCGAGAACACGAGCGCGCCGATTGCGGCTTTGTTTTTTCTGGAAAAAGGTCCGGGGAACCGCATCGACGAGATGCCATCGGCCGACGCGGTGCGGCGGCTGATGCGGAACATACTGTTTTTCGCCGAGGATCCCAGCCTGGTGGAAGAGCTTCTGGCCACGGCGTGCGCATTCGTTGCGACACTCCCCATTCGCCGTCTTACGTTCTATCCTGATAGCCAGGTGTGGGAGCAAGTGCGGCGCTTCGAGGGAGAGCCTGCGCATGTCTGACAAGTATGTTGCCCGTAGCTCGGCAATTGCCGCGCGCATGCTGGCCGGCGAGATGATGGTGATGAACTCCGCCGACTCAACGTTTTTTACGCTCAATGAAGTTGCGACCGCGATCTGGCAGGCCGCCGATGGCCACAGGCCGTTGAGCCGGATTGTGAGCGAAGACGTCTGCGAAAAATTCGACGTCGATCCCGCGCAGGCGCAGGCCGATGCCGAGCACTTTGTCTCCGAACTTGCAAGCCACGGAATTCTGCTGGTGTCCGATCATCCGATCATTGCTGATCCAATCAGCGCTCATCCAACCACGGGAGAGGCCACCCGATGAGTTTGATGGCGGAAGTCGGGCAGAAGGCTTTCAACCTGGGCGTGCCGCTGGCGATTCACCTCGATGTCACGTATCGCTGCAATGAGCGCTGCGTGCATTGCTATCTGGATCACGATGACCACGGCGAGCTGACGACCGATGAAATCAAAGATGTGCTCGATCAACTGGCGGAGGCGGGCGTTTTTTTTCTGACGCTCAGCGGCGGCGAGGTCTTTATGCGCCGCGACTTCTTTGAGATTCTGGAGCACGCGCGCCGCCTGATGTTCAATGTCAAGGTCAAGACGAACGCGGTGATGATCGGCGTGGAAGAGGCGGAGCGACTGCGCGGGCTGAACGTCGATACGATTCAGATCAGCCTCTACTCGCATCGCGCGGAAGTGCACGACGCAATCACAAAGCTGCCGCATTCGTTCGAGCGCACCATCAAGGGCATTGAGTTCTTGCGTGATCAAGGGTTGCGCGTCACGATCGCCAATGTGCTGATGACGGCGAATCTATCCGACCAGGCGGGCACGCAGAAGCTGGCAGCCGAACTGGGAGTGCATTACACGCTTGATCCGACGATTACGCCGATGATGGACGGCGATATGGGTGTGCTGGCGCTGCGCATTCCGGGCGAGGAACTGGGAGAAGTGTTTCGCAATTCGGCGCTGGTGCCGAATCAGGATGAGTTTTGCGCGCCACCACCGCCGCCCACGGAAGAAGATCTGGAAGGTTATTCGTGCAGCGCGGGACACTCGTTCTGCTACATCTCGCCGTATGGAGATGTTTTCCCGTGCGTGCAGTTTCCGTTGCCGACGGGCAATATCCGCGAGCAGAAGTTTCTGGATATCTGGAATTTCTCGCCGCAGATGAAGGAGGTGCGGTCGATTCAGGCGCGCGATCTGACGACCTGCTCCTCGTGCTCGCACATGGCAAGTTGTACGCGCTGCCCCGGACTCGCCTATATGGAAGGCAATATGCGGGGGCCATCGACGGCGGATTGCGAGAAATCTTTTTATCGTACCGGCGTGCCGACCGCGAATATGCTGCGGCTGGGATTGTCGAAGCCGCAGAGCGGCGTGCCGCGAATGCCGCTGATACAGATTCAGCCGGCGGCTGAAGTTGGGGCGCTCAGGGGCTGAGGCCCGCGGTTAAGC
>JBAWAI010000551.1:0-16591 GCA_049589215.1 Terriglobales bacterium | reverse complement strand
GCATGATGCGCTCCGTATACATAGACAATGACCATCGATCCGCGCGGTATGGCGACGTCGCCTACGCGATCGTCCCTAAGAGCCATGCGGTCGACCATCCAGAATGGCGGATAGAGGCGGAGCGCCTCTAGAATGACCTGAGTCGTAAATTCGAACTCGGGAACGTTGCTGTAAGTTACGGGTGCGTCTCCTAGCACGGAATCAAACTCCCGCCGCACCTTTTCGAGACAATCTGGACGCGAGCTCAAAAGATAAAAAATCCACGATAGCGCGTTCGACGATGTTTCATGTCCGGCAACCAGAAGTTGCATGCTCTCGCTCAGGATGAGCTCGTCGGGCATGCCCTTGCCGTCGCTGTAACGCGCGTCCATCAACGTCTGCAGCAGATCGTGGCCAGGTGGTTCGCTGCGGCGTTTCTTGATGTATTCGAGCAGAACGGCGTCGGCGCGGGTGCGCATGGCTTCGTGCCTGCGGAGTTCGCCGGAAACGACGAACCATGGGTTCAGATAGGGCTGAAGGGTTTGCCGGACGATGAATTCCTGGACGGTGCAGATGGTATGGCTGACGAGATCGATGTCTTCATCCTTCAAACGAGCGCCAAATAGTGATCGGGCGACCATCGCGAAGGTGATTTTCATGAGGTGCGGATAAATATCCACCGGGCCGCGGCGGATCTGTCCGTCGAAATCGCGCAAGGAGTCAGCAAGGGAGTCTTGCATGATTGACGACAATGCATCGAGTTGCTTTCGATCGAAGCCCGTCTGGATCAAACGACGCTGTGTGCGCCAGGCTTCTCCGTGGGTCGTAAGCAGGCCTTTACCCAGGAAGTGGCCCATTCGCTTCACTTGAATTTCGGATTTCTGGTAGTTCTCCGCGTTTGTCTTCAACACGTGCTGAATGACAGCGGGATCGATGGTGATCATCGCCTCTTTGAGCCCGCCTATATGGATCCAGAAGGTGTCGCCGAAGACCTCGTTGTAGCGGGACAAAACCTGTACAGGATTGCGGGCCATTGCGCGAGAATCCGCAAAGCAGCGTAGCCGGGAAACAACGGGGACAGTCGCAGACATTGATGAGCTCAAATCAGTTTTGATTCCCCAGCTGTTTCAACAGTATCAGATGATGCCGAATTGCCAGAGTCATCGTCGAATGCTGGCGATAGGGAACTCCAAACTCTTCAGCAGTCTCCTTGACGATTCTAGTCAGTGGGGCATAGTGGGTGTGACATACATAAGGGCACAGGTGGTGGACGACGTGATGATTGAGTCCGCCCGCAAGCCAGCCAACCAGGGGATTTTCGGTCGCATAATCGGCCGTTGTAGCGAAGATGTGATAAACGCCGTTTTCAAACTCGTCACGGTCCGATGGAAAATAGGTGCTGTCGACGGTATGCGTAGACTGAAACACGAGCGTTACCGATAAACCGACGATCAAATGGACCAGGAGGAACGCCTCAGCCACCAGCAGAGGCGATTTCCCCATCACCATCACCGGCAAGATCAGCATGTATGTGAGGTAGAAACCCTTGCCGGCAAAGAGAATGGCATATTCGCGCAGCGAATGTTTAGTGCGTCTCAGATATTCGTGCGTCGGAAAGAAAAAGCACTGGAAGTCCCTGAAGAATACATAATCCAGGGAGAACATCGCGTAAACCAAGAGCACATAGATGTGCTGGAAACGGTGCCACGGCGCACGCGGTTCATAAGGCGTAAAGCGAAAGATGCCGCGTCCAGAAAGCGCATCATCTTCGCCGTGGAGATTGATGCAGGAGTGATGACCCCGATGATGGAGGATGCGCCACATGTAGGAGCTCATTCCGCAGAGGTCAAAGACGTAATTCAGAGTTTTATTAACATGCGACTGGGACGAGACAGCATTGTGATTGCTGTCATGCGCGATATTTAGCAACAGGAAGGTTTGCGCGAGGCCACCTAAAACATAGAGCGCGACAAACTGCCAGGAACCGAGCTTGAGCGTATACAGAGCAATCCATGCGCCTGCGAAGACTGCCAGACCCATCGCGATCTTGAGCCACATCGTGCGATCCGCTTTGGGAGAAATGCTCTGATCGGCAAAAAACCTATCCAGGCGGCTCCGCAAGACTTTCGGAAATGAAGCCGCACCGGCCGATTCAATCATCGGCGAAGGTGAAGATTCCGATGGTACAAGGTCCGCGATGTCCGGCTCATTTGCGATCATCGCCAGGGGTTGGAGTGTCACGGCGCCTCCGCGATCATGGTTGTGGGCACGCGATACTCCCCGGGCCGCAGGCGCAGCCCCGAATCAAGCAAAATGTTGCCGCTCCGTCGATTATCTTGATGCAATATCATAGTGTGAGCCATTAAAGGCAATCAAGAAAATTCAGAATCGCGAGTGCATGGATGTCGGTGGATATTCGCCAGAAAGCAATAACGCATGGCATTGTGCAAGCGCTTTGCTAATATACCAACCAATGAACCTTAAGGAACGGGGCCTCCCGGATGTGTGCCGGAGCACGAGTCTGCCTGGCCGCCCATGCAGCAAAATAGAGAGCGTCCGTTCTCCGGGTAATCGAGAAACGCTTGTGGTGAGAAGAGAAATGCGCGTACGCTTCCGCGAGCCCAAATTCCATGTCTGCGCTGCGATCTGCACTTTGAGACTCAACCGTATTTCACCTGGCTCGTCGGCGAAGTATGGTTTGTTTGCTGATTCGCATTCTATTCAACTTTGGAGGATCGCTGATTGATGACGGCGTCAATTCTGAGCCATTTGGATACGCTTACCGGAGAACACCCGGACAAACTCCTTTATGCGTACCTTGACGTAAACGGCGATCCAATCGAAAGCTACACCTACGCGTCGTTTCTCTATCGAACGCAGGCGATTGCCTCACATTTGCTGAAAAGAGATTGTTTCGCGGCGGGCGACCGGCTTCTGCTTGCCTACCCACCGGGGCTCGAAATGATCTGCGCATTTTTTGGATGCGTGCGCGCCGGATTGATTCCGGTGCCCGTCTATCCACCCAGTTCGCGTGGCTTCCAGAGCGCCTTATATAAGACGGTGCACATCGCAAAGGATTGCCAGGCGGCTGGCATATTAACGAGCAAAGACTATCACGCATCCCTCAAGACGAATCTCGCCAGAAGTGGAGTCTCCGCCTCGGGCCTCGACGTGGATTACATTTCCAGTCTTCCGTGGATCGCGACGGAAGATTTTGTGGATACGATTTCGGACCGCCTGCCCGTCGATTCTTCGGAGATATTATTTCTCCAGTACACATCCGGTTCGACGATGGAGCCGAAGGGCGTGATTGTTACGCACGAAAATATTCTGACTACCTGTCCGCTGGTGATCGACCACCAAGCGCCCGTTGTCGTCTCCTGGCTTCCGCAGTATCACGATATGGGGCTGATTGGGTGCTACCTGTATCCGGCATTGAAAGGTGGGACAACCTACGGGTTCGCCCCCATGGATTTCATTCAGCGCCCGATCCTTTGGTTCAATGCGATCACGAAGTACCATGCCACTGCGGCGGCTGCCCCCAACTTCGCCTACGATTATTGCCTGCGCGCCGGGAGGCTCTCCAAGGAAAGCCTGGAGGCCTGCGATCTGAGTTCGCTTCGCGTATTGATGTGCGCGGCGGAACCGGTAAAGCCGGATACCTACACTCGGTTTCTGGAAGCGTTTCAGCCTTATGGACTCAAGTCCGAGAGTTTCTATGTTGCCTTCGGACTCGCCGAAAATACTTTGGCCGTTTCGCTGGGTGGCCGTAACATCGTTTCCGTTAACAAGCGCGCCCTTGCCCTTGGGAAGGCCCGCCTGACAACTGAGGTCTCAGAAATCGACGGGGCCACACAGATTGTGAGTTGTGGAACCCCCCTCCCAGGTCTTGACCTGAAGATCGTGGATCCGGAAGGCCATTTCGCGCTTAAGCCAGAGCGCACCGGCGAAATTTGGGTTGCCGGGAGTGGCAAATGCCGGGGGTACTGGAACAACCCTGAGCTCACTCTGAAGCAGTTTCGAGCGCGGCTTGTGGACGACACTCCCTATGACGACGGCTACCTTCGGACCGGCGACATGGGATTCATTCACGAGGGCGAGCTCTACGTCTGCGGCCGCATCAAGGACATGATTATTCTCCGCGGGCAAAATTATTACCCGCAAGACATCGAGAACGTCGTGGAGAAATCGTCCAATCAGCTCCGGCACAATTGCGTCGTTGCGTTTCAGATTCAGGAAGACAGCGAGCCTGCGCTGGCAATCGTCGCCGAAGTCAAAAATCCCAAGTCACTTCCCGAAGCACGAAAAATTGCCGCGGCCGTCCGGAATTATCTCAACGTCGAAGTCGCCGTCATCTCCCTGATTGCGCCTCGTGCGATCCCGAGAACGAGTTCGGGGAAGATCATGCGCCACAAGACCAAACAGATGTGGCTGCAAGGTCAATTCACCGTTCTCTCCGACTTTTCGCGGGAGAAGGATGCCGGGAACTGCGCCTCCCTTTCCGACATGCATTCGACGTTCGCCGAATTGAAAGCCAGATACAACCTGACCGGTCAGGAGTCGTACAACCTCGTCGAAGCTGGCCTGGATTCCCTGGATCTCGTCGTATTCATGCATGAACTCAAGGAACTCCTGAAAGATAAAGGCGCCGAAATGCTGGCGCGGCAGGTGGATATCGGTGTTATTCAGCGTGTCAGTGTAGCCGAGTTGTTCGAACTTGCCGAACAACTGGAGCGCGCTCCCGAAGAGGCGCTGGATCATCTGCGCCAATCCCTGGCGGCTTTCCGCGAAGAGCAGTCCGCGGCTGAGAAACAGATGATGAGCAACGATAGAAAGCTCATCTTCGAGCCTCCGGTACCCGCGCCCCTGCCGGAGATACCGGTTCTGAAACATGTGCTGCTCACAGGTGGCACGGGCTTCATAGGGCCTTTCCTCATTAAAAGCCTGCTGGAACAGACGCGCGCCAAGATCTATGTCCTCGTCCGGTCTTCTGACGAAAAGCAGGGCAGGCAGAGATTGCGAGCCGCAATGGGGTCGATGGGACCATGCGGGAAAGCGCTGATGGAGATGTTCGAATCCCGCGTGATCCCGGTTTCAGGCGATCTCGGGCAGCCAAAGCTTGGCTTGACGCAGGACGTGTGGGATTTCCTCACGAGTGAAGTCGACACGGTGTTCCATAACGGCGCAACCGTGAACTACCTATTCAACTACGACCTGATGCGCGACGCGAACGTGCTGGGAACTAATGAGGTCCTGAGACTGGCGTTCGAGGGAAGGCCCAAAGAGCTCAATTATGTTTCGACGACTTTCGTATTTGGCTGGGCGGTCAAATCAGTCCTCTATGAAACTGACCTGAACGACAATATGGAGCTTCTCGATTTCGGCTACAGTCAATCGAAATGGGTAGCGGAACAAGTGGTTGTCGACGCGCGCAACCGCGGACTCTCAGCGCGGATTTTCCGGCCGGCTCTTGTGAGTCCTTCCGTCACCGGCGGGGGCAACAACTTTGATATCGCGGTGCGGCTGGTCGCTTTTATGATCAACCACGGCATTGGCGTCGACACTCTCAACCAGGTCAGTTTTGTTCCAGCCGACATCGTCGCCAACAACATCGTTGCCATCTCCACGACTCCCGGTACGGCGAATAAGACCTACCATGTCGTTCGCGACGATTATTCGAACATGATGGATATCACCGGCCTGATCACCAAAGCGACGGGCCGGCAATTCGAAATATTCAGCCTTCCGGATTTCGTTCCCGAGTTGATCCGGAGATGCCGGAAAGAAGACCTTCTCTTTCCCCTGCTCGATTTTCTGGTGGGCTCGGTCGACAACATCTCCGCGATGGAGTTCAAACGGTATGACAACTCTTCCTATCAAACGGCGCGGGATGCCTCGGTGTGGGGCAAATCGGATCCGTCTCTGGAAGACACGGTCAACGGCATTCTGAAATTCATGTATCGCAAGGGAATCGTTTCGGTCGCGGCTCGTGAGACCAAGGTGATATCACCGATCCGTGAACTCGACATGAGCATCAAGGCTCATCGAAGAGGTGTGGATTGCGGCACGGATTGCGTCCAATGCATGGCCGATATTGGAGAGCCGGAGTGCGTCGCGGAGATTCCGAAGGTCGAAGCCTCGGAGCAGCTGTAGAAGTGCGGGCGCGGCGCCTTGAACGGACATGATTGAATCTTCCGATCTCCGGCTGACGCGAATGGCGCTTAACAACGGAGCGGGCCCCATACCCGCCCTCGGCTTCGGCACCCTCATAGCCGACGCCGCAGTGACGAAAACCGCGACCCGGGACGCATTGGACGCGGGATTTCGGCACTTGGATTGCGCGGAGCGATACCGGAACGAGCGCGAGGTCGGCGAGGCATTACAAGCGGGCCTGACCGCAAATCGGATCGCGCGTGCAGACATTTTTGTTACTACAAAACTGTGGAACTCCAATCATCGGCCGGAACGCGTCGGGCCGGCTTTCGAGGGGAGTCTCGACCGGCTCAGGCTCAAGTATCTGGACCTCTACCTCATCCATACTCCCTATGCATTTCAACCGGGCGACGAGCAGGACCCGCGGGATGGAAACGGCAATGTCCTCTATGACAAAGCGGTGACTTTGCTCGACACCTGGAGAGCGATGGAAGGTCTCGTGGACCGAGGCAACTGCCGGGCCATCGGGCTGTCGGATGTCAGCTTGAATGAATTGTTGCCGGTCTACGAGTCGGCAAGAATTAAGCCGGCCGTGGTACAAGTCGAAGCGCATCCCCATCTGCCGGAGGTTGAGCTTCTGGAATTCTGCAAAGAAAAGGGCGTTGTGTTTTTGGCTTTCGCGCCGTTGGGTCACGGAATGAGGCCGGGGCCGCTCGAAGATCCTGTAATCTTGGCGATCGCTGCGCGGGTTGGAAAGACGCCGGCACAGGTGCTGCTGGCATGGGCGGTGCAGCGCGGCACGGCTGTGCTGACCACACCCAAGACTGCCGCCCGCGCGCGAGAGAATTTTGACATCTCTGCCCTTTCGGAAGATGCTTTGAACGAAATCAATCGCATTCAGACCAGGCAGAGGCTCAATCAGGTGGTTAAAACAGGCGTCCCTGGTTTCATCGCACAAGGCAGTTGAAATACAGGAACCAAACATGATTCTACAGATCGCGCGACGCGACACTGGGGATGGGCAAATTTGAATGGTGAATAGCCGACCATTGACGTCAGACAGTGAGCCTTCCCACGGTCAAGCCTTCCGCTGACGCCGGCTGGCTATTGCTTCTTGAAGACAAGCTTCTCCGTTAGCCGCTGGCCCGTTTCCAAGGTGCCCGTCGTCGATAGCGTCATCTGCTGCCCATCTGCGGAAACTGCCCACCGATCCTTTTGAGTCACCTGACCGTCGCGCTGGTAACTCGCATCCACGGTGTGCGGGTCGACGAGTTCGAGCGTCACGGTATCGTTGCGCGAATTCTTTAGATCGTACGGCTTTCCGTCAAAACGGGCGGTATAGCTGTAGTCGCCCATAAAGCGGACCCCGCCGCTTCCGTCCGCCTCGATTTTGAGCACTGACCCTTGCCGCAAACGCGTCTTGCCGAGATCCTCGGTCCACTCGCCGACAAACGCGTCGGTGGCGGACTTCGCGCCTCCGGTTCGCGTCCACACGGTGACCTTATCCGCGTGGCCAGCAGTAGTTGTCGTGGCCGTTAGTTCTTTTCCATCCTTTGAAAGTTGTTCGCGAACCGTCGCCACCACCGTTCCGTCCTTTTTCTGCGTGACGTCGGCCTGGTGCCTATCGATTCTGTGCAAGTCAATTTGATTGAAACCGAGATTGCCGGGTGCGGGGGAGTCGTGTCCGTTTCGGCTCGCCGTGAAATCGAAATGGTTTTCGCCTGACATGACTACATGAACGCCGCCATGGAGGTGCGTAATGGAGAGCCGGTTCGGCGGATCGAGGCTAGCCTGCGCGGAGACAAGCGTCCAGACGCCAATGCGAGGGTCAGGGGCTCCGGATTGAGCAGCGACGGATTGCGCGACGGCTAGAAGTGCTAATAACAGTAAGGTGCGAATTGATCTTTCCACGTTGATGTCCGAAGTTTAGCAGATTCCCACAGCTTGTTACCGTGGGTGGTGCGCGAGCGTCCAGCGCTTTAGTGGCAACGATGTTCTATGACATGATGGGTGCCATGCAGGTGCGCCGTTTATGGGTGTCCGGGTTCGTCCTCGCAGCAGCCGTTGTGCTTCTCCCGTTCTCTTTTCACGCCGAGCGTCACCTGGAGACCGCAACCCGTGTCGAAGGCAGTCAGGCGGAAACTGTCCGGCAAGAATTGGCAAGCCGTTTTCGGTCACCCTTCGTGGATGAAGTGGTCCTGGTGATTCAAGGACTACCAGCGGCGGATTCGGCGGATGGCGCGCTGGCACTTGAACCGATCGCGACCGCGCTGCGAGAGCAACCCGGCGTTTCGGGAGTGGTGTCCTATCTCGACTCTCACGATTCCATCTTTTTGGGCCGAGGAGGCGGAACGTTTGTTCTAGTAGGACTCACGTCGACCGAAGGCCCCATTGAGTTGCTGGTTCCGAAGCTCCATGAACTCGCAAGCTCGCTCCAAAATCAACTGAAGGGCCGGTATCCGGCGGTGAATCTCGAACTCACCGGCGAAATTCCACTCAATTTCGATATTCGTAAGGCGAGCTCCGACGATGTGGACCGAGGCGAAAGTCTGGTGATCCCCGCGACCCTCGCACTTCTGCTGGTGGCGTTTGGAAGCTTCATCGCCGCCCTGATTCCCTTAGCGGTCGGGCAGCTTGCCATCGCGACGACCATGGCGATTACGGGATTTCTGGCGCAGCGCTGGCACTTGTCCATTCTGGTTCAGAATCTGGCCACCATGCTTGGACTGGGCCTGGGAATCGACTACGCGCTCCTCATGGTTAGCCGCTTCCGCGAAGCGATTTCCGCCGGACACGACGGGCCTGCGGCCTCAGTCATTGCGGCACGTCAGGCGGGTCACACGCTTTTGATTTCAGCCTCGACGGTGGCTATCGGATTTTCCGCGCTATTAACCGTGCCGATAAGCGAAATCCGCTCCATCGGCATAGCAGGATTTCTGGTCGCGGGAATGTGCGTGTTGCTCACCAACACCATCGTCCCCACAGCGCTGGCATGGCTCGGTCCGCGGATTAATATTGGCCGATTGCCCTTCACTCCAAAATTGGATGCGCATCGGGCTGAGTGTACAGGTGTTCGCTGGCGGAAATGGGGCAAGGTGATCGTCGCCCATCCCTGGCTTGCCCTCCTTGTGGCGGGCACTCCTTTGCTTCTGCTTGCCTGGCAGGTCAGACGATTGGATACCAGCCTTCCGCGCGGGGATTGGCTTCCGCCGGCGGCCGAATCTGTCCGTGCGCTGCACACGCTGAAAAGAATGGATCGCGAAGGCGTGGTCGAATCTTTGCGCATCATCGTGGAGCTTCCCTCTGACTCCATTGCGCAAACCGATGCTGGTTGGGATGTGGTGGATCGTCTCACGAAGCGCCTGGCGAGCGACCCGCGTTCTGGCCGGGTGATTTCCATCACTACGATCGCGGATGGCAACCGGTCCTCCCTCCTTAACATCGCAAGGGATACCCGCCGAACATTTCTGAGTAGTGACGGACGAGCGGCTTTGATTGAGGTGGTACCAGCGAGTTCGGTCTCCGTGCGCGACCAGGTCGTCTGGGTCCGGGAGATTCGGAAAACTGGTGCGCTGGCGCTCACCGGAGTGCCTGGCGCGACCCTGCTGGTTGGCGGCATTCCGGCGCTCAACGCCGATTACGAAACGATTATCAGAGACCGTTTTCCTCGGGTGATGGCGCTGGTAGTCGGTGGCACACTCCTTGCTCTACTCTGCGGGTTCCGAGCAATCTTCGCCGCCCTGAAGGCCATCGTGCTCAACCTGTTCTCGGTTGCTGCGTCCTTCGGCGCATTGGTTTTGGTTTTCCAGGACGGACACGGAAGCAGATTCCTGGGAGTCGCTGAGGGAACGGGTAGCGTCTTTCCGCTTGTTCCAATCGTCGCCTTTGCAATCGTCTTCGGACTAAGCATGGACTACGAGGTATTTCTGGTTGCCCGGGTTCTCGAAGCCAGGAGGAATGGGCTCAGCGAAATGGAAGCGATTCCGGAGGGCATGGCCAGAACCGCGGGCCTGATCACGAGCGCCGCCGCGATCATGATCGTGGTATTTGCGGCATTCACTTTCGGAAGTTTCCTGGTGGTCAAAATGATCGGGTTTACCTTGGCGGTCGCCGTGTTGATTGACGCTACGCTAGTTCGGATTGTGATCGGTCCCGCGCTCCTTCGTATTGCAGGGGATTGGAACTGGTGGCCCGGAGGTTTGCCAAAGCAACCCAGGCGCGTCTGACGGCGAGTCGCAAAAATGCTCCCCCGCGGGTTGTTCGGGGAATGAGATGTGGATTGAGATCGTCCGGGCGCTTTTGCTCCGCCTCGCACCTTTCTTATGGGGCGTTTCTGGAAGCACAGATCGCAGCATCCAGCGCATCCAAAAATTCATGGGGCGTAGCGTAGATATGATCGACTGACCCGAGCTTCTTCCGCAGCTTCTGTGAGCGATAATCTCGCATATCTTTGTTGCGGCGCGGTACCCACACGGTTTGCATGCCTGCTTTCTTGGCACCCTGCAGGTTGCCGATCGTATCTTCCGCCATGATTGTCTCGCCGGGCTTAATCGGGTCCGCGGCGTCGCGCATGTTGTTGATGGCCGCAAGTGTCTTCTCAAAAACCTCCGGGCGCTGGCCTTTTTTATAGGGAGAAATCTCTTCTAGCCCAAAGATTTTGTGCTCGGGAATCACCGCTTTGAGCCCAAGCTTTTCCAGCTTTTCCATTGCCTGTCCTTCCCCGTGCTTAAACGAATGCGAGAGGACAGCGACCTCGACTCCGGCGTCAGTCAGCCTTTGGATCTTGCTTACAAGTCCGGCGTCGGGCCTGATGAAATCGCTTCCCATGTGTTTGTTCCACAGGCGCGTGACCCCCTTTTCTCCATCCAGAATTTTGCCTTGCAGTTCGTCGCGCGTGCGCCTCGTCTTTTTTTCCCGCCGATGGTCCTGAAGTAGCCTTAGATTAAAGGCCAGGGCGATCATGTCTTTGTAGGGCGGGTCAAGATAAGGTGGGTCAAGGGAGTGATCATGCTGCATACCTTCGTCCGTCCCACCCGAATGCGCTATCCTCCGTGTGCGACGATAGGCTTCCAGCATTCCAATCACGGAGGCGCCGGAATGGCCCGCGCTTTCCAGACGTTCCGCCATCTCGCTGATGCACCGGCATAATGCGTCATCCGGATTCTTCCTCGCCTCTTGCGTTGCCTCTTCAATCAATTCTTGTGCGATTTTTTTCCGGAATATGGGAAGGCCATATTCTGTTTCTACAGCCCGCCAAGCTCGCAGAACGGCATTTCGGTATGCTTTGTCGTACGGGTAGAGAAATGTGTCCAGGTCCAGGATGACGAGCCGCACCTTCTCGGGATAAGGCTTCGTATCGGGGTAGGTTCTAGGTTTCATGGAAAGAGGCGTCAACGGCCTGAGATTTGGGACAGCATGCTGATCCCTCAGACCCCTATTCTAAGGGGGAGCAGATATCTCCGATGGGTCGGTACCAGGCATGAAGGCAGGAAAGAATTTAAGGGGTAGAGGATTGTGGCTGAAGAGACTCAACTCTGAGGAAAATCAGCAACCGTTATCGAGAAAGCGGATTTGGCAGCGCGCTATGCCGATGGAAGGCGCGAAATGTGGACTGACGGTGTCGATGACGTCGAAGGAGTCCAGCGAAAAGTTGTTGGAAGGTAGTGGATGGATGCTCCGAAAAGGTTGGTGGAACCAGTATTCATCGACCCTTTGGAGCATCCACACTTTCGCGACTAGAGAGTTTGTCATATAGAGTTTGAACGATTCAGGGAAAGCCCTCAAATCAGCTGCCCCAGAGTGCATTGCCGGCTTGCGCGTTTGTCTTGACTTTCACTGGATTGCTCCTCTTCCTTAGATTTTCACTGTTCGGTCAGGCGCCTAAACGCCCGGTTTCTCCTGGAGGATCAGAATTAGCTGCCCCACAGCGCGTTGCCCGCTTGCGTGTTCGTTTTCACCTTCATTGGGTTGCTCCTCTCCTGAGATTTGAATTGCTCGATCGTTTGACCCGCGTGACTTTTTGTCGAAGGTATTTGAATTAGCTGCCCCACATCGCGTTGCCGGCTTGCGTATTCGTTTTCACTTTCATTGGATGGTTCCTTTCCTGAGGTTTTAATTGCTTGATCGTTTGATTGGCCCGCTGCTGGATTCTCAGCGATGGACCGTTAGACTAGGTGCCCCACATCGCGTTGCCGGCTTGCGTATTCGTCTTCACTTTCATTGGATGGCTCCTTCTTAAGAGTTTCTGCTCGATCAGTCAGTTAGCAATTCTTCACTACCGATAAGGAAGAGCTCTCAATTACCCGCCCCACAGTGCGTTGCCGGCCTGCGTATTCGTTTTCACCTTCATCGTATTTTCCTTTCTTTCGAATCTTGATTGTCACCGCTGTGCTTTCACATATTGCAAGCTCCATGCCAAAGCCGGCGCGTCGTTCTGGCTGAGAACCTCCGGCGCGCTATTGATTGACTGGAAACGAGATAGAGAAGATTGTGTCCCAAAGCTTTCGTTCCGAGGCTGCAAGGGCCACACGGCAACCTAACCATCTGGTTCAGCGACCTCACATTTCTGTTAGGGCCGACGGGCGCAGAACTTCCGAGACTGCTAACTTCGCCACCCAACTCGGGGACCAGGTCAACGCCTGAAGTTAACACCGCAAATTTGGCCGAATGCAAGGTCCGGCGCCCCACCTCATATCAAAGGAATGCATTCGTTGACACCTTGAGTGGCCGGGCGTAGGTTCTTGGTACTATAACCAGCCAGCAGCGTGCTCTCTGCCGACCACGTTGTTGCGTCTGAGTTCTTTCTGAAGGTTCCGGAAACGTGGGGATTCTGATCGGATGGCATCCACTTTTTTTCGCTCTGTTCGTTCTCTTGAGGCCGACAACTCGCAGCGTTCTTACCTTGGCCTCGCACTGGCAGCCTCGCTGCTGACGGCATGGATTCTTTGGTTCTTTCTAGCTCATGTGTCGGTGTATGCGGTCACTAATAAAGCCGAGTTGGAAGTGGATCGGGCGGCACATCCCGTCGAGTCCATTGTCATCGGCCGCGTCGTGGCGACCCATATGGTGCTCGACCAGGAAGTAAAGGCAGGCGACGTCCTGGTGGAACTCGACTCCGGAACACAGCAATTTCAGCTCACCGAAGAGAAGACACAACTGGCGGGCGCAAACCCGCAAATCCGTTCCCGCGAAGAACAGATTGCTTCGGAAGAGCAGGCGCTGGTGCAGGATCAACGAGCGTCAAAGGATGCCCTGGAGGAAGCGCGCGCGCATTACAACGAAGCGGAAGCGGCGGCAAGGTTTGCACAGGCGGAAGCGGAACGATTACGCAAGATGTACAACGCCGGCGTGGTGGCGGAGCTCGATCTCAATCGGGGCGTGGCAGACGCCCAGCAGCGGCGGGCGGCAGCCGACAGCCTGCATTATGCGGCGGTGCGTCTCGAAGGAGAACAGCGCACGCGAACCGAAGAGAGAAACGCGCATATCGAGCAACTGACGGGCGAGCTAAACAAGTTGCGCGGCGACCAGGCCACTTCGGGCGTGACTATACAACGGTTGGAAGACGAGGTAGGCCGGCGGTTGATACGCGCTCCGATTGACGGCAAGCTGGGCGAGGTAGCGCCGTTGAGGGTCGGAACGGTCGTGCACGAAGGGGAAAAGCTGGCGGCGGTCATCCCGACCGGAAAGCTGCGGGTAGTGGCGAGCTTTGACCCGCCGGTAGCTTTGGGACGCATCAGCCCGGGGCAGCACGCGCGTCTGCGGTTGGAAGGCTTTCCCTGGGCGGAGTATGGAAGCGTGGGCGCAACCGTAACCAACGTGGCCAGCGAGATTCGCGATGGCGGCATTCGCGTGGAGATGGCGCTTGATCCCGGCTCGGGCTCTCGCATTCCTCTGCAACATGGGCTGCCGGGCTCGGTTGAAGTCGAGATCGAAACCCTCTCGCCTGCCAGTCTCGTGATGCGGAAAGCGGGAAGCTGGCTGGCTGGCCCGAAGAACAACTCCTCGAACCTGAGCGCGGTGATCGCGCAATGAACTTGGGCCGGAGACGCATACTCGTTCCGGAGGTCGTGCAGACCTCGGCGATGGACTGCGGGCCCGCCGCTTTGAAGTGTCTGGTTGAGGGGTTCGGGATACCAGTTAGTTATGGCCGCCTGCGGGAAGCCTGCCAGACCGACGTGGATGGTACTTCGGTTGATACGTTGGAAGAGGTTGCGCGCCAGCTTGGTCTCGATGCCGAACAGATCATGGTGCCCGCGGACTTCCTGTTGCTTCCGGAAGCCAATCTCTTGCCCGCGATCGCCGTCGTTCTGCGCGCGGGCAAAATCACACACTTCGTGGTTGCGTGGCGGGAACTCGGCGGCCTTCTGCAAGTCATGGATCCCGCTGTCGGCCGGCGGTGGGAAGCCAAAGCGCAATTTGTCTCCAGCCTCTACATCCATACTCTGGCGGTTCCCGCTCAAGGCTGGAGGGAGTGGGCGGAATCGGAAAAATTCTCGCTGCCAGTACGGCGGAAGTTGGACGATTTAGGCGTTTCGAGAAAAGCATCCACGCGCTTGATCGACTCCGCTCTCAACGCTCCCGGCTGGCGAGCTCTAGCCCGCCTGGAAGCAGGCACCCGCAGCCTCGGCGCGATCGTCCGATCGGGAGCCTTGCGCCGCGGAACGGAGTCCGAGCGGGTTTTAGACCGGCTCCTCGAACAAGCCAGTCGAGACTCGCAAGATGGTCGGAGCGTGATCCCGTCTAATTATTGGTCGGCGTGGCCAGCGCCGCCGGAAGACGGAGAAGAGCGCGTCTTCTTTAAGGGCGCCGTGCTAGTGCATGTGAAAGGACGGCGCTCGGAATCCGCGCAAGTGGAAACCGGAAAACTGCCCCCCGAAGTGGCTGCCGCGCTGGAGGAGAAATCGAACCGGCCAGCCCTCGAACTATTGCGGATGTTGAAGGCCGATGGATTAGGTGCGCCGGCAGCCGTTGTAACCGCACTCGGACTTGCGACCGTCGGGGTGTTAGTCGAGGCAATTTTATTTCGCAGCTTGCTGGATATGCCTCGGGAATTCACGTCATCGGGACAGCGGCTCGGCGTAATGGGAGCCATGCTGATTTTTCTGACGGCTCTGATGCTGCTGGAACTCCCGATCGCATCCAGTCTCATGCGCAGCGGACGCCATCTCGAAGCGCGCCTGCGCGTCGCCTTTCTCGAAAAAATTCCCAAGCTCGGGGACCGATACTTTCACAGCCGCCTCACCTCTGACATGGCGGAGCGCAGTCATAATACGCATCGCATACGGCTGTTACCGGGG
The DNA here is from genome assembly GCA_049589215.1 of Terriglobales bacterium. GTDB lineage: Bacteria > Acidobacteriota > Terriglobia > Terriglobales > Acidobacteriaceae > Acidiflorens. The sequence continues at coordinate 1,163 of JBAWAI010000551.1, read as the reverse complement.
CTGGGCGGACAGCTTCTGCGTTCTCTGTTTGAACTGATCGTTACGGTTGCGGGGATCATCTGGTTGGATCCGCGGCTGGCCCTGCCCGCGATTATCGCCGCCTCGCTGGCGGTTGGCTTGCCCCTGCTCCTGACGCCGAGGTTCAGCGAGCGCGACCTCCGAATGCGCAATCACAATGGCGCGTTGAGCCGGTTTTATCTCGATGCGCTGCTCGGTCTGGTTCCCGTGCTTACGCATCGGGCCGAACGCTCCTTACGCCGCGAATATGAGAGTTTGCTCGTCGAATGGGCCCATGCGGCGTTTGCTTTGCTGCGCACAATACTTTGGGCCGAAGTGTTGCAGGGGCTGACCGGATTTGGTCTGGCGGCATGGCTAATGCTCGACCATATCAGCCGCGCGGGAGAGGCCGGGGGCGCACTCCTGCTCGTGTATTGGGCGCTTAATCTCCCGGTGTTGGGAGAGGAAATTGTACAGGCTGCGCGCCAGTATCCTACTTACCGCAACGTCACGCTCCGCCTGCTGGAGCCACTCGGCGCACTCGAAGACGCAAATGCAGTTCCTGGGCCCGCAGGCGACGTTTCTGCCGCATCCGTAACGAGTGAACTTGAAGCTGCCGCGGATCGATCGGCCGGAGTAGCCATTGAACTGACAAACGTGAATGTTCATGCCGGGGGACACACAATTCTGGCAGGGGTCAACCTGAAGCTTGAGCCGGGCGAGCATGTCGCCATTGTCGGCGTCTCGGGTGCGGGTAAATCCAGCTTGCTCGGCCTGCTTCTGGGATGGCATCGACCAGCAGCGGGTAGCGTTACGGTGGATAGCGCGGCTCTCGAAGGCGTCTTACTTGACCAGCTCCGCGCGTGGACAGCGTGGGTCGACCCGGCGGTCCAACTGTGGAACCACTCTTTGTTTTCCAATCTTTGTTATGGCAACCCCGACGCCCTGCCCACCGCGGACTTATTGGAGCAATCCAATCTGCGCCAGCTTCTTGAAAAATTGCCTGAAGGACTGCAGACCGAACTCGGAGAAAGCGGTGGCCTCGTTTCTGGTGGGGAAGGCCAACGCGTTCGCTTTGGACGTGCGCTGCTGAAACAAGGTGTTCGACTGGCGCTTCTCGACGAACCTTTCCGGGGTCTGGATCGCCATCAACGGCGAGAGTTGCT
>JBAWAI010000550.1:0-1713 GCA_049589215.1 Terriglobales bacterium | reverse complement strand
ACGCCCTGGTTGTATTCCTTACCCTCTTTGAGGATAAAGACGCGCATGATCTCGCCCGGGAGGACGATGGGCTTGAGCGAATTGGCGAGTTCGTTAATGTTGAGGACGGCGACGCCCTGGAGTTGAGCGACCTTATTAAGGTTGAAATCGTTGGTGATGATTTTGCCTTCGTAGACCTTGGCCAGTTCGATCAGCTTCATGTCGACCTCGCGGACGGCTGGGAAGTCATCTTCGACGATCTGGATCATGGGCGAGGCGGTTTTTTGCAGGCGCTGAAGGACGTCGAGGCCGCGGCGCCCGCGATTGCGCTTGAGCGAATCGGCCGAGTCAGCAACGAGCTGAAGCTCGCGGAGAACAAACTGCGGGATGACCATGAGGCCGTCGAGGAATCCCGTCTCGGCGATGTCGGCGATGCGGCCGTCAATGATGACGCTGGTATCGAGGATCTTGTAGCTCTTTTTGCCCTGCTTTTCGCCGCCGAAAATTCCACCGAGCGCGGCGAGGTTGAGCAGGTCGCCTTTGTTCGCGCCGACTGCCAGTCCGACATAGGCCATGATCAGCATGACCATGATCTGGAGGAAGCTTTGCGTCGCGCCAGCGGGAATGGCGTTACGGATGACCAGTGCGAAGAGGTAGGCGCCAAAGATGCCGAGCACGCTGCCGATCGCTGCGCCGATGAGGCGCTTGAGGCTCATGCTGCGCAGGCGCCACTCGAATACGACGATGGCTCCGCCAATGGCCAGGCCGACCACGGCGTCATAGTTGGAAGGCAGATTAAACGGGTGAATAACGAAGCAGATAACGCCGACGATGAATACAAACACGAGGCGTATGAGAACGACGTCCACAGCAATACCTCCACCGGGGAAGGTCACGCAAACGCGTATCCTGCCGCCGCGCCGGTCTCAAGACAGAGATGAAATAAATGCCCTGTGCCGACGTTCTATTACGGAGCTGGATAAAGTATGAAGTGTTGCTCCGTGCCCAGCCGAGAAACTGAGCTCCTGCAAATCGTACCGAGGCAGTATATACCGGGTTGGGAGGGCGAACCAGTGCTTACGCAAAGCCACGGCTTACGCGGAGCCGGGCGCCATTGACGCCACTTACCACCCGGTTACTTGTGCCCGAGGCTTACCTTACATTCCGTCGTAATTCGGTCCGCCGCCGCCCTCGGGTGGAACCCAGGTGATGATCTGGTAGGGGTCTTCGATGTCGCAGGTTTTGCAATGTACGCAGTTGGATGGGTTGAGGCTGATGCGCTTGCCGTTCGGAGCCGAGGAGTCTTCGAGCATCTCATAGACGTTCGCGGGACAGAAGTTCTGGCAGGGGCTGCCGAATTCCTTTATGCAGCGGTCGTTGCAGATATTGGTGTCATGAATGATGAGGTGCGCGGGCTGATCTTCTTCGTGCTTCGTGCCGGAGTGGTAGAGGTCGGTGAGCTTGTCGAAGGTCAGTTTTCCGTCGCCCTTGATGGGGCCGAGGAGATTGGCTTCCTTGCCGCCGTCGGCGGGGAGGGTGTCCAGCGGCTTGAGATTCTTGTACCCGTCGTGGGATGCGACGCGGGTGAATGGGCCGCCACGGAGGAGGGTCTGGAGGCCTCCGTTGATTACCCCGGCTACGAGGCCATTTTTGAAGCCCTGATGGAAGTTGCGAACTTGCCAGAGTTCGTCTTTGATCCAGCTCGATTCGACGCTGCACTGGAACTGCGAGAGC
>JBAWAI010000549.1:0-9109 GCA_049589215.1 Terriglobales bacterium | reverse complement strand
CGGCGCTACTGGATCAACCAGCATCCCCGTGATTCGCGAGGCTCTAGCAGCCGGGCAGAGCGGGCTGCTGGCTTATGTCGCGGTCGCGCTTATGTTTGTGGGTCTCGGATTCAAGGTCGCATCGGCGCCCTTTCACATTTGGACGCCGGACGTTTATGAGGGCGCGCCTGCTCCGGTGGTCGGTCTGATGTCGACCGGCCCGAAGGCCGCGGCTTTTGCCGTCCTGCTGCGCGTATTGGTCGAAACCGGCGCTCCAGGCTGGTTCTGGCTGCTCTGGGTTTCGGCGGCGCTCTCGATGACGCTTGGCAATCTGGGTGCGCTCGTGCAGGACAACGTCAAGCGGTTGCTAGCCTACTCTTCGATTGCGCACGCGGGATACGTGCTTGCCGCCTTCGCCGCCAAGCCCGACCTGGGCGCGTCGCCGGTCCTATTCTATATGGCGTCCTACGCTGCCATGAATGTGGGCGCGTTTGTGGTGGTCAGCCACTTCGCCAATCAGGGCGAGAAGTACGTGACGCTCGAGGATTACGCCGGCCTCGGCAGAAGATCGCCCGCGCTAGCCGCCACTTTCACGTTCTTCCTGATGTCGCTGATCGGCATCCCGATCACTGGCGGCTTCTTCGCCAAATTCTACGTGCTGAATTCTGACCTCAAATCGGGTCTGGTTGGCCTGGCCATCATTCTGGTTCTCAACAGCGCGCTCGGCGCTTACTACTACCTCCGCATCATGGTGATGATGTATATGCGCGAGCCGCGCGGCGATGTGCCCGTGACGGCGATTCCTCCAGCCGCGGCGATAGCGTTGGCAATCTGCGTGGCTGCTACGTTGGCCCTGGGAGTATTCCCCGGACGCGTGCTGGACTACACTACGCAATCGGCGGAGCAGATTGTGAATGGTGGCGCAACGCACGCCCCGACGGCGCAAGGGCAGATGGCAATGGGGCTAGAGGTCCACACGCGTTGACATTTCCCGCTGCGACAGGCACACTTTTCAATTCGCACGCACCGGGCCAAGCCTTGTTATGATGGCTGCGGTATCAAAAGTGGTAGTGCGGCCACGGCCGGCTCAGGACCCAATCGCTTTATGTCTCATGACCGCGTCTCCTACACGCTCGATTCGACGTTGGAGACGGTAAACAACGCGGAGGAGACGGCGAGCCGCATGGCGGCTGAAGCGGGCTTTGACGATGAGGAGATCATGAAGATCTCCATGGCAGTGCGTGAGGGTGCCGTCAACGCGGTTTTGCATGGAAATGCGTACGACCCGAACAAAAAGGTGACGCTTGCATTTGAGCGCACGCCCCAGGATCTTGTCATCATTATTCGCGATCAAGGCAAGGGGCTCGAGGCGAGCAAGATTCCGGATCCACTGGCGCCGGAAAATCTTTTAAAAACATCGGGTCGCGGTATTTTCCTGATCCGCTCGTTTATGGACGAGGTGGAGATCCACCCCACCCAGACGGGCACCGAACTTAAAATGACTAAGCACGTCCGCGGCGACGCGGAATCCAAGGAGGCTCCCCAGTGACTATGAAGTCCAGTACTCGTCAGGTGGATGGCGTGACCGTCGTCGACCTCAGCGGCCGGATTACACTCGGCGAAGGCAGCGTGGTGCTGCGCGACACCGTTCGCGATCTTCTCTCCAAGGGACAGAAGAAAATTCTGCTGAACCTTGGCGACGTCAACTACATTGACAGCTCCGGGATCGGCGAACTCGTCAGCGCATTTACCACCGCCAAGAACCAGGGCGGCGAACTGAAGCTCCTGAACCTGACGAAAAAAGTTCACGACCTGCTGCAGATCACCAAGCTTTACACCGTCTTCGACGTGAAGGACGACGAGGCGAACGCCATCAAGTCCTTCACTCGTTAGGTGGCGGCTCGTCAGGATTCGCTGAGCCGGGGCCTCGCTCCGGCTCGGTGGTATTTTATTTCCGCCTTCGTATTCCCTTTCCGGGAACCACTTCTTGCTGATATTTGCGCGCTGCGTGTCACCGGCGCGCGTGCGCACTCCTACAATCAAGGCTGAGACCGGTTGGACGCAGTCGTCTGCGGCCGCCTGTATATGTCTGCAGGTCGTCGGGGCCTTTATGCGCATTGTCATTCTGTTTGTGATTTCGATCGTGCTTGCGAGCGCGGTGAGCGTCGCCGGCAACCATGCGTCGAGCGCGCCCTGGTCCAGCAATTCTTCCTCCGGCAATTCTTCGGGGAGTTCTTCAGGCATTCTTTCGCCGAAGGATTGCCTCCCGATAGCCGAAGCCAGCAAGCACGTGCGCAAGCAGACCTGCATTACGGGAACCGTGATGCGCGTCGAGGAGGGCAGCCATGGCGTGACCTTCCTCGACTTTTGCCTGGAATACCGCACCTGCCCGTTCACGGTGGTGGTCTTCCCGAGCGATATGAGAAAAGTCGGCGACGTGCGGCAACTACAGGGGCGAGTAGTGACGATCCAGGGGCGGATCGAGGAGTATAACGATCGCGCCGAGATCATTCTCCGGCATCCCCAGCAACTGGGAGAGAGCTCAAAGCTGCTGAACGCAATGCCCAAAGAATACGACGTGGAGAAACAAGGGCACTATAGCGCAGGATCGTTCCGGGCCGCTAAGGTTAAAACGAAACACACGGTGCAGGGGGCAGCGATGACGCCAGTGGATCCGGACGAGCCGTAAACCAGAACTTTGAATTGACACATGTTGCGTGTACACGTATCCTGTGTTAATGAACCTCACCCTATCCATCGATGAGCAGGTCGTGGCGCAAGCCCGCAAGAAAGCGACGGCGCTTGGCAAGAGTCTCAATCAGATGATTCGGGACTATCTGCAAAGTATAGCTGGCGGCGACGATCCCGAACGCAGCATTGAGGAGTTCAAAAGCCTCTCTGGCCGGGGCGACTCTCGGGGCTGGCGCTTCAATCGCGACGAGATTCACGAACGGCGTGATTCGTGAGCGCTCGCACTTTCCTGGACACAAATGTTCTGGTCTATGCCGACGACAAATCTGCGCCCGCCAAGCAGCGGGTCGCCGTCAATCTTGTGGCGGCTCACCGCAGAGAGGGTACCGGCGTCATCTCACTCCAGGTTCTTCAAGAATATTTTGTAACAGTGACGAGAAAGCTGCGGGTTGATCCGCAAATCGCCCGTCGAAAGGTTGAACTCCTCGCTGAGTTTGACGTCGCGACCCCCGAGGTCGCCGATATTCTCGCTGCCGTTGACCTCCATCGTCTTCATGCTCTGTCTTTTTGGGACGCATTGATTCTTCGCTCGGCGAAACAGACCGGGTGCAGCGTGCTTCTTTCAGAGGACTGGCAGCATGGCAGAGAGATTGATGGGATGCGAATCGTGAATCCGTTTCTTTGAGACGGGCACGCTCGCCAGGGTCTACACCATTCCCCGGCGCAGTTCGTCGATGGGATACTTTGTCCCTCGCCAGACTATTCCGCCCTGGCGAATGGTTAACACCATTGAACGCGCCACTGCGTACATCACGAGGCAGGTGCTGACAGGATGCAAGAAGAAATAAGGCGTGCGGACGTCTGACATGCGCGACATTCCGTAATAGATTGCGAGGAGCGATGCCAGTGCGATTGCGTACGGCGCGCGCGCCCACCCGTGGGCGAGGAATACGCCAATGAACGGTCCGAGATTCAGGAAGCCGAGGGCGAAGATTGAAGCCACTGTGCGCGGCCACTGAAACGAGAGCAAAGCGTAAAAGTTTTTGGTCAGATTATCGATCATTCCGAAGGTTCCCCGCACCCAGCGCAGCGATGTCAGGTCGTCTCCGAAGACGTTACGCTGCGCGTAGCCCGCGTTCTTGATGAGCTTGCCGAGTTTCATATCGTCGACCACTTCCATGCGCAGCGCCTCGTAGGTTCCGATGGCGTTGTACACCCTGCGTCGAACCATGTTGAAGGCGCCGACTCCCATGTGGTCGCGGGCGCGCGGATCGGCCACTTTCCATGGACGATGGCCGAAGACAAACATAGTCTGGAAAAAGGCAATCATCATGCGCTCGCCGGCGTGCTCCATGAGCATTCGCGGAAAAAGCACGACGTGGTCGGCTTGCTCGGCCTCGGCGTAGGCGACGACACGCCGCACAGAATCGGGCTTGAAGAGCACGTCCGCATCGGTGAAGAGCAGCCAGTCGCCGGTTGCGCGCTTCCCGGCCGTCCACATGGCGTGGGTCTTCCCCATCCAGCCGGCGGGAAGGTCGGTGATGTGAAGTACCTGCAACCTCGGGCCGGAGCTGGTCGCTTGACGTGATTGCGACTGGATCGCTGCAGGCACGCGGCCAGGAATGTCCCCGCCACACAACTTTTCATACGAACTGACGACATCGTCCATCTCCTTGCCTGTCCCGTCCGTCGACCGATCGTCAACCGCAATCACTTCGTAGTTCGAGTAATCGAGGGCCAGCACGTGCTCCAGGGTGGCGCGGATATCGTGCTCTTCGTTGCGAGCGGGAACGATGATGCTGATGCGCGGCTCGCCGTCTGGCGTGGGCGGTTTGCGGTCCCACTCGGGGCGCGCCACATCGGCGACGCGGGGCATGCCGATGGCGGCTTCCAGAATGCGCGAAAACCACACTACGGCCAGGATGATGCCCGCGATCCAGGTTGAGATTTGGAGAATCATTCTGCGAGCATTCTTGTGAGCATTTTGTGAATTTGTCCGCGAACTTAAGACGTGGGCTCAGTTGCGGAATTGCGCGCCGCTGGTATCACCACCTCGGGCGCGAATCGCATCCCGTAAAAGAGTATGGCAGACGACAGCGCTATCGTGATCACCGGGCCAAGAAACGCCAGGCGGAGCGAATATCGGTCGGATATGTAGCCGATCAGGTAGGCGGAGGGCACGTCGCCCAAAAGGTGGAAGATAAAAATATTGACGGCCAGCGCAGCGGCCCGCACGTGAGGCCCGACAGAATTAATGACAGCGGCATTCAAAGGCCCAGTATTCAGCAGCAGCAGAAACTCGGCTGCAAATATTCCGACTACCATAACGCGTCCGCTGGCGAACAGTGCGAAGCACATGGCCGGAATTCCGAGTCCAAGGCTGACCGCCGAGACGAGGTAGTGCGCGGAGCGGGTACGCTTCAAAAGCCAGTCAGAGAGCCATCCGCCAGCCAGCGAAGCCACGATGCCATTGACGATTGTGCTGGCGCCAAAGAGCACATTCGCGTTGAGCAAGCTGTACCCGTGCGCGCGGTGCAGGAATGTCGGCATCCAGACCTGAAGACCACCGAGAGCAAAGGTCATCATTGCCATGCCGAAGGTCGCGCTGAGAAAGGCCGGATTATGGGCGAGCCCTTTCACCGTGCGAATCCATCCGCTGAGGCCTTTGGGGGCGGTGCGCTCGGCCGCCTTTTCGGGCGCATCGAACTGGCCAAGCGTCGGTTCTGGAATGAACAATAAAAGAAAAGCGAGAAACACTCCGGGAGCCGCGCCAACATAGAACGGTGCGCGCCATCCATAGGTCGGCCCCATCACGCCGCCGAGCAAATAGCCGAGCGCCGTGCCGACAGGAAGGGCCAGATAAAAGATGCCCATCGCGCGCCCACGCTCGTCCTCAGGAAACATGTCAGCGACAAACGTTGGCGAGAGAATGACGAAGCTGGCCTCGCCGATGCCGACGAGGGTGTGGCGGATGAGCAACTCGGTGAAGTTGTGGGTTACGGCGGTGAGCAGCGTGGCCACGCTCCAGATGAGAGCGCCGGCGATGATGACTGCCTTGCGCGAGAAGCGCAGTGAGAGCGGCCCCATGAAGGGCGCCGCGCACATGTAAAAAATAAAAAAGACGCTGGTCAGCAGGCCGAAGGCGGCGTCACTACGATGGAACTCAGCCTTGACCAGATCCTGAACCGCATACAAGACAGAACGATCGATGTAGTTGAGCAGATTGAGCGTGGTGAGCAGCGCGAGCGCGGCGCGGGGATAGAGCTTGGCAGGCACAGGTCGAGCGAATATAGCACAGACACTTTACAGTCTTGCTGATAACGAGCTGCGTTAATAACGATTGACATTATTAACGTCCTCCGTTATTATCGCAGAATGTGATCAAGAATTTCGCCAACAAGCAGACGGCGGAAATCTGGAGCACCGGAAAAACCAATGGTGCTCCCCCGGCCGCAGTCGCAAGGAGAAAGCTTGCCATGCTCGATGGCGCGCTGGCGCTCGATGACTTGCGCGTTCCCCCCGGCAATCGCCTGGAGAAACTGCGCGGCGACCGGCAAGGGCAGTACAGCATCCGAATCAACGATCAATTCCGGATCTGCTTCGAGTGGCGAGGACATGATGCGTACTCCGTTGAGATTACGGACTACCACTAGGTTGAAGGACGGCCGCGAGACCGGCACAGGAGAAGCAAGTTATGACCATTCCCCGAAAGGGCACACCGCACTGGAGCCTGCACCCCGGCGAAATTCTGCGAGAAGAGTTTCTCAAGCCAATGGACATGTCCGCCTATGAACTGGCTAAGCGTCTGCATGTGCCTGCGCCTCGGGTCAACGACATCATTCTCGAGCGCCGCGGCATTAGCGCCGACACTGCCGTCCGCCTTTCGCGCTTCTTTGGGACCACCGAACAGTTTTGGCTTAACTTGCAGGCTGCCTATGAAATCAGCCGAGTGAAGGCTGAGTATGCAGACGAAATCGAGCGCATTCAACCGCGTGCGGCTGCGGCGTCGCGCTGATTGCAGAAGCAGAAGTTAGCCTGCAGACGTGAAACCTTTGGATTTGGCGGTTCTTCAATCTTCAGTCTGACCCTTTACTTTTGACTTTGCTGTCGCGCGGCCAGCGCACCACCACTACCGTCGAAATCCCCCCGCGCGGACGAAAGTCGGCCTTTACCTCGGCCCACGCTGGTTTGGCCCAGCGCACCACATCGTTCAGCACCTGGTTCACGATGTTTTCCTGAAAGATCCCGAGATTGCGATAGGACTGCAAATATTCCTTCAGCGATTTCAACTCCAGGCACCGCTGGTTGGGCTGGTACCGGATGACGATGGTTCCAAAATCCGGCAGTCCAGTCTTCGGGCACACGGAGGTAAACTCAGGATCGTCGACGACGATTTCGTATCCCGGAAACTGGTTCGGCCAGGTCTCGATCTCGGGAAAGTTGTGGTCGAGCCCGGCGCTGGCGTGCTCGTCGGTATAACGGCGCGGCTTTGGCATGGCTTATTGTAGCGAGTTGCAAGATGTCTGGTGTCGGGTTTCAGCTGTCAGCTCTTAACCAATGAAGCGATTCCTCTGGTCTTGTTATTCGATTACCCACGAACTGGCTGTTGAGATTTGAAAGCCTTGCCGTCGAAGTCGGCGGCTGAATTTGAGGCAAATGCGGCGTGTGCTGCATCAAACTACGTAAGTCTCAAAGGTAACTTTGCGCGTCCAGCGCGGCGAGCGAGTGATACATTGAAGCTTGTAGTTATCTCTGCATGCCCTTGAATGGAAACAGTTCGCAGCCCCGGCGCTGGCCGGTGACAACGTTGGTGATTGTGGCCGCCGTCTGCGTCCTGGCCGCCTTCGTACTGCACCATGATGACACCGTGCCGATTCGAACGGCGCAGGTTCAGCAAGGCAAAATTCGCAGCCTGATTTCGACCAACGGAAAGATCGAGCCGCTCAATAATTTCGAGGCACACGCTCCGGTGGCCGCGAGCGTGGAGCGCGTTCTGGTCAAGGAAGGCGATGCGGTTCGCAAGGGGCAGTTGCTGGTTGTTCTTGATGACGCCGACGCGCGCACGCAGGCCGCGCGCGCCCAGACTCAGCTCAAAGCCGCCCAAGCCGATCTCGCAGCCACCGAGCGCGGCGGCAATCAGGAACAGGTTCTCAACCTCGACGTGGAGCTGACCAAAGCGCGCACCGATCGCGACTCCGCGGAACGCAATCTGAATGTGTTAAAGAAGCTGCAACAAGAGGGTGCCGCATCTACCGGCGAAGTGCGCGATGCCGAGAACGCTCTCACACGCGCTGACGCGCAACTGGCCTTCATCAAGCAGGAACAGACCAAACGTTATTCGAACGCCGAGATAGCGCATGTCGAGGCGCAGCGCGACGAAGCGCAGGCAGCCTACGATGCCGCGCAGGACACGCTGGCGAAGTCAAACGTGCGCGCGCCCTTTGACGGGATCGTCTACTCACTTCCAGTCAAGCAGGGAGGGTTCGTCGCGAGCGGCGACCTTCTATTGCAAGTGGCGGATCTTCGAACCGTGCAAGTGCGCGCCTTCGTCGACGAGCCTGATGTAGCGCGGCTTGCCCTTGGCGATCCGATACAAATCACCTGGGATGCCATGCCCGCGCGTGTATGGCAGGCCACCGTGACGCAGATTCCGTCGACCGTAAAACTGCACAGCGCGCGCAATGTGGGCGAAATCACAAGCGTGGTCGACAACCACGATCTAAAGCTTCTGCCGAACGTCAACGTGGGCGTTACCATCACTTCCGCCGAGCACGACAATGTGCTGGTGATACCACGCGAGGCGCTGCGCACCGACGATTCCACCCCGTATGTGCTCCAGGTGGTCGGTCACCAACTCAAGCGGAAGAATGTCGAGACCGCGATTTCGAACCTGACGCAGGTTGAAATCACGCATGGAGTCGCGGCCAACGACTTGATCGCGATTAATTCGATTAATGGAAAACCGGTCGGCGACGGAACGCCGGTTAAATTTTAGAGAATCTGAACTAGTCCACTTCGATTGTTGAGTTCGAATTTTTAATGACAAAACGGATCGCCCAATTGTTAGCTTTCCTGCTGTTGGCGCTGGTGTCGCTCTCGGCAACGGCCGTGGACTCGGCTCGCAGCCTGCTGGCCGCTGGGCGAATCGATGACGTAATCAGCACGCTAAACGGGCGCCCCTCCACAGTGGCTACAGACGCGGAATCAGCGAACCTGCTCTGCCGCGCCTATCTTGCGATTGAAGACTTGAATCGAGCGGAAGTTTCTTGTAAGAAAGCCGTCGCTCTCGATCCGGACAACGGCGAGTATCACCGGTGGATGGCACACGTCTACGGCGCGAAAGCGGATCGCTCCAACTTCCTTTCCGCGTTTGGATTGGCCGGAAAGACGCGCCAGGAATTTGAGCGCGCCGTGCAGTTGAATCCGAATAACGTCGCCG
>JBAWAI010000548.1:0-4753 GCA_049589215.1 Terriglobales bacterium | reverse complement strand
CAGCGACTCGCTCGAATGAGAATAAGGCCACCGAAAACAAAGCGACGGCTCGCTCGAACGAGGATAAGCCCACTGCGAATAAGGCGGCTAAGCCAAGGGTTGCTCGTGCGCCCGCTGAACCCAACCGGGAACCTGCGGCTCACGCACAACCTGCTGCTCAGGCGCGCCCAGCGACTCATGAACAGCAGGCCCCCCATACGACGACTGCCGCTCGTGCGCAGCCAGCTCCGCATGCAGCCAAACCAGCGCCCAAAGCCGAAGAGCGCCCGCAGAAATAAGCGGTATCACTGCTCGGCATGTGTCATACCCCTAAAGGGCAGTGTCCTCGCAGGGACACTGCCCAGGGGAATGAAATAAAGAGAGAGGCTCTGGCTCAAAGAAAAAACACGTTCGCTCACACGGGCGCACTGGGGATTTCGTGAACTGGAAAATCTGTGTCGAGAAGGCGGCTGCGCCAGACAGCGAGGCTCCGTATTTTCACGCTGGAGACGCAAACCGTAAGGGTAATGTGATTCACCTGGTGACACCGGCTATGCCCCATATACCTACTGCGGGTCTTGCCGGCCGTTCCGCCTCGTCTCGATGCTGTCAAGCCGGTAACCCTCTTGGATGTGGCGCGAATGTGCGGAAACGGTGGTGTAGGGCACACCAAAAAAGCGCTTGGCCACAATCGAAGTCACTTCGAGACAATTAAAGTTCTGGTGCTTGACCTTGCGCGTGATTCGTTCCAATGCTCGCTGGATATTAACGGCTCCAATCGCGCCGAAGAAGGTCGTTTTGATCTCGTCAGCCATGAAAAGGAATTTCCACCGCGCAGCTTGAATCTTGTCGTCGAGAGTGAAGCCGTCAAGCGCCTTCACCACGCTCCAATTCGCGAAGTATGGTTCACTCTGGAGCGCCAGGACCTCGGCCATGCGCGGCGACTCTTCGCCGAGCAGGACCGTTCCGACTTGAACCATGGGCGTCATGGCAACTCTCTTTCTGCGTGAGCTGGTATTGAATGGAAACCCGCGGGCAACCTTGCTATATCCATGACTTTAGTGGATTCGCGATTGCGATTCTGAGCAATTTTGATCAGAGTTCTTGCCACTGGAAGCGAATACTAATTCGAGGGAGAACTGCCGGTTCCGCATAGCAGTCGCCAGGTCATTTCAGGTCATTTAAGGATATTGATGTCAGTGATAGAAACGGTCCCCCCAGTGCCGGCTCTCGAACTCACCACAAAATACCCCGGCACATCCGCAGGAGTGCCCATCGGACCTGTTCGGCTGCAATCGAATGCAGGACTCCCGAGCCGGATTGCGGTGATCGGCAACTATCTTCCGAGGCAGTGCGGAATTGCCACGTTTACGACCGACTTGTGCGATGCAATCTCAAGCGAGTGTGGTTCTGCCAAATTGTTTGCGGTTCCTGTCAACGACACGGAATCGGGCTATGACTACCCTTCTCGAGTGAGACTGGCGCTTGCGCAGGATGATCTGTCCTCTTACGAGCAGGCGGCTGACTTCCTGAATTTCGCGAACTTCGATTTGGTGTGCCTGCAGCACGAGTATGGAATCTTTGGCGGCCCGGCGGGCAGTCACATTCTGGCTCTCTTACGGCGCCTCAAAATGCCCGCCATTACCACACTGCATACCGTTCTTCGCGAACCAAATCCCGACCAACGGCGGGTGATGGAGGAGATCGCAGCGCTTTCTGATCGACTCATCGTAATGAGCCAGCTCTCTTCGCAAATCTTGCAGGAAGTTTTCAAAGTGCCTGGCCGAAAGATCGATATGGTGCCGCACGGCGTGCCGGACCTGCCTTTTCTGGACCCAAACTTCTTCAAAGAGTGTTTCGACGTGGAAGGGAAAGCGGTACTCCTGACCTTCGGCCTGCTCTCTCCGAATAAAGGAATCGAAAACGTGATTCAAGCGTTGCCGCACATTTTGTCGCGGCACAAGAATGTGGTCTACATCGTCGCGGGCGCAACCCATCCTCACATTCTGCGCCGGGAAGGCGATCACTACCGCGAGAGTTTGCAGGCTTTGGCCAAGGAAATCGGCGTTGAATCAAGTGTGTTCTTTCACAACCGTTTTGCAAGTCCCTCGGAGATGGCCGAGTTCATTGGCGCGGCGGACATCTATATCACTCCCTACCGCTACGAGGCGCAGGTAGTATCCGGAACCCTTGCTTATGCGCTCGGCGCCGGCAAGGCCATCATCTCGACGCCATACTGGCATGCCATCGAACTGCTGGACGACAGACGGGGGGCGCTGGTTCCCTTTCAGGACCCAGAGGCGATTGCGCGCAAAACAGTCGAACTCCTCGACACTCCCGCGATCCGCCACGCAATGCGAAAACGCGCTTACTTATACTCCCGGGAAATGGTCTGGAAGAAGGTCGCGCAGGGATACATGAACAGTTTTGCGCAGGCTCGCAGTGATCGCATGCAGTCGCCACGCGTGTCGGCCGCAGATGGAATGCTGGAAAAATCTCTTAACAGGCTGCCCGCACTCAACCTGGATCACTTACACCGCCTGACGGATGATACGGGGATGCTCCAGCATGCGACGTTCGCGGTTCCCAACTATTCCGAGGGATATACCACCGACGATAATGCGCGTGCTTTGACTCTGACCGTGCTCCTCGAGCAACTTGGTCAAACAGAACCGCGGGAAATTCACGACCTGGCCTCGCGGTATCTGGCCTTTCTGGGACACGCTCTGAATTCAGCGAATGGAAGATTCAGAAACTTCCTGAGTTATGCGCGTGTTTGGGGCGAGGTGGAAGGCTCTGAGGACTCGCATGGGCGCGCGCTGTGGGCGCTTGGAACTGTGCTCGGGCGATCGAGAGATCAAGCGCTTCGAGGCGCGGCTGGCCGGCTCTTTGAGATGGCTGTTCCGGCGGTGCTTGCCTTCAACAGTCCGCGAGCCTGGGCCTTTGCTGTGCTGGGGATTGAGGAATATCTAAATTCTTTTTCAGGCGACCGGGACGCGCAAAGAGTGGGCTCGGTGCTGGCCAAGCGGCTCGTCGACAACTACAACGGCAATCAGTCACCGGACTGGCGCTGGTTTGAAAATGTTCTGGCTTATTCGAATGCCAGGTTGCCCCAGGCTGCGTTGATCGCCGGCTCGCGCAACTTAAATCACGAGATGATCGCGATCGGCCTTGGCGCTTTGAATTGGCTGAGTGAAGTGCAGCGTGACGCAGAGCAGGATCATTTCGTGCCCATCGGATCGCAAGGGTTTTACCGCAAGGGCGACGCGCGAGCACGCTTCGATCAACAACCAGTGGAAGCGGGCGGAGCGGTCTCTGCGTGTCTGGCGGCGTATCGCATTACGGGAGATGACCGTTGGCGCAAGGAAGCCTGGTCGATTTTTAATTGGTTCCTGGGAAGTAACGACTTGGGGATTGCGATGTACGATCCCATCACGGGTGGTTGTCGGGATGGTTTGCACCCGGAGCGCGTGAATGAAAATCAGGGAGCGGAATCGACGCTGGCATTCCTGATGGCGCAGGTCGAAATGCGCTTGCTCGGAGAAGTGCTTGGTCCTGGCGAGTTGGTCAACGCGAGTAACACAAAGAATGAGGTCGTCCAACATGCGCTTTGAAGTTGTTTCTCTTGCTTTGGTGAACTTATGACCGTTGCCGCCATCACTGGCCACGAGCCGCTGCTTCTTCGTCATCTGGGCAACCCGATCCTGACCAGCAAGGATTGGCCTTACTCGATCAATAGCGTCTTCAACGCAGGAGCCACTCTGCTTGAGGACGGTACAACCCTGCTGCTCTGCCGGGTGGAAGATCGACGCGGACTCTCTCATCTTTGCGCCGCCCGCTCCCGTAATGGAGTAGATGGTTGGCAGATTGATCGCGAGCCGACCATGATGTCGAGCCCGAACGATTACCCCGAGGAAATCTGGGGCATCGAGGATCCGCGCATCACCTTCGCTCCCGAGCTCCAGCAATACGTCGTGACATATACGTCTTATTCGCGCGGCGGACCCGGCGTGTCTCTCGCTTTAACCAAGGATTTCCGCAGCTTCGAGCGCTACGGCGTCATTATGCCGCCCGATGACAAGGATTCGGCGCTCTTGCCGCGCCGGATTAACGGCTACTGGGCGCTCATCCACCGGCCGATGACGCCACTTGGCTCGCACATGTGGATCTCGTACTCACCGGACTTGCGCCACTGGGGACGGCACCGCCTGATTCTCGAAGCACGTCGCGGCGCCTGGTGGGACGCGAACAAGATTGGCCTATCGCCGCCTCCCATCGAAACCACCCGAGGATGGCTGACGCTCTATCACGGTGTGCGGCAGACGCCTTCTGGCTGCCTCTATCGTCTGGGCCTGGCCCTGTTTGACCTGGAAAACCCCGAGAAATGTCTGCTGCGGGGCGACTCGTGGATCTTTGGGCCGGAGGCCGATTATGAGCGTCATGGCGACGTGAACGATGTCGTATTTCCCTGCGGCTACACCATGGATCCGGACGGCGATAGCCTCAACATTTACTACGGAGCCGCCGACTGCTCCATCGCGCTGGCTCGCGCCAGCGTGCGCACTTTGCTGGCATGGCTGGACGCTAACGGCAATTGCGAGGGCGGGCGTCGCGCCGCGGATTGAGAAAGCATCTCCGAATCTTGTATTCCGGAATGTGAGCTATCTTGCTCAGACGTGCAGGCGCTCACCTATTTAGTCTCGAGCTACTGAGTGTGTCGACATGGGCTGCGAACACTGATTCGCAGCCCTGATTTCCAGGTCGCTGCGGACGG
>JBAWAI010000547.1:0-4433 GCA_049589215.1 Terriglobales bacterium | reverse complement strand
AATCCTTTAGGTTCGTAGCTGCATCATAGCCGTGGTCAAATTTGAAATTCCTAAGGAGTAAATTATGGCGGACGAAGGATTGAAGGAACTCTATATCGATGAACTCAAGGACTTATACAGCGCCGAGAACCAGTTGGTGAAAGCGCTGCCTAAAATGGCTGAAGCGGCGACTTCAGATGAACTGCGCGCCGGGTTCGAGGAACACCTCGAACAGACGAAAGGGCAGGTTCAGCGTCTAGAGACCATCTTTGAGAAGCTTGGCGAAAGTCCCAAAGGCAAGAAGTGCAAAGGCATGGAAGGGCTGATCCAGGAAGGCTCCGAAGCCATTGAGGAGCATGATGGCGCGGTGCTCGATGCGGCTCTCATCGGAGCGGCTCAACGGGTCGAACACTACGAAATGGCCGGCTATGGAACGGTAATCGCCTTCGCTGAGGAACTTGGCGAGTCGGAGCATGTTTCTCTTCTCAACGAAACGCTCGAAGAAGAAAAAGCTACGGACGAAAAGCTCACTGGACTCGCTGGCGACATTAATGCGCAGGCGAACCAGGGCGAGGAAGCGGATACAGAAGAACAGGCACCGCCGGCGAGGAAAAAATCTCGCAACGCAGCTTAGTGCAAAGGTCCAAACAGGTTGGTATAAGAAAAGCCGTTCACGGTAATTCCGCTGGGAACGGCTTTTT
The DNA here is from genome assembly GCA_049589215.1 of Terriglobales bacterium. Lineage (GTDB taxonomy): Bacteria > Acidobacteriota > Terriglobia > Terriglobales > Acidobacteriaceae > Acidiflorens. The sequence continues at coordinate 3,753 of JBAWAI010000547.1, read as the reverse complement.
ATCTTTGAGCTAGTCCGGCAGCACACGAATAACTCTGCCCTCATCTCGTCTCACCCTTCATTGGCCGATTCGAGGATCGCCTGCTGTATGCGGCCAGCCGATCTCGTCGAAGTGAGGCGGCATAAGGCCACTCGCTCGCTTCTCGCATCCAGCAGTGTACTGCTAGGAAATGGTCATAATCGAACAGACCCGCGATCTTGGTTAGCGTAGTCTTCGTCATGCGGAACACTACTGAGTCAAGGAATGTGCTGGCCGTCCGATGTCCAACCTGCGGTGCTCCTCCCGGAGTCCGCTGCGAAGCCGGTACGGGCTTACTTCGTGCTACTCCGCACACTGAGCGATAAGTCGTCGCACCCCTGTCTGATTGAGCCCCCGAGGCTCTGATAGGACACCACCGAAAATCGCCTGGCGGCTATCCCTTGCGTAGACTCAGACTACGCCGCCCCGCTTGGCAGGCATGAGCTTGCCGATCACAACCCAACGGACTCACACAACATCCAATTACGGCTGGTCAAGGTGATCCCGCGTCGGAGAAACAACGATGAAAAGATCCACGAAGGCAATGATTGGCGGATTCTGCTCAGGTGCCATCCTTATTTACGGCTGGCGATGGTATTACGGGCGCCGCAGAATTCGAAATGTTCATCTCACCAACGACGATCTGAATTATTCCGATCACTCACCCGAGGAACTCGTTTCCCAACACCTGATCGATTTAAATTCCGCCAACACCGACCAACTGACGGAACTGGGGCTCTCCGCAGAGACCCAAGAGCGTTTGATTGAAAACCGTCCGTATCGCACCAAGCTCGAACTTGTCTCCCGCATCTTGCTGTCGCCGGACGAATACGCCGCGATTAAGGACAGGGTATCGGTTGCCGATGCGAACGAGTCGGTCAAGATCGCATAAGAGTCCCTAACATCGGTTGGGTGCCGGGCAGACTGAGGAGAAAGTCGCTATGGTCAGAAAAACAACGAAGCCTACTTCTGGAACTCGCGGCCCGAAAAAGCAATCAGCAGGCAATCCCGAGTCAAAACCAGTCACGGGCGGAGAAGTGCATCAGATTGCTGGGGGCCAGCATCCGGCCCTGACCACAAACCAGGGTGTCGCGCTCTCAGATAACCAGAATTCGCTCAAGGCCAATCCGCGCGGCCCGGTGCTTCTCGAAGATTTTATCCTGCGCGAGAAGATCACGCATTTTGATCACGAGCGCATTCCCGAACGCATCGTTCACGCGCGAGCCACCGGTGTACATGGATATTTCGAGCTGACCTCTTCCCTCAAGAAATACACAACCGCCAGAATACTCACCGAGGTTGGCGAGAAGACGCCGGTCTTTACACGATTGTCGACCGTTGCAGGCGGTGCGGGTTCGGTGGACACGCCTCGGGACGTACGCGGGTTTGCCGTGAAGTTTTATACGAAAGAAGGAAACTGGGATCTGGTGGGGAATGATATTCCCGTCTTCTTCATTCAGGATGCCATCAAATTCCCGGATCTCATCCATGCCGTGAAAATGGAGCCTGACCGAGGTTTCCCTCAATCCGCGACGGCGCACGATACGTTCTGGGATTTTATTTCCCTGACGCCGGAATCCATGCACATGGTGATGTGGATCATGTCCGATCGCACCCTGCCTCGGTCGCTGCGGATGATCGAGGGATTTGGTATCCATAGTTTTCGACTGATCAATGCTGCCGGCGAATCGACGTTTGTGAAGTTCCATTGGCGCCCAAAGTTGGGCTTGCAATCGACCATCTGGGACGAAACGGTCAAGATTTCGGGCGCTGACCCGGATTTTCACCGGCGAGACATGTTCGACGCCATCGCTGCCGGCGACTTTCCTGAGTGGGAATTTGCGGTTCAGCTGTTTACGCAAGAGGAAGCGGACGCGTTCCCGTTCGACCATCTAGACGCGACCAAGTTGATCCCCGAAGAACTAGTGCCTTTGAAAGTGATTGGTCGCATGGTACTCGATCGCTGGCCGAACAATTTCTTCGCCGAAACCGAGCAAGTGGCTTACTGTCCTTCTCATATCGTGCCAGGCATCGATTTTTCAAACGATCCGTTATTGCAGGGTCGATTGTTCTCTTATCAAGACACGCAGCTATCGCGCCTGGGGTCGCCTAATTTTCACGAGATTCCGGTCAACGCGCCCAAGTGCCCGTTCTCGAACCAGCAACGTGACGCCCACATGCAGATGGAGCAACCAGTGGGCCGAGTATCCTATGAGCCCAATTCGTTGTCGAAGAATTCACCACGCGAGAACCCTCTAAACGGATTTCGCAGTGTCGCGATCAACGAAACCGGAGATAAAGGCCGAGTCAGGCTCGAGAGCTTCGCCGATCACTATAGTCAGGCTCGCCAGTTTTATCTCAGCCAAACAGCCTACGAGCAGGCGCATATCGCCTCCGCATTGGTGTTTGAGCTTTCAAAGGTCGAGCACCTGCACGTGCGGGAAGCGATGGTCGGCCACCTGCGCAATATTGAAGAGGACCTTTCCCATCGCGTAGCCGACGGTCTGGGATTGGAGACAGTGCCAACCGCGCCCAAGCCCGCTGCACCCGTACAGAAACTGAAACCCTCGCCTGCCTTGCAGATTATTGGAAAGATGAAAGATACGCTGGAGGGGCGCGCCATCGGCATCCTGATTGCGGATGGTTCGGACGGCGGACTTATCAAGAAGATCAGGAGGGCCGCAATTGAAGCGGGCGCCACCGTTAAGATCATTGCGCCCAAAGTCAGCGGTGCAAAGCTCGCGGGCGGGTCGATGATGCGGGCGGACGGACAACTGGCCGGTATGCCTTCCGTGCTATTCGACGCGGTTGCGGTAATCCTCTCCGAGAGGGGCGCGAAAGCACTGTCGCTAGAGAGTGCGGCAGTTGACTTTGTGCGGGATGCGTTCGGTCATCTCAAGGCCATTGCCGCCGACGAGGGCGCGAAATCGCTTTTGAAAGCGGCCAATATCGGAAATGACGGCGGCGTGGTCAGCGCCAACGAGGAAAATGCGTTTATTACTGCAGCTAAGACAAGACAATGGAACCGGGAAAAGTCAGTACGGGTGCTGGCTTAAGGCAGGACCGAATGTGTCGGTTCCTGAGAGCGGATGTTCTTTGACGCTTCAACGCGAAAAATACGGTGAAATTCCAGACACGGTAAATAGAAACGGAGAAATCGTATGTTGATCCTGATTATTATCCTGATTTTGGTGTTGGGCGGCGGTGGAGGTTATTACGGTCATAGCCGCTGGGGTTATGGCGGTGGTGCTGGTATTGGGCTGGGAACCATTCTGTTGATCCTGCTCATCGCCTACCTCCTTGGAGGTTTTCGCTGAGGCGACAATCATTCGCTTCACACAAAGCGATACGTCACAAGAACGATTTCCCAACAACCAAACCGAAAGGATTCCCCAGTGGATGACAAAAAGAAAAATCGATGTGCGCACACCGGCTGCAGTTGCTTAGTTGGAAATGACAGCCGATATTGCAGCCCATACTGCGAAACGCTAAAGACCGACCCTGAGCTTGCCTGCGAATGCGGACATCCGCACTGCGCTGGCAAGATTGATTGAGAGGCTACGCGACCGCATCACTCGTCTAAATGACGGAACCTTGCATATCCGACGTTTCGATTAAAGAAAGTCGCAATTTGTCGCGGCAGCCTGTTCGAGTCGGATGTGCAGGATGGAATATTCCACGACTCGCCGCTGCGCATTTCGCGTCCAGAGGAAGCCACTTGGAGCGTTATTCGCA
>JBAWAI010000546.1:0-11010 GCA_049589215.1 Terriglobales bacterium | reverse complement strand
CGAATTTCCTCGTGCGCCAGCATCTTGTCGTAACGCGCTTTTTCGACGTTAAGAATTTTTCCCTTAAGCGGCAGAATCGCCTGGAACCGCCGGTCGCGCCCCTGTTTAGCCGTCCCACCGGCCGACTCGCCTTCTACCAAGAACAATTCGCAGCGGTTCGGATCCCGCTCCGAGCAATCCGCCAGCTTCCCCGGCAACCCACCCGAATCAAGCGCTCCCTTGCGCCGCGTCAAATCCCGAGCCTTGCGCGCCGCCTCGCGCGCCCGCGCCGCGTCGATCGCTTTATTAATAATTTTCTTCGCGACCGTAGTGTTCTGCTCAAAAAACGCGCCCAGCTTCTCGTTTACGACCGCCTGCACAATTCCGGCGATATCCGAATTCAGCTTGCCCTTCGTCTGTCCTTCAAACTGCGGCTGCGGCAGTTTCACGCTGATCACCGCCACCAATCCCTCGCGCACATCGTCGCCCGTCAAATTTTCTTTGACGTCCTTGAACAGCCCCATCTGCTGTCCCGCATAATTAATCGTCCGCGTCAACGCCGTGCGGAACCCCGAAAGATGCGTCCCGCCATCGACTGTATTGATGTTGTTCGCAAAGCTGAACACCGACTCCGAATACGCGTCGTTGTACTGCAATCCAATTTCGATGTGTACCTGGTCTTTGTCCGCTTCCATGTAAATCGGCTTGTCATGCAGAACCTGCTTGCCGCGGTTCAAATGCTTGATAAATTCCGCAATGCCGCCGTTGTATTTGAACTCGCTCCGCTTCGCCTCGCCCGTCTTCGAATCCGAAGTCCGTTCGTCCGTCAGCGTGATCGTCAGGCCGCGATTCAGGAATGCCAGCTCGCGCAGCCGCTGCGAAAGCGTGTCGAAGTTGTAGACCAGTTCCGTAAAAATCTCGCGATCCGGCGTGAAGTGAACCTTAGTCCCGGTCTTCACCTTCGCCGCGCCCGTCTTCTTCAGTTTGCTGGTGGGCTCGCCCTTCGAGTAAGTCTGCTCCCACGTAAATCCATCCCGCCAAATCTCGAGTTCCAGTTCGTGGCTGAGCGCGTTCACGCAGCTCACGCCCACACCATGCAATCCGCCGGACACTTTATAAGAGTTGCTGTCAAACTTCCCGCCCGCGTGCAGCGTCGTCATCACCACCTGCGCGGCCGGAAGTACGTCACCGTTTTCGAGAGTCATGTTGTCGACCGGAATCCCGCGCCCGTTGTCGATCACGGTGATCGAGTTATCGACGTGAATCGTGACATCAATCTTGTCGGCATACCCGGCAAGCGCCTCGTCGACAGAGTTATCGACGACCTCATACACGAGGTGGTGCAATCCCATTTCGCCCGTCGACCCGATATACATCGCCGGCCGCTTGCGCACCGCCTCCATGCCGCCGAGAACCTTGATCGAATCCGCGGTGTAGTCGCCGTTGCCGCTCTTGCCGTTGTCGGCCTTGCCGTTTTTATTCTTTGCGTCGGCAGTCTTCGCATCGACACTTTTTGGGTCAACGCCCTTTCCGCCGGCGAGCTCTGCATTCAATTCTTTGGTTGCCATTCTGCTCCGTTTTGCACGCGTGGAAAAAGCCGGTTATGCGCCAGGCTGGGGTGCGCCGCCGGGAACGCCCAGGTGACTTCAACTTATTGAAATTTCTGCTAGTTAGCGATCACCGGAGCTGTATCTATTTTACCATAAACAACTCGAGTTTTGAGCTCCGAACCGGCCATGTAAACCATGGTTTTTGTTAGCCTTAGCAAGCACCTACCAACGTGCTCAGCAGCTTCGGGCAGCCCCCAGCGAATCTCAGCATGATCGTCAGCGAAATCGGTGGTTTAAGGCTCTGCACCCGCCCATCTCACTAAAGCGCTGAGGCTACTTCCCCCTCCCAAACCCCAGCCCTTCCATCAGCTCTTCCACCTCGCCCGCGCTTCCCGCAATAAAAGTAAACGAGACAATCTGCCCCTTCGCCACCATCGCCAGCGTCGATTGATACATCATCACCTTCTCCGTCAGCGCCTTCGTAAAATCCGCTCGCACCAACTCTCGCCCATCAATCGTCACCGCCGAAGGATCGCCCTCCACCTTGAACCCCTGCGCCGTTGTCAATTCCGTCAGTGGACCCAAAAAATCCTCCGCCGTCTTCAATCCCGGATAGCCCGCCGCGCTCTCTGCCGCAATCACCACCGCCGAATTCACGCCCTCGCCTGCTGCCGCCGGAGGCCGTTCAAACACAGCGAGCAGCACGTCGCTGGTCGCCTTACTGCGCGCCGATCTCGCGCGAGTCCCGGCTTTTGCATTCGAAGAAGTAGAATCCGCGCCCCCACCCGGCTCCGTCGTCTCCTCCGCCGCGGGCGCGCGCATCTCCTCCGTCCGCTCCACCCACCCAAATGGAATTTTGTAGCGAAATCCAAACGAGACGTCCCGATAAACCTGCGCGTCCGCCGCTTTCGCCGGAGCGCCAGCCGCAGGCGGAGGCGGAGCCGAACCTTGCGCGACCGCGACCCGCAGGCCGCCAAACATCAAGCCGGCGCCCAAAACGCAAACCCAAATCACGCGCCGCATCCTCAGAAGATATTCACTCATCGCAATAAACTCAGTGTACATGCCGTATCCTGACCAAGCCGTGACCCCGCCGCGTCTTTTCTACACCGATCACTATGGGCTCCCGCTCCCTCCCGGTCATCGTTTCCCCATAGAAAAATATCGTCTCCTCCGCAGCCTCCTCGAAGTCGACGGCCACTTCACCCTCCAACCCGCGCCCCTGGCCAACATCGCCGCCATCGAGCAAGCTCACGATGCCGAGTACGTCCGCTCTTTTCTTGAAGGTCGCCTCGACGCACCTGCCATGCGCCGCATCGGCTTCCCTTGGTCCGAGGGTCTGGTCAAGCGCACGTTGGCCTCGGTAGGCAGCACGCTCGCGGCCACGCAAGAAGCCCGCATTCACGGCTGGAGCGGCACGCTAGCCGGAGGCACCCACCACGCCTTCCGCGCCGAAGGCTCAGGCTATTGCGTCTTCAATGACATCGCAGTCGCCATCCTCACGCTGCGCGAAAACAATCCGAAACTCCGAGCCGCCGTAGTCGATCTAGACGTCCACCAGGGCGACGGCACCGCTGAAATCTTCCGCGACGACGAAAACGTCCTCACGCTCTCTATCCACTGCAAAAATAATTTCCCCCTCCGCAAACAAAAAAGCAGCATCGACATCGAACTCGACGCCGGCACCGAAGACGCAGCCTATCTAGCCCGCCTCGTCGAAATCCTGCCCCGGGTCCAATCCTTCCATCCCGATATCATCTTCTACCAGTCCGGAGTCGATGGCCTCGCCGAAGACCGCCTCGGAAAATTATCTCTAACCGCAGAGGGCCTGAAATCCCGCGACCGCGAGGTCATGCACCTAGCCCACGAAACCACCACCCCGCTGGTAATCACGCTAGGCGGAGGCTACGCCAATCCCATCCAAAGAACCGCCGGAGCCCACGCCAACACCTTCCGCGTGGCGCGAGAAATACTAGGGTAGAAAAGAAGGCCTGCCCCGTCTCGCACCATCCACGAACAAATTTGCAATCAAGAAAACAACGGGTAAGGTCCAAATTGCCCCACGCCGTTTCTCCCCGCCATCAATCCCGATACAATTCCCTTCAACACAACTAACTCGACCAAATCATGGAACTGATCCTCACCGCCCCCGAAGCCCGCGTCCTGGGCGCCCTCATCGAGAAAGACATCACCACACCCGAATACTATCCACTCTCGCTCAACGCCCTGGTCAATGCCTGCAATCAAAAATCAAATCGCGATCCGGTCATGCAGTTAGACGAAAACACCGTTCGCGACGCCCTCGCAGCGCTTCAAGACAACCGCCTCGCAGGACCCGCCGGCGGCGCCGACAGCCGCGTCACAAAATACGAGCACCGCGCCCAGGAGGTCTTCAACTTCACCCGCGCCGAAACCGCCATCCTCTGCGTCCTCCTGCTGCGCGGCCCGCAAACTCCGGGCGAACTCCGCGGGCGCACCGAGCGCATGCATCACTTCGAAACCCTCGACGACATCCAGTCCGCCCTCCAAAAACTAATGCAGCGCCAGCCCCCGCTCACAAAACTTCTCCCCCGCCAGCCCGGCACAAAAGAGTCGCGCTACTCTCACCTGTTGTCGGGAGATGTTCACACGCCAGAATCGGCGTCCAGTGCCACAACCGCAAGCTCTGGGGGAGCGCATAACACAGCAGATGCCGAGCGCCTAACGCGCCTCGAAGAAGAAGTGACCGATCTCAGACAAGAAGTATCCAACCTGAAAGATCAGCTGGAGAAATTCCGCAAGCAATTCGAGTAAGAGGCTTGATGCTGTTGCTTCAACTGAGAACCGAGAACTGTGAACTGAGAACTGTCTACGAAAATTCCCACCGCCGCGCTACTCTCCGCGCGATCGCAAATAGCACAACCGCAATCCCCAGCAGCACCGCCACCTGCGGCCACAAATGCGAAACCGGCTCATCCCGCCAGAAAATTTTCGTGAACCCGTCAATCGCCCACGCATTAATCGTCAATAAGCCAGCCTTCTGCATCCCCTCCGGCATCAAAAACCGCGGAAACATGCTTCCGCCAATCGACGACATCACCAGAATCACCAGCGTCGACAGCGCGCCCAATTGCGCCCGCGTCCCGCAAACGCTGGCCAGCAGCATGCCAAACGATGCTACCGCCACCGCCGTACAAACTCCCATCACCAGAAATCCCGGGATATGTGTCCAGAAATCCAGCTTGAACACTGCCCATCCCCACAAAAACATCACCACCAGTTGCGTAAACGCGAGCACCGAGTTGTAAGCCACCTTCCCCAGCAGCAGCGACGTCATCGTCACCCGCGAACTCAGCACCCGATCCAGCGTTCCGCTCTCCGCCTCGTCCAGCAAAGCTCCCGCCGCCCCGCTCGCCGTGAAGAGCAAAAACATCACTCCAATGGCTGCCGCATAAAACGAAATCATGTCTTCGTGATTCTGTCCCACCACCGCCCGCGTCGTAACCGGAATAATCTGTCCCGCACCCGAACCCGCGCCCGACGCCGCATTCGGATGTTCCCGCAAATATTTCACTCCCGCATCCAGCCGCTCCCGCTGTTCTTTCGTCAGGCTCCCCGCAAACCGCTCCAGACTCTTCGTCCCCTCGTCAGCCAAAACATCCGGCATCGAAGTCATCCCCACCTTTTGTAGCAGCCCCGTCACCACCTCCGGCGCAATCATGTCGCTCGGATCCTTCAACAACTCAATCGTCGGACGGCTCTCATCCCGCGCCCCAAACGCCATGGGATGCTCTCCATATCCCTTCGGAATCACCACCGCCACCGAAACATTTCCCGCCTTCACCGCCGCTTCCGCCGTCGCACTCGTGTACTCCGCCTGCTCCACGCCCTTCACCGACGCCGGCCGCGTCAGCACCGCCAGCGTGCTCTCGCCCTTGAGGCCATCCACCAATCGCTCCGACGCCCGGCTGCGATCCTCATCCGCAACAATCACCTTCACCTTCCGCGGCCCATTCCCGCGTCCGCCAAAAATCACCGCGAAAATGCTGAAGAACACCACTGGCAAAATAAAACTAAGCGCCAGCGCGCCCCGGTCCCGCCGCAGCGATGCAACAGCAGTTCGAACAATCGCAAAAATCATCATGACAATCTCACTGGCATCACAAATTCGCTCTGACGCCGCATCTCAATCCCGCAACTCCCGCCCCGTCATATGCAAAAACACCGACTCCAGATTCGGCTTCCGCAGCGCCAGATCTACCAACTCAAACCCAGCCTTAGCCGAAGCGTCAAGCAGCGTCGCAATCTCGCTCGCCTGCTCCACCGTAAACTCCGCCGCGCCGTCCACCATCCGCCCGCCCCGCTCCGTGACCCAGTCCGCCACTGGCCCATTCGCGTCCGCAAATCGCGCCGTCACCTGGCTCCGCGGCCCAAACGCATTCCTCACCAGCTCCGCGTTCGTCCCGATCGCAATCACCTTCCCGTGATCCACAATCGCCACGCGGTCGCACAGCCGCTCAGCTTCCTCCATGTAATGCGTCGTATAAATAATCGACATCCCCTCATCGCGCAGCTTCTCGATCATTTCAAAAATATGATTGCGCGACTGCGGATCGACTCCCACCGTCGGTTCATCCATCAAAACCAGCTTGGGACGATGTATCATCCCCGCCGCCATATTCAGCCGCCGTTTCATTCCCCCCGAAAGATTCTGCACCAGCTCCGCCGCGCGATCCGTGAGCGTAGACCACCCCAGGCACCGCGTCACCGCCTCATCCAACGCTGCTCCCGCGAGGCCGTGATACCTCCCAAACGCATGCAGATTTTCCCGGCAAGTCAATCGCGGATAAAGCGCCAGCTCCTGCGGAATCCATCCCAACGCATTCCGCGCCTCCGCCGAACCCGCCCGCGCACCAAAAACGAATATCGTCCCCGAGTCCGGAATCACGCGCCCAACAATGCTCCGAATCAAAGTGCTCTTGCCAGCCCCATTCGGCCCAAGCAACCCCAGGCATTCTCCGCCAAGCAACTCCAGCGAAATGCCATCGACAGCAGTAACCGCTCCAAACCGCTTGACCAGCGCCTCAACTCGCAAAGGGGCCGACGTCGAAGATGACGAAGAAGATGAAGAAGCATTCATAGGAGCGAAGCAACCGTGTCGGGCAGACACCCTCGTCCGCCCACCAAGCAGCCATCATACTAACGGATACGCGTCAGCCACCACGAACGTTCCGTGAACGACAAGCACCGATCGTTTCACGCGCTGGGGATTTTACTTCTGCAATCTGACTTCTGCCTTCTGCATTGCCTCTGGGAACTTTCCCGCCTCAACCTCCGTTCCATGCCATAGTCTTGCAACGCGGAGGAACCGCACTTTGAAGCTAACCATCGAGCGCGTCAGCAAACAGTATCGCGGCAACGTCTGGGCCCTCCGCGACTTCTCTCTCGAACTCCGCCCCGGCGTCCTCGGTCTCCTCGGCCCGAACGGAGCCGGCAAGACCACGCTCATGAGCATCCTCGCCACCATCACGCGCGCCACCCAGGGCCGCATTCTCTGGAATGACACTGATCTCGCCCGCAACCCCGACGCCATCCGCAGCGTCCTCGGCTATCTCCCGCAGGATTTCGGCGTCTACCCGAATCTCAACGCCGTCGAATTTCTCGAATATCTAGCCGCCGTAAAAGGCCTCGACGCCGCCACCTCCCGCCGCCGCATCGACGAACTCCTCAACCTCGTCAACCTCAACGACGTCCGCAAACGTCCGCTGGGCGGCTTCTCTGGAGGCATGAAGCAGCGCATCGGCATCGCCCAAGCCCTTCTCAACGATCCCCAGCTTCTCATCGTCGATGAACCCACCGCCGGCCTCGATCCCGAAGAGCGCGTCCGTTTCCGCAACCTGCTCTCCGAACTTTCCGGCGAGCGCGTCATCATCCTCTCTACCCACATCGTCTCCGACGTCGAAGCCACCGCCACCGACATCGCATTAATTTCAGGCGGCACGTTAGTCGCCCACGCCTCGCCCGAAGCGCTTCTGCAAAAAGTAGAAGGCAAAGTCTGGGAGAGCATCGTCCCCAGCACCGAACTGCAATCCATCAAGCAGCAATACTTGATCAGCGGCACCTCGCGCCGCGCCGATGGCGTCCACGTCCGCGTGCTCGCCCCCAGCGCTCCCAGCGGCGCGCAGCCGCAAGCGCCCACACTCGAAGACGCCTATCTCTTCTGCCTCAACTCTCATCGCGTCGGAGCTGCCGCATGAAGCCGCGCGTCCTCTACCATCTCGTCCGCGCCGATTTCCTCGAGCGCGTTCGCCGCTACAGTTTTCTCGTCACGCTCGCCTTCGCCGTCTATCTCGGTTACTGCGCCGTCACCGGAAAAGTAGTCGTCAAACTCGACGACTACCGCGGCGTCTACAACTCCGCTTGGGTCGGCGCGCTCATGACCCTCGTCTCCACCCTCTTCCTCACCCTTTTCGGCTTCTACATCGTCAAAGGCAGCATCCAGCGCGATCAGCAAACCCGCGTCGGTCAGATCCTGGCCACCACGCCCATGACCAGGCCTTTCTACACCGTTGCCAAGATGCTCAGCAATTTCGCGGTCCTCGGCTCCATGGTCGTAGTCATGGCCATCGCCGCCATCGCCATGCAATGGCTCAAAGCTGAAGACCCGCACGTCCATCTCTGGCCCCTGCTCTCGCCGCTCGTAATCTTCGCACTCCCCGCCGTCGCCCTCACCAGCGCGCTCGCCATTCTCTTCGAAACCATCCCCGGCCTTCGCGGCGGCGTCGGCAATGTCATTTATTTTTTCGTCTGGATCGGTCTTCTCGCCATCCCCGGCAGCTCCGTCGACAAGGCGCAAGGCGTCACCAGAAGCGTTTACTTCCGCGACTTCACCGGCATCGTCTCCATCATGGGCCAAATGCAGCAGGACCTGAAGGCCATCGCTCCCGACTACAAAAACGGCGCTGAACTCACTATCGGCAACCAATCAGCGAGCAAGAAATTTCTCTGGAATGGATTGCGCCCCAACCCCGCGCTCTATGAAAGCCGCCTTGCCTCGCTCGCGGCCGCCGTCGCCATCGCGCTCATCGCAGCGCTCTTCTTCCACCGCTTCGATCCCGCCCGCGAGTGGAGCGCGAAAATAAAGGCGACAAAAGCGCCGCCCCAAAACCAGGCAATCGCTTACGCAAACGGCGAGACTCCAGCACTCATTCCGCCGGCAACTCCCTTGCATCTCACACCCCTGCTACTCTCGCCGCGGGGCGCCGGAGCAGCCGTCCTCACGCTCCCTCGCACCGTCCTCGCCGAACTCAAACTAATGCTAAAAGGCCATCACTGGTGGTGGTACATCGTGGCCGCCGGACTCTTCATTGCCGGCCTCACCTCGCCACTCTCCGCCAGCCGCGGAGTAGCCATAGCCGCGCTCCTCTGGCCCATCCTCGTCTGGTCGCAAATGGGAACCCGCGAATCCCGCTTCAACACTGCTTCGCTGATCTTTTCCTCCGCGCGCTCGCTCGTCCGCCAACTCCCCGCCATCTGGATCGCCGGCGTGATCGTAGCCGCCCTCACCAATGGAGCCCTGGCCATCCGTCTCCTGATCGCCCGCGACCACCCCGCACTTCTAGCCTGGCTAGCCTGCACTCTCTTCATTCCATCGCTCGCCTTGGCCCTCGGCATCTGGAGCGGCACCAGCAAAGTCTTCGAAGCCGTCTATACCATCTGGTGGTATATAGGTCCCGCTCACTTCACACCCCGCCTCGATTTCCTGGGCGCATCCCCAGCCTCCGAGAGCGCCAGGCTTTACTTCGCCATCGCAGCTACGCTGGTCGTGATCTCCTATCTCGGAAGGCGCGCCAAACTTGCCTATGCCTGACGGATGTCGCTTATCCGCACCCGCAACCTCCGCGGCCATCGCGTCAACCCGCAGTCATCCATCCATTACCAATTGATGTAACTCTCGTAAGCTCCACTCCAAGGACGTACTCCTCATCCGTCCAACCGCGTCTTTCGTCATGTACCATCCGCCCCTCTCCTACGCCCTTTCGAAATCTGTCCATCGGCCAGAACCCTTGTCAGAATGGACTTTTAAGGAGTTCAACCCCCTGGGACTCATGAGCACGCATTTAGTTACCGCGCCCGCCCCCCCTGCGGTCGGCCAGAGAAAAACGGTCGCCCGCGTTGCCCTGTTCGATTTACCCGAATCCTCCCTCGCCTTATTGGTCGAATGCTTCCGTCAGTTCGGCGTCGAAACCGTGCAGATCCATCGCCAGCACTCCGACCGCCTTCAGCGAGAAAAATTCGAAGCCTGTGTTCTCCCCCTCGATCCTTTCGCTGGCCCAGTTATCGAAGCCGCCCGCGCCTCCGCCTCCAACAGCCGCATGATCATCTACGGCCTTGGCGGCACTGCGCAAGACGCTCTTCGCTATTCCAAGCTCTGCCTCAACGCCGTCTTCCACGAACCCCTCGAGCGTTCCGCCGCTCTCAAACTCGTCCGTTCCAGCCGCAATCTCATCGTCCACGAGTTCCAGCGCTATGTCCGCATTCCCGTCATGACCGAGGTCCGAGTCACGCTGGCTGACGGTGCACGCGTCACGGCCACCAGCCAGGAGATCAGCGCGGGCGGAATGTCCCTCAAAAGCGCAAACGCGCCCGAGCCGGGAAGCATGGTCGAAGTGTCCTTTTCTCTTCTCACCCTGCCCCGCGTCTGGGTTCGCGGCAACGTCGCATGGAAAAAAACCAACAAAACTTTCGGCATTCGTTTCGACGCAACTGATGACCGCCGCCAGCGCCTCAAAGACTGGCTCGTAGCCTATCTCGATTCCTAAACCGCGACGCAGCAGGGAGCAGGGCAAAGCCTCACCACCCGCTCCCATCACTCCCAGCTAAAATGTGTACCGTGATTTCTCCCGCGGTCGAGCCGACTCTCTCCGATCCCCGCCGCTTCTCCCTCCGCCAAAGAATTTCTCTCTGGCTGGTCACCTGGGCGAGCTATCTCGCCATCTCGCTCATCGGTCCCACTCTCCGCTATTCCATTTCATGGGAAGAACCACCGTCCGATCCGAGCGTCACCCATGAACGCCCAGTCATTTATTCCTTCTGGCATCGCGCTGTCTTCGCCAGTGCCTGGCTTTGGAGAAACATAGGCATCGCCGTCCTCGTCAGCCGCAGCTTCGACGGCGAATTCATCGCTCGCGCCATCGAAAAACTCGGCTTCCTGGCAGTTCGTGGCTCAAGCAGCCGCGGTGGGGCTCAAGGCCTCCTCGGCCTGAAAACGCAATTGGAAAACGGCAACCTGGTCGCGTTCACAATCGATGGTCCCCGCGGCCCGAAATACATCGCCAAGCAGGGGCCCGTCATCCTTTCCCGCGCAACCGCTCTCCCGATGGCCGCCTTCTTCGTCGCCGCAAACGATCCCTGGGTTCTCAATACCTGGGACAGATTGATAATCCCGAAGCCCTTTTCAAAAGCCCTCGTGCGCTTCAGTGCAAAGATCCAGGTTCCGCCC
>JBAWAI010000545.1:0-3893 GCA_049589215.1 Terriglobales bacterium | reverse complement strand
CGCCAGCACCATCAGCGCGACGTCGCGCGTTTCGGCGTCGGTGACGCGCAGGCCATGAACAAATTCGCTCTCCTTACCCATCAGCTTCAGCGTGCGCGTCAGCGCGCCCCCGCCGCCGTGCACGACGACGAGCTGGTGCCCGTCGCGCGCCAACTGCACCACCGCCTGCGCGCACCTTTGCAGAGTCGGCTTGTGTTCCACCGCGGCCCCACCGATTTTGACGACAATATTCACTCGATCCCCTCGCTCTCATTCCACCCATACATTAAATTCATGTTTTGCACCGCCTGGCCGGCCGCGCCTTTCAACAGATTGTCGAGGCAAGAAACCACGATCAACCGCCGGCCATCGCGGGCCAGCGTGAAGCCGACGTCGCAATAATTTGTGTGCACGGAAAATTGAACCTCAGGCAAGGTCGCGGCGGGATAAACGCGCACCCAGCGCTTGCCGCCATAAAAATCGGCGAAACAGCTTTGGATTTCTTCGGCGGTCGTTTCACGCCTCAATTGCACATAGATGGTCGACAAAATCCCGCGCGGGATAGGCAGCAGATGCGGCGTAAAGATCAGGTGCCCGGCGTCGAGGCGCAACTGTTCGAGGATCTCGCCGGTATGGCGGTGTCCAAAAACCGAGTAGGCGGAAAAATTGTCGGCCACTGAAATGAAATGTGTGCGCGCGGTCGGCTCTTTGCCCGCGCCCGATACGCCGGATTTCGAATCGGAAATGATTCCGTGATCGCGGTCGATGAGATCCGCGGAAACCAGCGGCGCGAGGCCGAGAATCACCGAGGTCGCATAGCAACCGGGGTTAGCCACGAGGGCCGCGCGGCCGATGGCATCTGAATTCAGTTCCGGCAAGCCATAAACGGCGCTGGCATCGAGCCTGGCGGCAGCGGTCGAATCGGCATCCTTGAAGCCATACACCGCGCGATTCTCAGCCTGCTTCAGCCGCCATGCGCCGCTCAGGTCGACGACGCGCAAACCACGCGCCAGCGCCTCGGGAACAAGTTCGCGCGAAACGCCATGCGGAGTCGCCAGGAAAAGCAGCTCGACGCCATGCGACCGCAAAGCCTCCCAGGAAAACGCCGCGACGGTGGCGTGACCATTTCCGTTTCCGTGGCCGTTTCGCGAGACGCCCAGAAAGGCAGGCGATTCGCCGGTTTCCGCGCTGCGGCGCAGCAGCAAGGGCTTCTCGATACGAGAATGCCGCCCGAGCAGACGCACCAGTTCCATGCCGGAATATCCGGAAGATCCCAGCACCGCGGTTTTCAGTTTTCCATCCATCGCAAATCTTGAGAGCCGAGGTTCGGATCGAAGGTTCAGTCTTTAGCGGCGATCGTATCGCCAACGTAGATCAAATCTTCAGCCGTCCGGCTTCGCCTCGCCGCTTTTCGGCTTAGAGGCATAATTATCCATTATCATGCATAATTATTCATCTAGTATCCCAATCACAGCGCCGCCTGTCAAGATAAAATCCAGTTTTTGCAGGTTCCGGACCGAGCGATTCCCGCCAAACGATTTTCCCGAGTGCGTGAGCCGGATGAGGGCAATCGATGCATCCTCCGTTCCCGTCTTTTTTGATGACCGCAAAAAGAAATTTCTATTGGACTCCTGCGCAGGCGGGCGTTTACTGTGAACAACAATTTGCGTTGCGCAGGAGATTCGTCACCACTTTTCATGCCCTTCCCCGAGCACAACTTACAATGACGACCGGCAACGCCAATGTGCCAAGCCTGCTCGAGCAGCAAAGCCTCACTCGAATTTGGGACACCGCATTCCTTCAGGAGCCATCGCATGATGAAGCCATCTGAACGCCGACCAGCGTGCAGCCTATTTTTTCTGATCATCTTCTTGCTGGCGGCCATGCTCGCCGCCCTGCCTGTCGCAGCCCGCGCCGACGACGCGCCCAAGCCCGATCCTTCCGGCCTCGCCACCGGTGACCGCGGCGCGACCACTGATGCAGGCGGCAATCCTTTCGTCGTCGCCGAGCCCGCGGACAAATCCGCACCCGACTATGCGCAGAGCAAGAAGACCTCCGACGACTACCAGGCGCAGGCCGCGCGCGAGCCGCTGGCGGTTAAGCTCGCCGACAATGTCGGCCATCTTCGCCTCGCCACGAACTTCGCCTGGACGCTCAACACCGGCTATCTGGTCCTTTTTATGCAAGCCGGCTTCGCTCTCCTGACCTGCGGCCTGGTGCGCAAGAAAAATGCGGCGCACCTCATGATGCTTAACTTCGCCGCGTATGTTTTCGCCTTTCTCGCGTATTACGCCGTTGGGTATGCGTTTCAGTTTGGAGCGGTCGCCATCAACGCTTCGCCGGGCGCCATTGGCGGCGCACTCACGCTCAATAAGTTTCTGCTTGGCAGCGGGCCATGGGGATTTCTCGGCGGCAAGGGATTTTTTCTGATCGGCCCGGCCTATGACGCTTCGAGCAACGTGCTCGCACTTTTTGAAGTGGTGTTCATGGAGACCGCCGGCTACATCATCGTGGGGGCGGTGTGCGAGCGCATCACCTTCGGCGCTTTTTTACTTTGCGAACTCTTCATCGGCGCGATTCTTTACCCCGTCTACGGCTGCTGGGTGTGGGGCGGAGGCTGGCTCTCGCAAATCGGATCGACCCTGCACCTCGGCCACGGCTACGTTGATTTCGCGGGGTCGACGGTCGTGCACGCGGTGGGCGGATTCTGTGCCATGGCGCTGGCCATCATCCTCGGCCCACGCCTCGGCAAATACGGCCCGGGAGGCCGCATCCGCGTCTTTCCCGCGCACAACATCGTGTTTGTCGTGACCGGCACGCTGATTCTTCTTTTCGGCTGGATGGGCTTCAATCCCGGCTCGACGCTCGCAGCGACTGACCTGCGCATTGCGTCGATCGCCATCAATACCAACCTGGCGGGCGTGGCGGGCGCAGCGGCGGCGATGGTGCTCTGGTATTTTGTTTTCGGCAAGCCTGACATCACCATGGCCTGTAATGGCATGCTAGCGGGGCTTGTCGCCATCACGGCGAGCTGCGCATTTGTCTCGCCAACTTCGGCGGTGGTAATCGGAGCCCTGGCCGGCCTGCTGGTTTGCGGCGGCGTGCTGTTCAACGACCGCGTGCTCAAGATCGACGATCCCTGCGGCGCAATCTCTGTGCATGGCTATTGCGGATGGTTCGGCGGAGTCTGCGTCGGCATCTTCGCCGATGGCACTTACGGAGCGGGATGGAACGGCATCGGCGCGACGAGTTATCTGGGCCAGGCGGGACGAGGCGTAACCGGGCTGCTCCACGGAGACACGAGCCAGTTTCTCTGCCAACTGTTAGGAGCCACGATTTGCGTGGCCTGGGCGTTCGGCGCGACTTATTCGGTTTTCTGGACAGTGAACAGAGTGCGCTCGATGCGCGTATCGGCGGAGTCGGAGATTGAAGGACTGGATATGCCGGAGTTCGGCATGCCCGCGTACCCGGAGGATGCGTAGGACCGATATAATCCTCAAAGTGCCGGTTGAAGAGTCCTCGTACACCCTAACTTGAGAAGCCTCGTATCGAGGGGGTAGCGAGATTTGCTAAGTGGGAAAGACATGCAACTCGGCGCCGACATGTCAGGAAATAGGAAACATATCGTCCTGCTAGCGCAATGCGGATCAAGGGGATTTTAGTGACAGAGAAGAACCCGCCTACGCCATTATGGCTGAAATACACCCTCGGCACAGCATTGTCCGTCGTAATCGGGTTTATAGGGGGCGTGATCTGTGGAGCGGTTATCCTCTCGCTTTGTGGCCTGGCCGGTCGTAGTATGACCACTGGAGAGGAGTATATTGGGTACTGGGGTTACGGGCTCGCCTTAGACGGAGCCATGTTCGGAGGGCCGTTAGGGGCGATTCTTGGGCCTCTTGGCTATGTTGCTATTG
>JBAWAI010000544.1:0-14463 GCA_049589215.1 Terriglobales bacterium | reverse complement strand
CGGCGTGCTCGCCGCTCCCGCCGGAGCCTCAGTCTGCCCCGCGTGCTCCGGACGTATCCCATATTTTTGCAAGGTCGCGAGATCCGCCAATTGTTGCTTCGCCGCAGCAGCCGCCTGCTTATCCGAGCCTTCCTTCAGCCGCGTAAAAACCTCGCTCGCCAATTCCCACTTCTTCCCCACGACATAAATCTGTCCCAGGTTAAATTGATACTCTACGTTTCGCGGCGAGAGAGCCACCGCCTGCTTTTGCGCCTCGAGCGCCGACTGGTATCCGCCTCCCTCAATTCGCGCCACCGCCAGCATGTTATACGCGTCGCCCAACTCGGGGTACCAATCAAGCACAGCGCGCAGATCCTGCATCATGTTCGCGAGGCCCTGCATCTCGGTGCGACTCGCCTGCGCCTTTCGATATTTCAACACCGAGCGGTAATACCACACCCACGGATCGCGCGCGTCCAGTTCCGCAGCTTTGGCCAGGTCATCCGCCGCGGCCTCAAACTTTTTCAATTGCAGATCGTCGCGGGCCAGCGCTCGTTCCGCCGTCTCATTTCCCTTGGGATCGGCCGCCAGTTGCCGCAGATCCTGCAGACCCTGCATCCTGTGCTCCGGAATGCGCGCCATCACGTCACCGAGTATCGCTCGCGCTTCGACCTCGGGGATCGCGGTCACCGCCGCGCCCAGTTCGTCGCTATCAATCGGTATGGGAAAATGATTCGGCTGCTGAATCTCCCCCGCCGTCGGGATCGGCTTTTTCGACTGGTCGAGCGCGATGCCCAAATTCGGCATCGCCTCAAGATATTTTTTGACCTCGCCTTCGAGTTGATCCGGCGTCATATCGAACGCCTGGACGATCGCCTTATCGACCGGCACCTTTTTGTTCTGCACCAGATCGAAATATGTACCCGCTTCCGGCATCTTCTTTTTATTGAGCAGGTAATGCAGCATCAACCAGGCCTGCGCGTAATACATGGTGTTGTGCGATCCCTCGTTGCGGCCCGAGGCGTCATGCTTCATCGTGAACAGGTCGGTCATCGAAATCCACACCGGCGAACTCGCCATCTGGGTCAGCGACTGCGGCACATTCGGATCGCGCCGCAACTGATCGAAAATGTCTTCGTGCCACTCCGGTGCCAGCTCCGGATCGCCGCCGATGTTCACTTCCTTATCGATCTGCACCGAGCCAAAATATTCTGCCAGCCCCTCATCGAACCATCCCTGCACCGGCGGATAGTTATTGTTCAAAAAATAATGCGCCAGCGGATGCGCGATCGCCCGCCACGGCTCCATCTCAAACATGTTCAGCACAATATAAATGTGGTCATAGCCGGGCAGATAAAATCCTTTGGCGAAGTTCAGTTTGTCAGGAGCGATATCTCCATACTGGTTGTCGCTCTTGATCGCGATCACGGTGATTGGCACCGACATATTGAGCTTTTGTTTCGCGATGAGCTGGCCGAACACCGCTCGCATCTGCTCCATGCGCAGAGCAACTTCGCGGCCGCGCTTTTCACCCGCATCTGTCACCACTGAAAAGTTGGTGGTGTGCACTTCGATCCACTTCGACTCGTCTTTGGCCCGAGCCGAAGCGGGCAGCAAACCCGCCACCAGAGCCCCGAGGAGCAGAGCCCGACCGACCACTCCGGAATGTGCCCAGCTTTTCAAGTTCGTCTCGATCCAGCTCATTACATTTAAGATGCATGCTCGAAACGCGATCCGCCAAATAAAGCTCAACTAAATAAGACGCCTCGGATCAGTCCGTGCCAGCAAAATGCTAGCACGCCCATAGGACCTGCGGAGGCTGGCCCGCAGGCAATCGCGCCGAGTTTTGGTTCGTGCTTGCCGGTGAGTTAAACTCACGCCGTGACGTCTCGCCTTAACTGGATCGACTGGATGCGCGGCTTGGCCTGCCTCCTGATGTTTCAAACGCACTGTTACGATTCATGGCTGGGCGGCGACGCACGCAACACCTCTTTCCTGCACTGGTCGCAGCGCCTCGGGACGCTGCCCGCTCCGCTTTTTCTTTTTCTCGCGGGAATTTCCTTTGCCCTCGTCACTACGAAGCTCATCCGGAAGAATCAAACGCCCGGCCAAATCACGCGCACGATGGCCCGCCGAGGCGCCGAGATCGTTGCCTTCGGACTCCTCTTCCGCCTACAGGAATATCTCATCGCCTGGGGGTGGGCACCGTTCTCCGACCTGTTCCGTGTCGACATCCTTAATATCATCGGACTGTCCATGATCTTCATGGCGCTTCTCTGCGGCCTGATTCTCAAAATCAACGCTTCAATGGCCGAATCGAAGATCAATACATCCGAACTGCAACCCCGCGCCCCGCTTGCCACGTTGGTCGCCACATCTGTCGCTGTGACCGCTCTGATCGCGCTCCTCACGCCGCCGCTCTACACCACCTGGCGTCCCACCTGGCTGCCCTGGCAACTCGAGTCTTATATCGACGGATGCCACAATCTCGGCGCGCCCCAACCATGGCTCTTCTGCATCTTCCCCTGGACGGCCTTCGCCTTCGCCGGCCTCGCCGCCGGTTTCATCCTCTTCAGCGAGCGCGGACGCGAACGCACCGTCGCGATTCTCACGTCATTCGCCACGACCGGCGGCAGCGCGATTCTCATCGCCTACGCGCTCGACCACTCCTCCATCCATCTCTACTCGACTTACGATTACTGGCACACCAGCCCCAATTTTCTGATGATGCGCGTCGGCATGCTGCTCATGATCTGCCTGCTCGCCTATGCCTGGACGGTCTGGGCACTCCCCACGCTGAACTTTTCAGGATCAAACTCGGCTGCCGCCATCCCCTGGGCCGTGCGCTTCAGCCCGCTTATCCAACTGGGCAAGACTTCCCTACTCGTGTACTGGGTCCACATTGAATTCGTCTACGGACGTTTCTCTCTCCTCCCGAAACGCGCCGTGGGTATCGGCACCGCTACCCGCGGCCTCATCGAAATCTTTCTCTTCATGCTGATTCTGTCGATCGCCCGCACCCGCTTCGACTGGAAGAAAATCACGCAGGGCCGGAGCTTGGAAAGAGTTGGCCTTCAGCCGAGCCGCTAAGCCGCGCTAAACTGAATTCATGACCTCCGCCCCGAACTCCCTCGCCCGCGCCTCATCCTCCTACCTGCGCTCGGCCATGCACCAGCCCATCCAGTGGCACGAGTGGTCGGACGAGGCCTTCGCCGCCGCGCGCCGCGCGAACAAGCCCATCCTCCTCGACATCGGCGCGGTCTGGTGCCACTGGTGCCACGTCATGGACCGCGAATCGTACGACGATCCCGAGATCGCGCAAATCGTCAACGAAAATTTCATCGCTGTGAAGGTCGATCGCGACGAGCGTCCTGATATCGATAGCCGCTACCAGGTCGCCGTCAGCGCGCTGACTGGCCAGGGCGGATGGCCGCTCACTGCATTCCTCACGCCCGACGGCAAGCCCTTCTACGGCGGCACCTACTTTCCACCGCAGGAACACTACGGCCGGCCCAGCTTCCGGCGCGTGCTCATCTCGATCGCGCAGGCCTATCGTGAAAAGCATGATGACGTGCTCGAGCAGGCAACCATGGTCCAGAGTGCCGTCGCCCGCGCCGACTCGTTGACCAAAGGGGGCGGAAATATTTCCGCCACTGTGCTCGGTGCCATCGCTGAATCCGCCGAGAAGATGTTTGATGAAGAAAATGGCGGCTTCGGTAGTGCTCCAAAATTTCCGCATCCGTCCGTGCTCGATCTGCTCATCGAGCAATATGCGCGCACTGGCGGCAATCGCGAGGGCGATGGCAATAAACAAGACGCGCGTGTCCGGGACAATCTCGATAGCCGGAACGATGCCCATGGCCGCGGCGACGTCCTTCGCCACATCTTCGTTCATACGCTTGAGAAAATGGCCCGCGGCGGTGTCTACGACCAGCTTGCCGGAGGCTTCCACCGCTACTCCGTCGATGAGCGCTGGATCGTGCCGCACTTCGAGAAGATGAGTTACGACAACTCCGAACTGCTGAAGAATTATGTTCACGCCTGGCAGGTTACGGGCGACGAATTCTTCGCCGGCATCGCGCGTGACATCATTCGCTGGATGGACGACTGCCTCAGCGACCGCGCCCACGGCGGCTTCTACGCCTCGCAGGATGCCGACTACTCGATGGACGACGACGGCGACTACTTTACCTGGACGCTTGAAGAAGCGCGGGCGCTCAGCGGACCCGGCCAAAAAGCGGGAGAACAAGAAGAAGAAAACAACGAGCTCCGCGTCGCCGAACTCCGGTACAACGTTCGCGAAGTCGGAGACATGCACCACAATCCCGCAAAAAATGTCTTGCACATCAGCGCCAGCATCGAAGACATCGCCCGCCGCCTGAACCTCACGACCACCCAGGTCCGCGATCTGCTCGACTTGGCAAAAAAGAAAATGTACTCCGCGCGCCGCAAGCGTCCGACGCCCTACATCGACAAAACTGTTTATGCCGGATGGAATGCGATGTGCGTCTCTGCCTACCTTGCCGCCGCCAATGCGCTCGAATTAAAAGATGCCCGCGCCTTCGCGCTGCGCTCGCTCGATCGCCTGCTCTCTGAAGGCTGGCGCTCCGTCTCCAGCGCCAGCGGCGATCAGGGAGCCGCGGCAAGCCTCCGCCACGTGATCGCCTACTCCGACCCCGCGGCCGAGCGTCGCGAAACCGCCGGCGTTCTCGACGATTACGCTTTCACTGTAATCGCCTGCCTCGACGCCTACGAAGCCACTGCCGACCTCAGCTACTTTCGTTTTGCGCGCGCCATTGCCGACGCGATGATCGCCGCGTTCTACGACGACAGCGAAGGCGGATTCTTCGACACGCCGATCGACAGCAACGCGCGGATCGAAAACGTGCAATCGCGGCCTATCGCGCTGGGCATTCTAGGCACGCCGCGCAAGCCTTTTCAGGATTCGCCAACTCCCGCCGGCAATCCGGCCGCGGCCATCGCGCTTCTCCGCTTGCACAGCTACACAGACGATCCGTCGTATCGCGAACGAGCCGAGCGCACTCTCGAACTCTACGCGCCCGTCGCCGCGCAACACGGAATCTTCGCCGCCACCTACGGACTCGCCGTCGCCAGCTTCACCGAGCCGCACACGCAGGTGATCATCGTCGGCAACGACGACGCAGCCAAGAATCTGCACCAGACCGCGCGCAGTCGACTCTCATTCACCACGCAAATCCTGCGGCTTGATGCCGGCAAGGTCGTCGCCCAGAATCTGCCGCCGGCCCTGGCGGAAACGATTCCGAATCTTCCGGCACTCTCCACCGGACGATCATTCGCTGTGGTCTGCGCAAACTTCACATGCCAACCGCCGGTGTTTACGCCAGAAGAGTTGACGCGCGTTCTCTCGGCGCCAACCGAGACGGCTGCGTAAGAGCCCATGACTAAATATTTTCGGGAAGACACATCAGGGCTTCGGCGATGGCACAGGTGGACGTCAGCGGCTGAAGCCGCGTTCGAAACAACTCTGTTATCGCGGCGCTGAAGTGCTGCGTCACCAAACAACTTCGGGACCCAAGAGCTACCAAGGTTAAACCTCGGGTTCTGTGTCCTCCGCGGTCGCACTCTTCTCCGGCCGCAGGAGCGGAAACAAAATCACATCCCGAATGGTGTGCGAATCGGTGAACAGCATCGCTAGCCGGTCCAGCCCAACGCCGACTCCGCCCGCCGGAGGCATGCCATACGAGAGCGCCCGAATGTAATCTTCGTCCATCTGGTGAGCCTCGTCGTCGCCGCGCGCCCGTTCAACCAGCTGCGCTTCAAATCGCCGACGCTGATCTTCCGGATCATTCAGCTCGCTGAAACCGTTTGACAGCTCCATCTTCCCGGCAAATATTTCGAAGCGCTCCGTCCAATCCGGCTCATCCGGCTTCTGCTTCGACAGCGGAGACACCGCGGTAGGAAACTCATAAATGATTGTCGGCTGCACCAGATGCTCTTCCGCGATGGCCTCGAACAACGCGGCAATCGTCTTGCCGGCCGGCTCGGCCGCGTCATAACGCAGATCGACTCCTGCCCCGCGCACGCGATCCACCAGCGCCTTCACCGATTCATGCGTCGCAAAATCCTCGCGCACCGGCGCCGCTCCAGCTTTCTCGGGCCAAAACTTTGTGATCGCCTCGCGCATCGTCATGCGACGCCAGTTGCCATGCGACCAGTCAATCTCATCTTCTCCCCACTTCGTCTTCTTTCCGCCGGTCACGTCCTCGACCGCCTGCTCGATCGCTCCCTGCGTCGTGTCCATGATCCCCAAATAATCGGTGTAGGCCTGATACGCCTCCAGCATGGTGAACTCCGGATTCCACCTCCAGCCGATTCCTTCGTTCCGGAAATTGCGATTGATCTCATACACACGGTCGAATCCGCCGACCGTCAGCCGCTTCAAATACAGCTCGGGGGCAATCCGCAAAAACAAATCCATATCCAGCGTGTTGTGATGCGTCTTGAACGGACGCGCCACCGCTCCGCCGGCCATCGGCTGCATCATCGGCGTTTCCACTTCCACGAAGCCCTGCGCGTCAAAATATCGGCGCAGCGACTGCGTCAGTTTGCTGCGCTTCAAAAAGACTTCGCGCACTTCGGGATTCATGACGAGATCGACGTAGCGCTGGCGGTAGCGCAGCTCCACATCCTGCAACCCGTGCCACTTCTCGGGCAGCGGCAGTAAATCTTTCGACAAGAACGTCAGCTCCTCGGCATGAATGCTGAGCTCACCGGTGCGCGTGCGAAACAAGTATCCACGCACGCCAATGTGATCGCCGAGGTCGAGCAGCTTCCACAACTCAAAGCCCGCGTCGCCGACCGCATCCTTCTTCACGTAGATCTGGAGCCGCTGCCCATCCTGCTGCAAGTGCGCAAATCCAGCCTTGCCCATCAGGCGGATCGCCATAATCCGTCCCGCGACGCGCACGTTCACGCGTGGAGACTCAAGCTCCTCGGCCGTTTGCCCGCCATACTCGCTCAAAATCTGCGGGACGGTGTGGCTGAAGTTGTACTTGCGGGGATAAGCGGGATGGCCGAGCGCCTCAATCTTTTTGACCTTCTCGCGCCGAATCTCATAAATGTTGTCGTCGAGTGCCAATGCAACTCCTCAATCTTCCTGAATTATCTGAAATGGATCGGTAGAGACGGAATGAGTGATTATAAATGCGTTTGGGAATACTCAGGCAGCGCGGAATTGCGCGCCGACGTAATCCTCTGACCGATTCGCGCTCGTGCAGAAGAGGCCGTTCCAGCAATTATTGGGGAGAAACGCTGCCCAAGTGCGCGATCAGCTTCTCTGCCGCTTCGCCTGGATCCTGCGCGGCGAAATTTTCGTCCAGGACCGTGATCTTTACCTGCGGATCGATCTCTTCGAGCATCTTCTTCGTGGATTTGCCGTAGACCGTCTGCATCTTGGCACTCAGGATTACCTGTTTGGCTTTGGTTGCCTTGAGCAGAATGCGCGCGTCGTCAATGCTCATGGTGGTGAGCGCGTTGTAGCCTGCGCTGCACAACACTTCTCTCAGGAAGGTGCAGACATCGTTGGACTCGTACACGCAAAGAATACGTGGACGGGCGTCGCCGGCGATGCCCTTCGAATAGCGCGAGCCGAGATACGCCGCGGTGATCGCCTCTTCGACGGCCTCGTAGATTTCGAACTGCTTGACGAGTCCGGTCATCTGGAGCGTCTTCATGGTGCGTTCGCCGACGCCGCTGAGCTTCAGGTCTCCACCTTTGGCGCGGGCCGATTGCATTAGGCGAACGAGCGCGCCGAGGCCGCTTGAATCGACGAAGTCGACCTGGTCGAGCTGGAGAACCACATCGCCATATTTAACGATGGAGTCGCCAACCGAGGAATGCAGCGTGAAGACCTCATTGCCGGCGACAATGCGGCCGTGACACTGAACGATCAGAACGTCGCCGACGGGGCGACTTTCAAGACGAAGTTGCATGGGGCCTCTCGCGGCAGTTTGCCGGACACGGAAGTTTACACCAGCCGTCAGATGTCAGCTATCAGGTCTCGGGGTTCAGGGCTCGGCTCTCAGGTCTCAGGGCTCAGGACTCAGGAAGAGTCTGTTCCGCGCATTCGGGACACGCCCATTTACTTTTTTGGCGCTAGAAATCCCGGCTGGCTTATGATCATCACTCGGGAGCAGAATTGTTCTGGCCTGTTCGTTTGCAACTGTAGTAGCTGCTTGCTCTCGGGTTGATCCTGTGTGGGAGACGCTCTTTGGCTAACGCAAGCGCCGCGTTGTCTGCCGGAGATGTAGTTGGGAATTACAAGATCCTCGGCCTGATCGGGGCTGGTGGGATGGGCGTTGTGTATCGCGCGCTCGACACGAAGCTCGAGCGCACTGTCGCGCTGAAATCTCTTCCTGACAATCTGGTAGCGGACGCCGAAGAGCGCGAGCGCGTGCTGCGCGAGGCGCGGACTGCGTCTTCGCTTGACCATCCGAATATCGGCGTCATCCACGGCTTTGAAGAGGCGCAGAACGGCCGCGTCTTCATCGTCATGGCGTATTACGAGGGCGAGACGCTGGCGCACAAGATTCTGCGGGGGCCATTCACGATCGGCGAAGCGGTTGACGTTGCGATTCAGATCGCTGAGGGCCTGGGCGCGGCGCACGCAGGCGCGGTGGTGCATCGCGATGTAAAGCCATCGAACGTGATCATCACGCGCAAGGGCGTGGCGAAGATCGTCGACTTTGGCCTGGCGCGGCTGGCCATGTCGACGGGCAGCACGCAAAGCATAAGTACGGCAGGGACGATCGGCTACATGTCGCCCGAGCAGACGATGGGCAAGGTTGTGGACCAGCGGACTGACCTCTGGTCGCTGGGAATTGTGCTGGCGGAGATGGTGACGGGCAAGAATCCGTTTCATCGGGAGACGCCGGCGGCGACGATTTTCGCCATCCTGAACGAGGCGCCGGGGCCGCTCGATGAAGCCGAGGTGCCGATCGAACTGCTGCGCATTATTTATCGCGCGCTGTCGAAGGAGCCGGCGACCCGGTATGCGAGCTGCCGCGAAATGCTGGCCGATCTGCGGGAATTTCGCGGACATCTCGATCCGGAGACGGCGGAGCGAGCGCTGGGGAAGACTGCTTCGGGGAGCGGGGCGGCATTGGCCTCCCGGCCATCAACACATTCGGCGCGGCAATCGGCACTGCGCCAGTCATCCGTATCTGCGAAGGATCTGCGGCTGCAGATTGAGCAGGCTTCGCGGCCGGTGTGGGGCAGCGGGATCGCACCGGGTCCGCGCTGGGGCCGATGGTTGATCGGAATGGGAATCGCCGTGATTCTCCTGGCGATCGTCTCGTTCCTGCCGCCGGTTCGCGAGCGCATATCGGGATGGTTCGCGCGGCCGGTGGATCATATCGCGGTGCTGCCGTTTGAAAATGTGGGGAACGATCCGGCGAACGAGGCGGTGTCGGCGGGATTGATGGATAGTCTGGCGAGCCGGCTGACGAATCTGGAGGTTGGGAAGCAGACGCTGTGGGTGGTGCCGACGAGCGAGGTGCGGCGGCAGAAGATCACCGATCCCGGAGCGGCGCTGCGCGAACTGGGTGCGACCGTTGCTGTAGAGGGGAGTTTGCAGCGCGAGGGGCAAACGATCCGGATGACGGTGAACCTCATCAACACGAAGAGCCTGCGGCAGATTGGGTCGGTGCAACTGGAGGATCGGGCGGGAGATTTTTCGTCGCTTGAAGATGAAGCGGTGTCGCGCATGGCCAAGCTGATGAAGATCGAGGTCACGCCCGAGATGCTGCGCGCTTCGGGCGGGCCGGTGAATATTGGCGCGTATGAGTTGTACCTGAAGGCTCTCGGCTATACGCAGAGGTATGACAAGCCGGGAAATTTGGATATGGCGATCGGGGCGCTGAATGAGGCAATCCGGCAGGATCCGCGCTTTGCGTTGGGATTTGCCCAGCTCGGCGAAGCTTACCGCCTGAAATATTCGCTGGACAAGGACTCGAAGTGGATCGATGAAGCTCTGGCCGATTGCCAGAAGGCGCAACAGCTGAACGACCGGCTGCCGGCGGTTTATGTAACTCTAGGGAAGATTCACCGGACGACTGGAAAATACGAACTGGCGTTGCAGGAGAACCAGCGGGCGCTGCAACTGGATCCTCGGAACGCGGACGCGGTCAACGGGCTGGCGCGGTCATATGACAGCGCGGGACGCACGGCAGATGCCGAAGCCGCTTTCAAGAAGGCGATCGCGCTCCGGCCCGACTCGTGGGATGGTTACAACTCTTACGCGGCGTTTCTTGACGAACACGAGCGTTACGACGAGGCAGTCGCGCAGTATCGGCACGCCATTGCACTTACTCCTGATAACGCGACGCTGTATCTCAACTTAGGCGGGATGTACAGCGACATGGGGGACAAGCACTACGCAGAGGCCGAGCAGATGCTAAGGAAATCGATTGCGCTTGAACCGAGTTACGCCGCCTACGCGAATCTTGGGTATCTCTACATCCAGCAACAGAGGTATGCGGAATCGGCCGCCGCAACGGAGAAAGCCCTCCTGATGAATGACAAAGATTACATGGTATGGGGCAATCTCCTGGACGCCTATGTGGCTCTTAAGGAACCTGATAAAGCAAGCCAGGCTCTCGACCGCGAAAGCGCACTCCTCGAGCAGGTGGTTCGCGATAACCCGCGCGACGCGCTGGCTCAGGCTCGGCTGGCTGTACTCTATGGCAAGAAAAAAGTTCGCGAAAAGGCGGTTTCTCGCATACAATCGGCGCTTGCCCTTTCCCCGGACGACCCTAACGTCCTGGCAATCGTCGGCATAGCCTACGAAGATTTAGGGGAGCGCGCACAGGCATTGCAGTACATCGAGAAATGCCTTGAGAAAGGTTATGCGCTCGCGGACCTGAAGAATACTCCCGACTTGCAAGGATTGCTCTCGGATCCGAATTTTAAGGCCAACGGTAAGTAAGTCAATTCAATTCTGAAAAAGGAGCCAGCCATGGCCGCAGCGCCCAACTATCCGATGCCGGATGCACTCACCTGGACTTTAACCATTGGCACAAACTATATTCCCTCGCGACAAGGTATTGTCGTCAGCCAGGGAGATCAGATTACCTTTGAGAACAATAGCGGAGTCGACGTTGTCATCGCGTTTCAGACTAATGGCAGCGGTCAACCCGTCTATGCGCCCATGAACCTGACTGTTACCAACGGGAGTTCGGCCGGTTTCACCGCGCCCAGTTACGATTGCGCTGCCAACTACTACATCAATCAAGCGAACACGCAGCCCCCGGTGCAAATGGGCGGACCCTTTGCCATCCAGGTCGGTGCAGGCCCGCTGTTTGTCACCATCGGCGGAAGTTTCGCGAACCCAACCTACAATCCTGCAACCGTGGCCGTTCCTATCGGCACTTCTCTTCCGCCGGGGCCAGGCATACTGCAAATGAACTCCACTTCCTCGACCTTCGGCATCACATGGGCCAACAACAGCGACCCGTTCACTCCGAATATCAGTTCGACCGGTGGGCAAGCTCATGCGGTTAGTTCTCTTTCTGCGACCACGAATTACGCCTACACAGCGGGTCCGACGTTCGAGAACAACCCGGCTGGCGGTAGGGTGGTCATCCAGAACTGACGGCCGCGCAAGTGGCCGCAACCGCTTTCGAAGTCAACAAGGCGTGGCCCACGGGCTGCGCCTTTTCTTCTTCTTTGCCTCCAGTTTTGCCTTCATCTCTTTACGACTTCTCCCTACCGGCGCCGCACATGGCAATCAGCTGCCTGCCCGTAAGTGGCTGAATTCAGCCGGGATGGTTGAAATCAGCCACCCCCCGGTTCGAAACTTTTTCGAGCCATGCGCGTTTAACTCTGTAGGCGTTCGGTAGAGATATAAAAAGCTGAAAGCCTCAGAATCCGGCAAGCGGGGAGCGGAAAAGCGGGGTCCTGAATAAGGGGGTTTACCATGAAGAACTTTAAATATCTGGCGATGTTGGCAGTGTTGATGGTACCGCTGGCGTTTACGCAGCCCGCGCAGGCACAGGTTAGAGTGGGAGTCGGGATCGGAGTTGGCCCGGGATACGTGGCTGGACCTCCGGTTTGTGAGTACGGCTATTACTCGTACGCTCCGTATGCGTGCGCACCTTATGGCTACTATGGGCCAAGCTGGTTTGCCGGCGGCGTCTTCATCGGCGCGGGCCCGTGGTATCACGGCGGATGGGGCCACGGATATTATGGCCGGGGATACTACGGCGGACATGGCTTCGTTGGCCGCGGTTATGAAGGACGCGGGTTTGCGGGACGCGGTCCGGCAGGGGGCTTCCACGGCGCAACGCCTCGCGGCGAAGTTCGCGGCGGTGGCGGGTTCCACGGCGGCGGCGGATTCCACGGTGGCGGCGGACGCCGGTAACGGCAGTCGCAATTGAGATGACAGGAGCTGGCAGCGTCAGGCTGCCAGCTCTTTTTGTTGCTCCGAGTTTTGTTGCGAGCTGTTGCCGCGAGTTTCGATCGGCCGTCAGCCGGTGGCGGCGAGCGAGCGCAACGCGGCTTTATTGCGGATGACGAGAAGCGAACCCCTGGTTTCCAGAATCTGTTGCTTTTTCAAATCGGCGAAGAGACGGGTCACCGTTTCGCGCGAGGTTCCGATCATCTCCGCGATCTCTTCGTGGGTGAGAGAAAGGTTCAGGCCGGGCTCGAAGTTCGCGGCCTCGCCGCTTTTCGAGCTCCATTCGACGAGCAGTTTGGCAAGCTTTTCTCCGGCGGAATGTGACAGGCCGAGCGAGCGGACCTCATGGCAGGCGAGGTTGTATTTTTCGCTGAGCTGCTCGGCTACTTTGAAGCAGGCATCGCTGTGCTCCTGGAGGAAGTGGAGGAAATCCTCGCGCCTGGCGAAATTCACATGGCAAGGGTCGAGGGTCTCGGCGGTGAGTTCGTGGGCTTCGCCGGAAACGGCGGCACTCAGGCCGAGAACCTCACCGGCTTCGGCGATTTTGAGGATGAGAGTTTTACCGTCACTGGCGCAGATGGACAGCTTCAAGCGGCCCTTGCGGAGGACAAAGATGCCGCGCGGGGCCTCGCCTTCGACAAACAGCACGGCTCCCCTGGGGTACGCGCTGACATGACTGATGCTTTCAAAGGCCTGGAGAGCGTCAGCGGGCAGATCGCAGAAGATTTGTTCGGCGCGGATCTTGCAGGTAAGACAGCTATCGACCAATTGCAGATCCTTTGTCGGGAGCATCTCGCGCCTCTTTGTAATGTTGGCCGAAGTCACGAGGGCCAGCGTCACGAGCGCGCTGGGCTTCCGCGAGACCGATATCGCATATTCAATGTGCGGCGGGATTCGATCGAGAGCGGTGACAGGAGGCACAACGGGGTGTGACGGCAGTCACAGATCAGCGGCCACGGCCAGGTCGATCCCACCACGGTAACGGACTAACCCGTCAAGGACCTGTATTCTCTGGAATCGGCGCGGCTTTCAGGGCATACTAAGGACAGTCCCCTAAACTACCACCACGGCCGAAGGACGTTTCTTTGCCCAGTATTGACGACGAAAAGCTGCACGGCGAAAAGCCCTCCGAAATTCAGCTGAAGCGGCCGAATCCGGTGCCCGCAAACATGGCATTGCCGCGAGCCGCTGCTGGCTCACCTGCGGCCGATTTGGAAGTTGAAGCGCAGCGCAAGCGGATGTTGATCGCGCTGGTCATTCTGCTGCTGGCGCTCGGCGCGGTGATCGCCAAGGATTGGGATTTCTGGTTTCCGACGCAGGCCGAATCGCCGGAAGCGGTGGCGCTGCGCAAGGCCAAGGCGCTGGCAGAGAGTCAGAATCCGCCTGCTCCCGTGCCACATGAGCAGCGCAAGCCCGCCAAAGTTGAGGAGAAAGCTGCGGCTCCCTTTGCCGCGACCGCCGAGCGAACGGTGCTGCCGCCTTTGCAGGTTGACGTGGTGGCCGGAAACCGGAGCGTGCGGGTTCCGGCGAACAATGCGGCCATTCATGTGGACGTCGGCTCGGGTGCGACGCCACCGGGCGTGACGGCTGCTCCCGGGATTGCGCCATCGTCTTCGGCATCGTCATCGTCGCATGGCGGCGGAGTGCAGGTCTCGCCGCAGGCGGCGCAGAGCGTGACCGTGAGTGTACCGCCGGATTATCCGCTGCTGGCGCGGCAGATGAAGGTGCAGGGCGTGGTGAGCTTGCAAGCGCTGATTGCGCGCGATGGAACGATTCAGGAATTGCAGATTTTGAGCGGTCCGGAAATTCTGGCGACGGCGGCGCGCGAAGCGGTGAAGCAGTGGCACTTCAAACCTTATCTTCAGAACGGGCAGCCGGTGGAAACGCAGGCGCGCATCACGGTGAACTTCACGATTTCGACGAATTAGCTATCGGCGATTGGCCCTTAGCTGTTGGCTTTTAAAATAAAGAGCTTTCGAAATTCGTTATCCAACCGCGGCGGTTCCTCGCGCGTGGCTAAAAGACGAGTGTTTGGCCAAAAATTAAAC
>JBAWAI010000543.1:0-19111 GCA_049589215.1 Terriglobales bacterium | reverse complement strand
CGGAGGATGCAGATGTGCGGTCGCGCGAGGCAGCTGTGCTGGCGAGCTCGCGGCCGGAAATAACTGTTGCGGGGCCGAATCTGGCTGCGACCGTGCTTGTCTACCGGGACGGGCAGCGCGAAGAAGTGGCTGATTACGCGATTGTTGGGCGAACGATGTATGCGCACCGGAGCGGTAAGAACGATGGGCAGATGGCGTATGGGCTGGCGGATATTCAGCTCTCGGCGCTCGACATTGCTGCCACGACTGCGGCCAATCGCGCGAACGGCGTAAATTTTGTGCTGCCTACCGCTGCGAATCAAGTGGTGACTCGGCCGTAGGCTCTTGCGCCGGGGCTAAAGCCCTACTTCATTTCACATGATTCTACGCGGCCCTAAAGGGCCGCTCTCCCACGGTGGTGCGAGATTTGGTGGTGGCGCATACCTTGGCGGTGACTTAGTAGTGCATGCCTTCGTTGTTTTTGCGCGAACTAGTTGCTGCCTTCTCCGACCTTGAGGACGGCCAGGAATGCTTCCTGCGGAATGTCTACTCGGCCGATGCGCTTCATGCGCTGGTTGTTTGGGCTGGAGTCCGGCCATTGGTCTTAAGCCAGTCACATAGCAGAGCGCCTCGAAGAGCGGCTCCCGTCAGCGTCTGGGGCCGAAGTGGTAGCTCGCCTCTATTTTTTCGACGAAGGCTTTCCATCAACTAACCGCGGCTCGTAGACAGCCTGTTTCACCGCTTCCACTACGGGAGCGATGAAAGGTTCGTCGCCGCCAACGACCTTCACATCCTGAACCTTGCCGTCCTCGCCGATGGTGATAGTCAGATACACCGATCCTGATTTGCCGGACAAATCGGGCGGTAGTTTTGGCTCGGGGCCGGATAATTGGCGCGCATTAAGGATCAGTTTGCCATCGGAAGTCTCTGAGCCGCCCCTAAACTCAGGCCGTTCTTTTAGTGTTGCTGGCATCTCTCCCGGCTGCATGCAATCTACCCGCCCGTTAACGCCGTTTGTGCTCTTTTGTACTGCGAAGCGAAAGCCTAAAACGGTCTCCACGTTTGTCGGCGTTCCATTCAGCAGGTAGGGGCGAAAACTAAAATCACGCATGGCTTCCACGCTGGCCGCGATGAGAAGCGGATCGCCATCAATCGGGACGGTCGAAACGATCTTGCCTGTTTCATCAATGTCGACTTTGAAGATCGCATCTCCCTGAATACCCTTTGTCATGGCTTCGTCGGGGTAAACCGGCATAGGTTTGTGCTCGACCATGGCGAGCATCACGCCCGTGGAAACGCGAATTCTGCGCGGGCGGGTGGACGGAGGCTTGGGGGTCATAACCCCATCCTGCGCGAACGCAATTGTGAAGGAAGCGGCGAGAATTGCCATGAACGTTATGGCGCGGGTCATACGAACCTCTTTTCGGTAGCGGGCCGATTGGTTATTTCAATTTCTATCCAGATCTCTTAGCTGAATCTTTTCCCGGTATTTCTCCCGCGAATAATTTTCCCGCGCGAGAAGAACTAGTTGCTGCCTTCTCCGACCTTGAGGACGGCCAGGAATGCTTCCTGCGGAATGTCTACTCGGCCGATGCGCTTCATGCGCTTCTTGCCCTCTTTTTGCTTTTCGAGGAGTTTGCGTTTGCGGGTGATGTCACCGCCGTAGCATTTGGCGAGGACATTTTTGCGGATCGCGGGGACGGTTTCCCGGGCGATGATTTTGGCGCCGATGGCCGCCTGGATGGCTACTTCGAACATCTGGCGAGGGATTAGTTCTTTCATCTTAGTCGCGAGGGCGCGGCCGCGCTCGTAGGCGAAATCTTTGTGGATGATGGTCGAGAGGGCATCGACCGGCTCGCCGGCGACCATGATGTCGAGCTTGGCCATGGGAGATTCCCAGGTGCCGGAGAGGTGATAGTCGAGAGACGCGTAGCCGCGCGAGACCGACTTCAGACGGTCGTAAAAATCTAGAACGATTTCGTTCAGCGGCAGCTCGTATTGCAGCATGACGCGGGAGGCGCTGACGTACTCAAAACTTTTTTGCTTGCCGCGCTTTTCTTCGACCAGCTTCAGAATTCCGCCGACGTATTCTTCGTTGGTGAGGATGACGGCGAGAATGACTGGCTCTTCAACTTTGGCGATCTCGCTGGTATCCGGCCAGCGCGAGGGATTGTCGACTTCGATCGTTACGCCGTCGGTTTTGTGGATGATGTAACGGACGCCGGGCGCGGTGGTGATGAGGTCGAGATTGTATTCGCGCTCGAGGCGCTCCTGAATGATCTCCATGTGGAGAAGGCCGAGAAAGCCGCAGCGGAAGCCGAATCCGAGGGCGACTGAACTTTCCGGCTCGAAGAAAAAAGAGGAGTCGTTGAGCTTTAATTTTTCGAGCGCCTCGCGCAGTTGCGTGTGCTCGTGCGCGTCGACGGTGTAGAGGCCGGCGAAGACCATGGGCTTGATTTCTTCGAAGCCGGGCAGGGGTTCGATTGAGGGGCGCTCGTCGTCGGTGATGGTGTCGCCGATTTTGGTGTCGGCGACATTCTTTATGTTCGCGATGATGAATCCAACTTCGCCGGCGACCAGCTGATCGATGACCACCGGCTTGGGCGTGAGCACGCCGAGCGCTTCGACCTGAAAGGTGCGGCCGTTCCACCAGAAGCGGATTTTTTGGCCGAGCTTGAGCGTGCCTTCAAAGACGCGGGCGAGCACGACGACGCCGCGATAGGGATCGAACCAGGAATCGAAGAGCAGCGCCTGCAAAGGCCGCGCGGGGTTGCCCTTGGGCGGCGGGATGCGTTTGACGATCGCTTCGAGGACGTCGGGCACGCCTTGTCCGGTTTTTGCGCTAATGAGGAGCGCGTCGGTGGCATCGAGGCCGACGGCACTTTCGATCATCTCTTTGGTGCGCGGGATGTCGGCGCTCTGAAGGTCGATCTTATTGATGACGGGAATGATTTCCAGGCCGTGATTGATGGCGAGATAGGAGTTGGCCAGAGTTTGGGCTTCGACGCCTTGTGAGGCGTCGACGATGAGAAGCGCGCCCTCGCAGGCGGCGAGTGAGCGCGAGACTTCGTAGGAGAAGTCGACGTGGCCGGGAGTGTCGATCAGGTTGAGTTGGTAGGTGAGGCCGTCCTGCGCCTGGTAGACCATGCGAACGGCGTGGGCTTTGATGGTGATGCCGCGCTCGCGCTCGAGGTCCATGGCGTCGAGGACCTGCTCCTGCATTTCGCGCATGGCGAGCGAACCGGTCAGCTCCAGCAGGCGGTCGGCGAGCGTGGATTTACCGTGATCGATGTGCGCGATGATCGCAAAATTGCGAATGCGGGATGCTTCCATGGGGACACGTCGATTTTAACAGGAGGGGCGCGCGGGCCTTGCGGAGGGCGGAAGTAGCGAGCAGCGAAGTGCGCGGCTGCCGAAGTTGCGGAGAAAGTCGTTCCGGAGCGTGAGCCGCGCCCACGGCGGCTAAAGCCGCATTCAAAAACGCGGCGGAGATCGCAGCGGTGAACCGCTGCGCCACCCTAAAGCATTCCCCCTCTCGGTGAACCGCTGCGCCACCCAAAAGCAAGTACAACCAACCTGCGGCACCCAAAAACAGCGTTTTTCCGCGGGCTGGCTCGGCGAATAGCGCGGGTGGCGCGGCGGGTCTACAATGTCGGCGTGGCAACGCCTGCCCCTACTCCTTCGAAGCCGGCCGCCGAGGATAAACTTCGGCACCGCCATGCCGGCTATGCGGCCGAGGCCAGCGGACTGCTGGTGATCGCGCTGGTGCTCTTGATCGTGACGGTTGTGCGGTACTGGCAATACATTCGCTGGAGCGCGCGCTGAGGTCGTCCGAGTCAATCCCGGATTTGAAACCGGAGCGGACATCTGAGTTGGCGGCGAAGTT
Organism: Terriglobales bacterium; assembly: GCA_049589215.1. Classification (GTDB taxonomy): domain Bacteria; phylum Acidobacteriota; class Terriglobia; order Terriglobales; family Acidobacteriaceae; genus Acidiflorens. The sequence goes on along the minus strand of JBAWAI010000543.1, from coordinate 15,246 downwards.
GCCGTTGCCGAAGTTGCCGCTGCTGGTCGTTGCGCTTGGACCGACTGCCAGCGGCAAGACTGCCTTGGCGCTTTCTCTGGCCCGCAAATTCCGTGGCGAGATCGTCAACTGCGACTCGGTGGCGATGTATCGCGAGTTTGAGATTGGGACCGCGAAGCCGACGCGCGCCGAACGCGGGGAAGTCGCGCATCATCTGGTTGACTTTGTCGATCCGCTGAGCGATGTGACCGCCGGTGAATATGCGCGGCAGGCGCGGCAGGCGGCGCGCGAGATCGCCGGGCGCGGGCATTTGCCGATTGTGAGTGGCGGCACTGGGCTGTATTTGCGGGCGATGCTGGAAGGCCTGTTTGCGGGACCGCAACGGTCGGAGGCGCTGCGCGCGAGATTGCGACTGCGCGTGGCGGGGCGGGGGAGCGAATATCTGCACCGCATTCTGGGGCGGCTGGATGGGGAGGCGGCGGAGCGCATTCACGCGAACGATGTTCCGAAGGTGATTCGGGCGGTTGAAGTGTGCCTGGCCGCGCGGCAGCCGATGACTGAACTTTGGCGCGATGGGCGCGATCCGCTGGAGGGTTTTCGCATTTTGCGCCTGGGGCTGAATCCGGCGCGCGAGGCGCTTTATGCGCGCATCAATGAACGCGCTGCCAGAATGTTTGACGAGGGGCTGATTGCCGAAACTGAAGCGCTGCTGGCGAAATATGGAGCGGCGGCGCGGCCGCTCTCTTCGCTTGGATACAGGCAGGCCATGCAGGTTCTGAGCGGCGAGTTGGATCGGGAGTCGGCGCTTGGGGCGGCGCAGCAGGCGCATCGCAATTATGCAAAACGGCAGATGACGTGGTTTCGGCGCGAGCCCGAGGTGCATTGGCTGGCGGGTTTTGGCGATGAGGCTGCAGTGCAAAATGCGGCGAGCGCGGTTGTTAGGGCCAGTCTTTTGTAGTCTTCAAATTTAGAGCTGATTTGAAATCCACTTGACACGAGAGTTGCCTGAGCCGAATGATTGGCTCATGAATCGAAACGGTTGCCGTGCTCGAATCTTCCAGACATTCTTTCAGACATCTGCATCGCAGGCATTTCTGCTGGCGTTGATTTGTGGGTTGACCGTCACGCCATTTGCGCACGCGCAGTCGCGTAAGGCGGCGGCTGCGAAGAGCGCGCCTGAAAGCGGCGGCGAGGTGGCGCGCGGCAAATATCTGGTGGAGGGCGTGGCGATGTGCGTCCAATGCCACACTCCGCGCGACGGCAGCGGAAATCTCGATCACAGCCGGTGGCTGCAAGGGGCTCCGGTGCTGTGGGCGCCGGCGAACGGAGTGATGAGTAACTGGCCGCTGATTGCGCCGAGGATTGGAGGCAATCCTCCGGCGAGCGACGCGGATATGGTTAAGCTGCTGACGACGGGCGTTTGGACGAACGGGAAAGAGCTGCGCTTTCCGATGATGCCGTTTCGCATGAGCGAGGCGGACGCGAAGGCGGTGGTGGCATATTTGAAGTCGGTGGTGCCGCAGAAGTAGCCGGCTCAGAAACCTAAGTTGCACAGCCCCAAATTTGTTATCGTCATTCGCATGTTGCGACTCTGCCTGCGCGCTGCGTTTACTTTTGTGTTCATCTTCTGCGCAGCCGGCGGCTCCGCTACCGACAAAGACAAAAGCAGTAATAAAGATGCTGTCGCCGCGAAAGAACATCTGGCGCGGCCGCGGCCGATCCATCTCGACAAGGCGGGGCGAGCGTGGGCGGATCGAACGCTGCGCAGAATGTCGAATGAAGAGAAGGTTGGACAACTCTTCATGATCTGGGCGAAGGTGCAGTTCATGAATGATGCCGATCCGATCTGGGTGGACCTGCGCGAGAAAGTTCGCAAGTATCACATCGGGTCGATGGGCATGACGGTGCCGACGGATGGGCCGCTGCTCCTGAAGAGCCAGCCGTATGAGGCGGCGGAGTTGTTGAACCGCTTGCAGAAGACTTCGAAGCTGCCGCTGATTTTTGCGGCGGACTTTGAGCGCGGCGTCTCCATGCGACTGAACGGGACGACCGTGTTTCCCCATGCCATGGCGTTTGGCGCGACCGGAAAGCCGGAGAATGCCGAGGAGTTTGGACGGATCACGGCGCTCGAGGCGCGCGCGATTGGAGTGCACTGGAATTTCTTTCCCGACGCCGACGTGAATTCGAATCCGGCGAATCCCATCATTAATACGCGTTCGTTTGGCGGCGATCCGGAGCAGGTGGGCGATTTCGTGGCGGCGTACATCAAAGGCGCGCATGAAGGCGCGATGCTGACGACGGCCAAGCATTTTCCTGGGCACGGCGACACTGGGACAGACTCACATCTCGGCGTGGCGCAGGTGACGGGCGACCGGGCGCGGCTGGAGTCGGTGGAACTGCCTCCTTTTAAGCGCGCGATTGCGGCGGGCGTGGATGCGGTGATGGTGGCGCACGTGACGGTGCCGGCGCTGGACGCGGAACCGAACCGGGTGGCGACGACTTCGAAGGCGGTGGTGACCGGGCTGCTTAGAGAAGAGATGGGATTCAAGGGCGTCGTGGTGACGGACGCGCTCGATATGGGGGCGTTGACGCGACTCTATGCGAGCGACGTGGGACGGGCGGCGGTGGAGGCGTTCAAGGCGGGGAACGATCTGCTGATTATTCCGGCGGACCTGGACGCGAGCTATCGCGATATGCTGCAAGCGGTGAAGAGCGGCGAGATTAGCCGGGAGAGGCTGAATGAGTCGGTGCGGCGGATTCTGGAGCTGAAGGCTGCGCTGGGACTGAACAAAAATCGGCTGGTGGAAGTGAATCAGCTGGAGCGGCTGGTGGGGGCTCCGGAGAACCTGGCGGTGGGGCAACGTATTGCGGATGAGGCGATTACGCTGGTTCGGGACAACGGGCACGAGATTCCTATGTTAAGACTGGGAACTCCGCGGGCAGGACTTCCGTATCAGTCAGTGACAGAGGCGCAGAATCGTATTGTTGCGGTGATTTTTTCGGACGATATGCGCACCGAGTCTGGGCGGGTGCTGGCGCGCGAGATTCTGGCGCGGGTGCCGGATGCGCACATTATTTATATCGATCCGCGGTCGGCGGCGGGCATGATGCCGGCGGTGACTGCGGCGGTGGAAGCGGCGGAACATGTGGTGGCGGCGGTGTATGCGATTCCGACGGCGGGTAAAGCGGTGCGATCAGGTGAGAGCGTGAAGAACACGGTGTCAATGGACGATGCCAGCGCGAGCGTGCTGAAGGCGGTTCTGGATCGGGCAGCTGCTCACACGGTTGTTCTGGCGATGGGCAATCCGTATGTGATCGCGGATTTTCCCGCGATTGAGAATTATGTTTGCGCGTTTTCAAATGCGACGGTTTCAGAGACGGCGGCTGTGAAGGCTCTGTTTGGCGAGATTCCGATTGGTGGTCATCTGCCCGTTACGATTCCGGGCATAGCAAACCGAGACGAGGGGCTGGAACGCCCTGCCCGTGCGGCTTCAGGAGGTTCTACGCATGTTCAGAACTAAGAAGTTTGAAGGCGAAAAGGCTAGCTGTGAAACAATTTCGGGATGGGCGCTCGGCTGTCTGCTGTTGGCGCTATGCGTGCTGGCGGCGTGCAGCATCAACGTGGACAAGAATGGCGAGAAGGATGGATCGAAACGAGTGGACATCCAATCGCCAGTGGGCGACCTGCACGTAAGCGAGAACGCCGACATGCGCGACACGGGTCTGGACGTGTATCCGGGAGCAAAGCCCGCGCCGAAAGACGACAGCAGCGACGAGAAGAGCGCGAACGTGAACCTGTCATTCCCCGGATTTCAGTTGAAGGTGGTGGCGGGGGAATTTCTGTCCGATGACGCGCCCGACAAGATAACGGCGTATTACGACAAGCAACTGCAAAAGTACGGGAAGCCGATTCAGTGCCGCGGCGAGTACAGCAGTGGCGGGCACGTCAACAGCAACGGTAAGGACGATTTGCAGCGGCCGGTGGCGTGCGGCAACGGCAATTCGAGCGATGGACTGGAGCTGAAAGTTGGGACGGAAGGGAATCAGCACATCGTGGCGGTGAAGTCGAGCGGGAAAGGCGCGCGCTTTGCGCTGGTTTATATCCGCATGCAGACGGGGAAAGAGGGCACGATTTGAGGGGGCTGGAGTTGCCGCCGGCTTTGATTCTGCGTTAGCTTCACATCAGTGGAACATTCCTGCGAAAAGTGTGGGGCCGCGGTTGAAGACGGGCGGCCGTTTTGTCCGCAATGCCGCGCGCCACAGATTCACGTGCAGATGGCGGTGGCGGCGGAAATTGCTGCGCCCGCCAGCGATGCGGTGGATGCAGCGGTTCAACACTCCGAAGCCAGCGACTTCGGTCAATCCCTTCCGACGCAATCAGGGTTATTCGATCAACGTGCCGCGATGCGCTCGGCGCTCAAAGCTGGAGCGATAGGAACCTTCCTTGGGATGATTCCGGTGCTTGGCATTGTGCTGACTGGGTCGCTCTCGGTTTATTTCTACCGGCGCAAGACCGGGCACTATCCGCCCACCGGGATCGGCGTGCGACTGGGAGCAGCTTCGGGGTTGGTTCTGTTTGCGCTCAACTCGGTCTTTATTATTCCCATCATTTTATTGCACGCTCAAAAGGAATGTACTGATTCGCTGGTACAGATCGTCCAAAAATTTGGGATCGACACGACCTCGCCACAATTTCAAACAACCATCAGCGAGATGTTTACTCCGGCAGGATTGGCGAGATCACTGGTCATCGCACTGATTCTCACATCCGTTGGGGGCGCACTCTGCGCGCTGGTCATGCACCGGGGACCCCGAAGCTAGTTCGCGCCGGGCTGCGTCACGTTTGACCCTCCTATTGCAGTCTCTTAAACTTAAAAGATTCAACGAATAAGAAAAGGTTCAGCTATGTCTGACAGCATTCATGTGAAGTTGCCTGATGGGAGCACCAGGGAAGTTGCGAAGGGCGCGACCGCGCTGGACGTGGCGAAGTCGATCAGCCCGCGGCTGGCCGATGCGGCGCTGGCGGCGAAGACGAATGGGAATTTGATCGATTTGACGCGGCCGCTCGAGAAGGATACCGATCTGCGGATTCTGACCGATAGGGATCCGGAGGCGCTGGAGGTTTACCGGCATTCGTCCGCGCATTTGATGGCGGCGGCGGTGCTCGAACTTTTTCCTGAGACCAAGCTCGGACACGGGCCGGCAACCGAGAACGGATTCTTTTACGACTTTTATCGGGAGACTCCGTTTACGCCCGAGGATCTGGAGAAGATCGAAAAGAAAATGCAGGAGTTGGTGCAGCAGAATCTGCCTTATGCCCGCGAGTTTGTGGCGCGCACCGAAGGGTTGGAGAGATTCAAGAACGAAGGCGATTTCATGAAGTGCCATTTCATCGAGCAATTCACCAAGCCCGATGAGAGGATTTCGATTTATAAGACCGGCAAGTTTTTAGATTTCTGCCGAGGGCCGCATCTGCCTTCGACCGGGAAGATCAAGGCGTTCAAGCTGCTGAATATTGCGGGGGCGTACTGGCTAGGGGATGAGAAGAATCCGCAGCTCCAGCGAATTTATGGGACGGCGTTTTTTTCGAAGAAGGACCTCGACGCTTACCTGAATTCGATTGAAGAGGCGAAGAAGCGCGATCACCGCGTACTCGGCAAGCAGCTCGATTTGTTTTCGATCCAGGAGTTGGCCGGGCCGGGGCTGATCTTCTGGCATCCCAAGGGCGGGATTATTCGCAAGGAGATGGAAGACTGGATGCGGGAGCAATATGTGAAGCGCGGGTATTCGCTGGTGTACACGCCGCACGTGATGCGCAAACAGTTGTGGCAGACCTCGGGGCATGAGGGCTATTACGCGCAGAATATGTTTGACGCGATGGAACTGGATGATGCCGAGTACCGGCTGAAGCCGATGAACTGCCCGGGGCACATTCTGATTTATAAGGATTCGTTGCGGTCGTATCGCGACTTGCCGGTGCGGCTGGGCGAGTTGGGGACTGTGTATCGATATGAGCGGTCGGGAGTGATGCATGGGTTGCTGCGCGTGCGCGGATTTACGCAGGATGACGCGCATATTTTCTGCACTCCGGACCAAATCGAAAAGGAGATTGCGGATTGCGTGGAGTTTGCACGCGATGTGCTGCGGGATTTCGGATTTGACAAATTTCAAACTGAGCTTTCGACGTGGGATCCGAACGACCGCAAAAACTTTGTCGGCAGTGAGGAACAGTGGAACCGGGCGACGGGTTCGCTCGAAAAAGTTCTGCGGGAATTGAATATTGAGTACAAGGTGATTCCGGGCGAGGCCGCGTTTTACGGCCCGAAGATCGATATCAAGCTGGTCGATGCGATCGGGCGTTTGTGGCAGCTTTCGACGGTGCAGTTCGACTTCAACCTTCCGCAGCGATTTGATCTTGAATATGTCGCGGAGGATGGCACGCGCAAACAGCCGGTCATGGTGCATCGGGCGCTGTATGGATCGGTGGAACGATTCTTTGGCGTGCTGATCGAGCACTACGCGGGAGCGTTTCCAGTGTGGCTGTCGCCGGTGCAGGTGGTGATGATTCCGATTGCGGAGCGGCATGTGGAGTACGCGGAGAAAGTGGCGGCGCAGTTGCGGGGCGCGGGGGTGCGCGTGGAAGTGGATGCGCGCAACGAGAAGATGAACGCGAAGATCCGCGAGCATGCGATGCAGAAGGTGCCGTTCCTGCTGGTGGTCGGGGATAAAGAGGCAGAATCCGGTAACGTGAACGTGCGGACTCGCGGGAAAGAGAAGACTGAAGATATGGGAGCGGCGGAGTTTGTGAAGCGGATTGCGGGGCTGATCGCAGAGAAGGCGGCGGCACTGTGAAGACGGCTGCGGCAGCTGTTTTCGATGCGATGATCTTGATGTGGTGCGAGTGTTGGGTACCATGAAAATCTAACGGTGAGCGTTAGAATTTCATGGTGTATAATTGCGGCATGATTGTCCGCATGGCCGACATTACGCTCGTCCGGACCGCGTTACGGCGCAGCCGAGTTGTCGCCTTGCTTGGACCGAGGCAATGCGGGAAGACTACCCTGGCGCGCGAGATCGTGCCGCCGGACTCCCTGAACTACTTTGACCTGGAGGATCCGCGGAGCATCGCGCGGTTGTCGGAGCCTGACACGGCGCTTCGTCCGCTGAAGAAGTGGGTGGTGATCGACGAGATCCAGCGGCGTCCGGATCTTTTCCCGCTCCTCCGCGTGCTGGCTGATCGCAGACCGCTCCCGGCGCGGTTTCTCGTTCTCGGAAGCGCATCGCCCGACCTGCTGCGTCAGCCATCGGAGACTCTTGCCGGGCGTCTCGAGACTGTCTACCTGGAGGGTTTTCGACTCGCAGATCTGGGAGCGGCAGCGCAAGGCCGTCACTGGTTGAGAGGCGGATTTCCGCTGGCCTATACGGCGCGAAACGAGGCGGACTCGCTGGCCTGGAGACGTCAGTTCCTCCAGACGTTCCTTGAGCGCGATTTGCCGCAGCTTGGTATTACGATTCCGGCGCTTGCGCTGCGGCGTTTCTGGAACATGATCTCTCATTATCATGGGCAGATCTGGAACGGAGCCGAGTTGGCTCGCGCCTTAAGCGTGGGCGAGCCCACCGTGCGTCGATATCTTGATCTGATGGCGGATGTGTTCATGGTCCGGCAGTTGCCGCCCTGGTTTGAGAATCTTGGGAAACGGCAGGTCAAAGCGCCGAAGGTGTATGTGCGCGATAGCGGACTGCTTCATGCGTTGCTGGGGATTGCCAATCAACGGGATCTGGAGTTTCATCCGAAGGTTGGAGCATCGTGGGAGGGCTACGCGGTGGAGGAGGTTCTGAAGTCGTTCCGTCCTGACGAGGCTTATTACTGGGCGACACACAACGGAGCGGAGCTGGACATGCTTTTGTTCAAGGATGGTCGCCGCATCGGAATCGAGTGCAAACGCGCCGATGCGCCGGCAATGACGCCCTCGATGCGGATTGCGCTCGACGACCTCAAGCTCGACCGGCTATGCGTGTTGTATCCGGGTGCGAAGAGGTATTCACTGGCGAAGAAAGTGGAAGTCATACCGCTGGCGGAGTTCGTGCATGCGAAATGATGGATGGGTGGCAAATGGAGCCTATCCTTATCCTTGAGGCCTCCTAAAGCCGTGTGGTAGCATCACTGTTTTTGCAGGCATTGGGCTGGCTTGCACCTCCACCCCCAGCAAGCCAAAACCGGGCTTGCGGGGGACCCCGGCTCCGTCCTCATCTCTTCTGGGCCGTAGCGCATCTTCCCGAAAGCCTGCCGAAGGAGACAAACGGTGAAAGTTTACGAAGGAGTCAATCTCCGCAACCTTGCCTTGATCGGGCATGGCCATGCGGGCAAGACAACCCTGGTATCGGCCATGCTCCAAACGAGCGGCGCCACGCAGCGTTTCGGGCACGTGGATGACGGCACCGCGACCACCGATTACGACGAGGAAGAAATTTTCCGCAAGATGTCGATTGCGACGGGGCTGGCGTTTGTCGAGTGGGGAAAGACGAAGATCAATCTGCTGGATACGCCGGGGTTCAACATGTTCGTCCACGAGGCGAAGATGGTGCTGCCGGTAGTGGACGCGGCGCTGGTGGTGGTGGACGGCGTGGCGGGCGTGGAGGTCGTGACCGAACGGGTTTGGGCGTACTGCGAAGAGGTCAACTTGCCGCGCATGATCGTGGTGAACCGCATGGACCGCGAGCGCGCCGATGCGACGCGCACTCTGGAGTCGCTGACCAAGGCGTTTGGGCGCGCGGTTACTCCTCTGCAACTTCCGATTGGAAGCGAGAAGAATCTGAGCGGGATTGTCGACCTGGTGCGGATGAAGGCTTATACGTATGAGATGGGCGGGAGCGGCAAGGGCAAGGAAGGACCGATTCCGGCGAGCGTGGCCGACGCGGCAAAGGAAGCGCACGAACGGCTGGTGGAACTTGTCGCCGAGGGCAAAGACGAGTTGATGGAAGAGTACTTCGAGAAGGGAACGATTCCGGAAGAGGATCTGGTGCCGGCGCTGCATGAGGCGATTCGAGAGGACAAGTTGTTTCCGGTGCTGTTTACGTCGGGGCTGGGAAATATTGGCGTCGACGAGCTGATGGATTTTATTGTCGATTACACCCCGGCAGCGAGCGAGCACCACGCGGTTACGGGACAACCGAGCGGCAACGGGACTCCGGCGGCGCGTCAGATAACGGACAATGAACCGGCTTCAGTATTTATTTTTAAGACCGTGTCGGATGCTTTTGCCGGGCGCATTTCATATTTCAAAGTGTTTTCTGGCGTTTTGAAGAACGATGCGACGTTGCAGAATTTTAATCGCAGCACGGCGGAAAAGTTCGCGCACATCTGGGCGATGCAGGGGAAGCAGACGATTCCGATTGCGGAGTTGCATGCCGGCGATATCGGCGCGGTGGCGAAGCTGAAAGAGACGCTGACCGGAGATACGCTGGGCGACAAGAATGCGCCGATTCAGTATCCGGCAGTGAAGCTGCCGGAGCCGGCGATCACGTTTGCCATCGAGCCGAAGACGCGGTCCGACGAAGACAAACTTGGAGTGGGATTGCACAAGCTGATGGAAGAAGATGCGATGCTGCGATTCTTCCGCGATCCGCAGACGAAGGAATTTTTGATTGCGGGGACGGGACAGCAGCATATTGAAGTTGTCGTATCGAAGATGAAGAAGCGGTATCACGCCGAGGTGGTGTTGAAGGCTCCCAAGGTGCCGTATCGCGAGACGATTCGCGGGAAGGCTGATGTGCAGGGGCGGCATAAAAAGCAGACGGGCGGCCACGGCCAGTATGGCGATTGCAAGATCAGAGTGGAACCGCTGCAGCGGGGCGGTGAGTTTGAATTCGTCAACGATATTTTCGGCGGGGCGATTCCGAAGAACTATATTGCGCCGGTCGAGAAGGGAATCAAGGACGCCGCGGCCCGCGGCTATCTTGCGGGATTTCCGATGGTTGATTTTCGGGTCGTCCTCTATGACGGGTCGTACCACGACGTGGATTCGAACGATTTGTCATTCCAGATGGCGGGACGGATCGCGTTCAAGAAGGCAATGGAAGTGGCCAAGCCGACGCTGCTGGAGCCGGTGATGCACGTTGAGATCACCGTGCCCGACGAGTTCGCGGGCACGATCATGGGTGATTTGAACAGCCGGCGCGGGCGCATTCAGGGCATGGACAACAAAGGCGGCAACACGATTGTGAAGGCCGAGGCTCCCATGGCGGAGATGCTGACTTATGGAGCGGATCTGACGTCGATGACGCAGGGTCGGGGCAGCTTCAACATGGAGATGCACCATTACGATATTGTGCCGGCGCAGTTGCAGGAGAAAATTATTGAGAAGGCGAAGGCGCTGAGGGGCGATGTGAAGGAAGAGGAAGAGTAGCGGAGATTTGTGGCCGTTGACTCGAATCACGAAGTTGCTGGCGCGACGGCGCTCAACTTCGAAACACTTATATGAGTTCCACGTCCGTGAAGCGAAAGTCTTCTCCCTTGGCCAGCAATTTTTGCCCTGAGAATTTAGCCAGCGCATAGGCAAAGCAGTCCCCGAAGTTCAGGGCCGCCGCATGTCTTCCTTTGCCGTACTTGCGCCAGGCGGAGCGCGCAATTTCCACCTGGTCGGAATCCACCGGAACCACTTCCAGTTGAGCGCGCACGACGAATAAATCGAACTCCCGTCCCGCCGCTTCGCCGCGCTTGGCTTCGAGCACCATGCCTGTCTCCAGCGCGTTCGCCGCCGAGAGTAACTTTGTATCAGCGTGAAGAATGTGCTCTACAAATGCATCGCGCTCGGTTTCTCCGAGGAAGATGGCGACGAGAGCGGAGGTGTCGATGACCATGGGTGGCTAACGGGGAAGGCCGTCGTTGTCGTAGCCGAGGATTTCGTTCGCGGAGCGAGGATCGAGAATGGGGAGTGCATCAACGCGTCGGAGCAAATCGCTAATCTGACTGGCGAGCAGATGGCTTCTGCCCTGGCGCTTGAGGCGAGCGAGACGTTCTTCGAGCGACTTTTGAATGGCTACGGTGAGAGACTCGCCGGTTTCGCTGGCTACTTGGCGGGCAAGCTTTTCGGTGGCTTCGCTTTTGATGCTTAATGGCATTAATATAAATATATACTATCGAGTAGCAATATATAACAATAGATAAATACTGTATAAACAATAGTTTACATTGCTTTTAGTTTTCTGGCCCGAACGCGCGGGTCTTCGAAGCAGGATTTCCCAAGCGTTTGGATTGGCGGCGAGACGGAAGATGCAACAGGCTCCGAAGGAACGGAAGCAGAGCATGTCAGGATTTTGCTTTTCGGCGGGTTGGTTTTTTCCGGAGATTTTCGGCGGCGCGTTTTTTCAGCGACGCCTCATCCTCGTGCGCGGGAATAATCCGCGCGACGATGTGGTCACGTTCATCATGGAGTTCGATTGTCTCTCCGGCATTCAGCCATTTCTTAATACGCACTTCTTGGCCGAGTTGATTTACGTCGATCGAAGGCGCTGTTGAATTCTGATGTGCCATTTCTTTAGCGTACATCGGCAACTCAGCTGTGCCTGAACAGGGTCTTGCCGAAATCTTTTCCTATCTCGCCGTTGTTGGCGTACCATCTGTTTTTAAATCTGGAGGTCCCTCATGCGCAGGCGGAATTCCCCCATGGCTTGCCGCTTCTCCGCCGCGGCGTTTGTGTTTATGCTGTTTTCAATGTTGGCAACAGCTCAACCGGCGAAGGACACGATTCTGGAACTCGATCACGTTTCGATCTGCGGGTCGAATCTGGAGACGCTGCGGCAGATGTTCACCGATGTCGGCCTGACTCCGGATTTCGGCGGGCCGCATGGCAACGGGGTGACCCAGATGGCGGCGGTTGGCTTTGATGATGGGACTTATATCGAGTTGATCGCGCCGGTGAAACCGGGGGTGACGACGGGTTCCGAATGGGCCAATTTTATGGGGCAGGATGCGGTCAGTTGCGCATGGGCAGTGGGCACGAACGTATTGCTGCAAGAAGTGGACCGGCTGAAGAAGGCTGGCATCCCGGTTACCGCGCCCGAGCACGGAAGCCGGAAACGCCCGGATGGCATGTCGGTGGAGTGGACGACGGCGGGAGTTGGGTCGGGCACACGCGGTTCGTTGCTGCCATTTGTAATTGAAGACCAGACGCCGCGCGCGTGGCGGGTGCAGACCTCGGCGGCGGCGCAGGGAGCGCCGGTTGCAGGCGTGGAGAATGTTGTGATCGGCGTCAGTAATCTTGACGCTTCGATTGCGCTGTTTCGCAAGGCGTACGGCTGGACCGACCCGATTATGGAATCGCAAAAGGATTGGGGAAAGATGGCGTACTTTCCGGGAGAGCCGGTGATTCTGGTGTCCGGCGCGGGATGGATTTCGGAACGGATCGGCAAGTTTGGCGAATCGCCGGTGGCTTTTTTGCTGAACGGTCGAGACTTTGCGGCGGCCGTGAAAAAGTACAAGCTTGGCGGCACGAAGACCTGGTTCGGGCAGAAGGTGGCCTGGTTTGACGCAGGAAAACTGAAGGGCGTGCGGCTGGGAGTGATTGGGGAGTAGCGTAGCGCAAGACGGTTTTTTCCGCGCAAGAACCTGAGGGGACACTGCGTCCGGCGATACAAATATATCTACCGTTTGGGTGCGCCGCGACGGCCGCTGGCAAATGCACCTTCATACCGAGTACGCGGTTCCGCCAAAATTGCTTCATCGAGCCACTGGATCTCCCGGTAACTGACGTGAGCGGGCGAGTGGACGGGTTCGCGCAGATTGTTCGCGATCTCGCCGCCGCGACTGGCTTTCGGCGACCATCCCTATTGCCAGCTTTTTGAGCTATGCTCAGGCTATCCCTGCATGAAAGTTGTGATTCAGCATCCGGCGCCGGTTGAGATTGGCGGACGGAAATTTGTCTGGTACGGATTCATTGGATTGCTGGTCCTGCTGGCTGCTTTTGTCGGCGCCGCTTCCGGGTTGATTCTGGTTTACTCCACCGACCTTCCTCAAGTTGAAGAACTGGAACATTACCGGCCGAGCTCGGTAACCGAGCTCTATGACGGGTCGGGGCGGGTGATTGGGACGTTTTCCCTGCAGCGGCGGGTGGTGGCTTCTTATGACGATTATCCGCAAGTTTTGCGGGATGCGCTGGTATCGATCGAGGACAAGGATTTTTACACGCACTCGGGAATTAATCTCTGGCGGATTGTAGGAGCGGCGTATCGCGATATTGAGTCGGGCGGGAAGGTGCAGGGGGCTTCGACTTTGACGATGCAGCTGGCGCGGAATTTATTTTTGTCGCCGGACAGATCGTTTTATCGCAAGGTGCAGGAGTCGCTGCTGGCGATACAGATCGAGCGTCGATTTACCAAGCCGCAGATTTTTACTTTGTACGCCAACCAGATTTTTCTGGGGCATGGAGCTTACGGGTTCGAGGCGGCGTCGGAGTATTACTTTTCGAAGCCGGCCAAGCAACTGAAGCTCGAAGAAGCCGCGCTGCTGGCGGGATTGCCGAAGGCTCCGCAATATTATTCGCCGATCAATCATCCGGAGCGGTCGGCGAAGCGGCGCAACCTGGTGCTGAACGCGATGCTGGAGGACGGGAAGATCACGGCGGCGCAGGCCGCGGCGGCGAAGGCGATGCCGATCGCGCTGAACCTGCAGAAAGATCCGAATTCGCTGGCACCGCATTATGTGGAGGAGAATCGCCGGTATCTGGAGGCGAAGTACGGGTCAGATCAGGTGCATGAGGGCGGTCTGCGAGTGTATACGTCGCTCGATATGGAGTTGCAGAAGGCGGCGCGTGGGGCGCTGCTCGACGGGCTGGCGGCTTACGAGCGGCGGCATGGGTGGCGCGGGAAACTGGCGAACGTGGTCGCGGATGGAATTCCGGTCGAGCGGTATGTGGATTCAGACTGGGATGATGAGGTTGATGTTGGCTGCTATGTGCATGCGGTGGTGACGGCGGTTGGCGCGACCGGGGCCTCGATCAACTTTGGAACGCATGTGGCGGCACTGGGCGCGGCGGATGTGGTGGGATGGCCGGCATTCAAAGGGAAGGTGAAGTTCGATTCTCTGCTGAAGGTGGGCGACATCGTTTATGTAAAGGTGCTGGCGATGGAGGCGGGCGGCCGCGCGCACGTGAGCCTGGAGCAGGATTCGGGCGTGGAGGGCGCGCTAGTGGCGATCGACAACGCGACCGGCGAGATCAAGGCGATGGTGGGCGGGCGCGATTTTAATTTATCGAAATTCAATCGCGCCACGCAGGCGCTGCGGCAGGTGGGGTCGTCGTTCAAACCCTATGTTTATACGGCGGTGATCGACGAGGGCGGCTCGCCGGACGACACGATCGTGGACGCGCCCATTACTTTTCAGACGGCGTCGGGGCCGTATACCCCGCATAACTATGACGGGAAGTTTGAGGGGACGATTACCTTGCGGCGGGCGCTGGCGCAGTCGCGGAATATTCCGGCGCTCAAGCTGGCGGACAAGATCGGGATCAAGACGGTGATCGAATATGCGCACCGCATGGGAGTGACGGAAAATATTCCGGCTTATTTGCCGGTGGCGCTGGGGTCGGCGGAAGTGACGCCGCTGGAGCAGACATCGGCGTTCAGCGTGTTTCCGAATGATGGGCTGCGAGTTGCGCCGCGCTATATCACGAAGGTGACGGACTATGAGGGCCGCATTCTGGAGGAGGATTACTCGGATGCGAAGGATGCGATTTCGTCGCGGACGGCGCGGATCATGACGGCGATGTTGCACGAGGTGGTGCTGCACGGGACGGCGGTGGCGGCGGCGAAAATGCCTTATCCCCTGGCGGGAAAGACGGGGACGACGAACGATTTTACGGACGCGTGGTTTGTGGGATTTTCGCCGAATCTTACGTGCGGGGTGTGGGTGGGATATGACGAGAAGAAATCATTGGGCGATAAAGAGACGGGAGCGCGAGCGGCGCTGCCGATCTGGATGCAGTTTATGAACGTGGCGCTGGCGGGGAAGGACGCCGGGGAATTTCCAGCGGCTCCGGAGATGCCGATGACGGCGGTGGCGCGGAAGGTTGATACTCCCGATGTGGCGCCGGGGGATGGGGAGAGCCACTGAAGGCAGGTGTCAGGTGTCAGGTCTCAGGTCTCAGGCAGGTCTCAGGTGTCAGGTTTTTCCATCTTCGCGCTGTTTTCGGGGCTAGAGCCGCTTATTGGTTTCGCGTCAACCTAAAGGTCCTTATTTTTTCGCTTTTGTGTATGGCTGCGGGCGAGGAT
>JBAWAI010000542.1:0-4448 GCA_049589215.1 Terriglobales bacterium | reverse complement strand
TGCTACACTCTTTTGATTATGGCTGAAGGGCGTTCACGAATCTGGATCTGGTTTTTGGTGGGCGGCGGAGTGTTTGTGCTGTTCGTCGCCGCGGTGATTACGCTGGTTTATTTCAGCTTCAGCGGGGGCAGCCAGGAGTTTTCGGGCTTTGGGCCGAAGATTGGCGTGGTCGACCTGGACGGCGTGATTATTTCGCCCAAGCAGGTGGTGAAGCAGCTCAAGGACTTCGCGGACGACGATTCGATCAAGGCCATCATTATTCATGTGAATTCGCCGGGCGGCGGAGTGGCTGCGTCGGAGGAGATTTATCGCGAGGTCAAGCGCATCCGCGACGAAAAGAAGAAACGCATTGTGGCTTCGATTGAGAGCGTGGGCGCGAGCGGCGCGTACTACGTGGCATCGGCGACCAACAAAATATATGCGGATAAGGGCAGCATCATTGGCTCGATCGGCGTGATCGCCGAGTGGGTGAACTACGGCGAACTGCTGAAGTGGGCGAAGCTGCACGCGATCACAATGAAGGCGGGCGAATTCAAGGACACGGGCAGCCCGACGCGCGAGATGACTCCGGCGGAAGAGAAATATTTTCAGGGCATGATCGACAACATGCACACCCAGTTCATTGAGGCAGTGGCCGATGGGCGGCACGAGAAAGCCGACGACATTCGGGCGCTGGCGGACGGAAAGGTCTGGACGGGCGAGCAGGCGCTGCCGCTGAAGTTGATCGACCAACTTGCCGACTTTGAGGGCGCGGTGAAAGACACGGCGCGCTCGGTAAACATTTCCGGTGAGCCGTCGCTGGTGTGGCCGCCGAAGGAGCGACGTCCGGGGCTGGCGGATCTGCTGTTTGGAGATGTGTCGGATTATCTGCCGTCGCGCGAAAAGCTGCTGGAGCAGCAGGTTGGGTTTTATTACCTGTGGAAGTAGCCAGCCGGAAATTCCGTAATTTAATGATAAAACCGACCTAACACTTGCCTGTCTAGTGCGTCTATGTGCTGTGGAGGATGGCTATGAAGCAGACGCGGGTGCCTCTCGTCGTTTCTCACTATGTTTCCCTCTTTTTTTCTCTCTCTGTTTCTCTCGTCGTTAGTTTTGCGGTGGTCGCACTCGCGGTTGGAGCATCCGTGTCCGCGCGTCCAACTCCTCAGGTCGGCTCGGTTACATCAACAGGGCAGATGCTCGAGCCTCGCTCCGGGCACACCGCGACGCTCTTGCCGGATGGCAAGGTGCTGATCGCGGGCGGCATGCGACGCAATCAGGATTTTTACAAGTCGGCGGAGCTTTACGATCCTGCGACCGGCAAGTTTCGCCAGACGGGCCAGATGAATGAGCGGCGCGTCGGTCAAGCGGCGGTTCTGCTAAGTTCCGGCAAAGTGCTGATAGCGGGTGGGTGGGTCGGCCGCGGCGCTAGCGATTCGGCGGAACTCTATGATCCGGCGACCGGCAAGTTCACGTTGCTGGCCCCGAAGATGACCACGCGGCGCGGGCGCCCGAATGCCAATCTGCTCGCGGACGGCGATGTGCTGATTACGGTCGGCGCGGATCACGACGCGCCCGGTGGAATCGCTTCGGCTGAAATTTTTCACGCGGCCAGCAATAGTTTTCAGGCCGTCGCGCCGATGCACTACGCGCGCATCGCGCATACGTCGACTCTCCTCAGCGATGGCCGCGTGCTGATCGCGGGCGGACGCGGCGAGCGAGTGAATGCGAGCGCGGAAATCTACGATCCGAAGACGCGGCAGTTTACGGAGACGGGCAATCTATCAGTGGCGCGTTACAAACATACCGCGGCCCGGTTCGCCGACGGCCGTGTGCTGATTGCCGGCGGCTCGGACGAGCGCGATTGGCACGGGCAGTTGAATAGCGCCGAGATCTACGATCCGCGCATGGGGAAATTCACGCCGACGTCACCGCTGAATGATGGCCGCTTCAAGCTGCCGGGTGAGGCGGTGCGGCTGGATTCGGGAAAGATTTTGATTGCCGGTGGCAGCAGGCAGGTGGAAGTTTTCGATCCAGCCGGCGGAAAGTTTTTGGTCGCCGCAGGAGAGATGGCCGACGTCCGCCATTTCATGAGTGAAACCAAGCTCGGCGACGGCAGCGTGCTGCTTGCGGGCGGGTATCCGGACAGCGACCTGGCGACGGCGCAGACGTGGATCTATCGGCCCTGAAGATAGTCTTCAGTTGTCAGTTCTCAGTGAAACCCCAGGTACGGGCCGGCTGACGGAAAGGGAGTGATCTACTCCACCCCCCAGGTTGGCGGTATCCGTTCCCCCACTTGCCTAAAACCCCTGAAATTTGAGAAGGTTATAAGGAATCTCAGCTATAGTTTCAGTGGGCGTCTTTCAGCGAAAACTAAGAGCTGACGACTGAGAACCAGAATTGGAGCGCAGAGGCTATGACAAAGGCGGATCTGATCGAAGAAGTTTCCCGGCTGGCGGAACTGACCCGCAAGGACAGTGAAGTAATAGTCGAGACGATCTTTGACAGTGTGGTGCGATCGTTGCGGGCGGGCGACAAGATCGAGATCCGCGGCTTTGGGAGCTTCCGCACGCGGCAGCGCAAGCCGCGGGTCGGGCGCAATCCGAAGACCGGCGACCGCGTGGAAGTGCCGGCCAAGAAGATTCCGTTCTTCAAGCCGAGCAAGGAATTGAAAGACCTGATCAACAGCGGCGCGAATATCACTCCGTCGATTCCGATCCCGCCTCCGACGCCCGCCAGTTAAAGTCAGGCAACGAGTCGCGGGCCGCGGTGAATCTGTAAAATGTTTGCAGGACGGGCCCGTAGCTCAACGGTTAGAGCAGCAGACTCATAATCTGTTGGTTCCTGGTTCAAATCCAGGCGGGCCCACCACAGGAGCTTCGAGCCGCGAGTTTCGCGCCGCGAGCTTACCCTGCTTCTTTCCCTGGCTCGGAACTCATTCCGAAACTCATTGTTCGCGCCCTATTTCAGCCCCATCCTGCCGTTGAAGTGCTGGATGACTCCGTAGCACTCGCAGGCGGCGGCTTCCAGATTTTTGCGGTTCAGCACTCTTACCGTGCCGCGCAGGTTTTCGATCAGGCCGGATTCTTCAAGCACTCCAGCGGCCAGCGTTACGCTGGGACGGCCGGTGCCGAGCATCTGGGCTAAAAACTCATGGGTCAGGGGAAGCAGTTCCGAATCGACGCGGTCCTGACACATGAGGATCCAGCGAATCAGGCGCTGATCGATGTCGTGCAGCCGGTTGCAGGCGGCTAACTGGGCGGTCTGCATTCCGTGCAACAAAGCGAACTGTCCGAGCCGTAAGCTCAGGGTTGGAGTGCTGGCTAGAACGTCGAGAAAGACGCTCGTCCGGATGCGCACGCCGCTGCCGGCCATTTGCATGATGGCGCGAAAGGTTCCGCGCTGGAGGCCCATCATGAGCGGCATGCCAACCATTCCTTCGCGGCCGACAATTCCGACCTCGACGCTTCGGCCGTCGGAGTTGAGAGCAACGATGGAGGCCATGCCGTCGCTCAAAAAGTACGCATAGTCGATCTTTTCGCCCGGCTCGTGGAGAATTTGATATTGCGGCAAGTCGAGCGGTTCGAGGCCGGGACGTAGCAGGGCATATTCCGCGTCGGGCACCGACAGCAGAATGACGTTGCCGATCGCTTTGCCGGCGGCATCGGTACGTTCTCCGGGGCGAACCGGAAAAGGGTTGTCGGTCTTTGTCATTCTTCGAGCGATTAGATTTTCCTGCGACAAAATGTTCACGCCAAGTTCGATGCAATAAGCCGTCCGCTTTCGCGGCCAGCCATTCTGTACACCGGGCGACAGAGTCACTGAACTGTTGCGAGACTTACTTTAGAAACTAAGGCAAAACCTTAGAGAAAGCCGCTGACACTAAGGCCTCGTCTGTAGAACGTCGCTGAAAATATGTGCGTTGCGAGAGAGGAATTCATGCTCTCATGGCCGACCGCGCTCGCCGCCAATGCTCTTGTGGCCATTGCGGTTGTCCGGGTGAAAATCGTTTCCGGAATTAGAGCCCTTTTCGGTCAGGAGGCGATTGAGTTCCTGCAGAAGCTTCACGAACTTCTGTTGGTCTTGCTCAACTTGAATCAATGAACACAGCTCGCGAATACGGTTGTTCTGGGTCTCATTCATCGGCATTTCGGTGTATCCAAGGTTTGTGGAGGGTGACCGGGCAGTATTGCAACCTTGGAGAGGTTTGGTATGTTCGATCTCGAACGTAGGGGATTAATCGGGTTATCGCTCATCGCGCTCTTTATTCAGTTCTCATTTCTCACTCTTGATCAATCATTGCTGAGTTGGCGGTTGCCTGCTGCTTGACCGGAACTTGCGGTGACAACCCGGCCTCGCGTTGCGCGGGTTTGAAACCGGGTCTATACTGACCTTGTCGCCCGGTGCGGCAGCGCCGCAGTCCGGGTGCGGGAGGCCGTCTTCAGCAGTACTGGCTTTCGAATACGGGC
>JBAWAI010000541.1:0-10727 GCA_049589215.1 Terriglobales bacterium | reverse complement strand
GTGATTACTTCCGATTTGTATCCGGCGAGGCTTACAATAGCTAAGAGCTTCGGCCTCAGCCAAACTATTGATGCTTCGAAGGCCGATGTTGGGCAGACTGTGCGTGAAATGACCGAAGGACGCGGTGCAGACGCTGTGATTCTGGCGGTCGGAGGAAGCAGTCTGATCCGTCCGGCTATGGACGCGGCCCGTCCTGGCGGTCGGGTTCTGTTGTTTGCGCAAACGACACGCGGCGAAGTGACGATTGATCCGGCGGCGGTTTGCGTGGATGAAAAGACTTTGCTCGGTTCGTATAGCGCGTCAGTCGAATTGCAAGACGAGTCGGTGCGGTTTGTCATGAACCGCGAAATGAATCTGGAACGCCTGATCAGTCACCGGTTCCCACTGGAACGTAGCGTAGAAGCGCTCAAGCTGGCCGCCCATCCTCAGCCGGACTCAATGAAAATTGTGATCCAACCGGGCAGCGCCTGGGCTTCTGGCGCGCCTGATGCCGGCGCGAGGGAACAGAGCGCGAGGGAAGGAAATTCACTGTGACAACCAAGATGACGGCCGCCGTTCTATACGGCAAAGAAGATATCAAGATCGAGCGAGTGCCGATTCCTCGTGTTGGCGACGGCGAAGTGCTCGTGAAGGTGCACGTGGCCCTCACTTGCGGCACGGATCTAAAGGTCTATCAGCGGGGATATCACGCCCGGATGATTGTGCCTCCCGCGCTCTTCGGCCACGAACTGGCTGGCACCATCGAACACGTGGGAGAAGGCGTTCGCGGCTTCAAAAAAGGCATGCGCGTGGTGGCGCTCAACTCCGCGCCCTGCGGCATGTGCTTCTATTGTTCCAAACATCAGGGCAATCTTTGCGAAGATCTCTTGTTCAACAATGGCGCGTATGCCGAGTACATCAGGATTCCCAGACGGATCGTTGAGACCAATATGCTGGTGGTGCCCCCGAACGTGAGTTTTGAAGATGCTGCCATGACCGAACCGCTGGCCTGCGTGCTGCGCGGCCTGCACGAAACGGGAGTCGAAATCGGCGACACGGTGGCGGTTATCGGCGGCGGCCCGATCGGGCTGATGTTTGTGCACGTTGCCAAGGCCATCGGGTGCAATGTGATTTCGGTGGTGAAGCGCGACTCACAGGTTTCACTGGCCCGCCGCAAGGGCGCGCATGAAGTGGTCCAGATCGGGCAGGTGAAAGATCCGGTTGAGGCGGTGCGTGAACTGAGCCCGGAACGGCGGGGCGCGGACGTGGTCATTGAAGCAGTTGGACGCCAGGAAGCGTGGGAGTGGGCCGTGCAGATGGTGCGCAAGGGCGGCACTGTGAACTTCTTCGGCGGTTGCGCGGCCGGGACGAAAGTTCAACTTGATACCAACCGGCTGCACTATTCGGAAATCACTTTGAAGGCGACATTCCATCACACGCCGCAATCGGTGAGGCGCGCGTTTGGATTGATCACGGAGAAGAAGGTTCGCGGCGCCGATTACATTACTGGTGAGGCGCCGTTGTCGCGGTTGCACGAAGTGCTTCGCCACATGCTGAATCGCACTGATGACATTAAAACCGCGATCATTCCGGGACATTGAAATCTATCGACTCCGAAGGACACGAAGGCAGACGAAGGCTGAAAGCGTTCTTAACCACTTCCTTCGTAATGCTGTGTGTCCTTTGTGGCCTTCAGGCTGGGGTCGACTAACGTTGTTCATATGAAGGTTGGATCATTGAAGCGTGGGAACAATTACTGACATTAGCAACGATGAAATGCTGACCGCAGCGATTTCTGATTGGGCGAAGCTGCCGGCGGCTTACGCCATTCCACAAGCTGCCCCTTCGCTCGAAGAGGCGCGCGAATATTGCCGCCGCCTTGCCCGCTCGCATTACGAGAACTTCTCAGTCGCATCGTGGTTCTTGCCTAAAGGCCTGCAACAGCATTTCTTTAATGTTTACGCCTATTGCCGAATCTCCGACGATTTGGGCGACGAAGTTGGCGACGCGACCGTTTCCCTGCGCCTGTTGGATGAGTGGGAGGCTGAGCTAAATGCCTGCTATTCAGATAACCGCAGCCCGCGTCATCCCGTCTTCGTGGCGCTCGCCGAAACCGTGCGCGAATTTGAGATTCCGAAACATGAATTTGTTAATTTGCTGACCGCTTTCCGCCAGGATCAGCGCGTGACTCGTTACGAGACCTTCAACGATCTGGTCGGCTACTGCCGCAATTCGGCCAACCCGGTTGGGCATCTTGTGCTTTATTTGTGCGGCTATCGCGACGCCGGGCGCCAGGAGCTTTCCGACTACACCTGCACGGCCCTACAGATCGCGAACTTCTGGCAGGACGTTACCCGCGACTACGAAAAGGGCCGCATCTATCTTCCGCTCGAAGATCTTCGCCGATTTGGCGTGAGCGAGGACACGATTCGCAGCGGACAAAATTCCGCTGAGTTCCGCGAGATGATGCGTTTCGAAGTCGAGCGTGCCCGCGAGTGGTTCGCCCAGGGAATGCCGCTGGTCGGGAAAGTCAGCGGCAAGCTCGCCATCGACATTGAGCTCTTCAGCCGCGGCGGACAGGAAGTTCTCAACGCCATCGAGCGTGAGGACTATGCCGTGCTCGGCCGCCGTCCTGTGATTTCAAAGGCGCGCAAGCTGGCGCTGGTGGCGCGCGCGGCGCTGCTGCCCTTCACGCAGAGGTCGCGCGTATCGGCGACTCCGGGGAAAGCGCGATGAGCTCGGCCGTGGGAAACGCGCCTATCCAATTTGCGCCGACTCGTTCACAGCTCAACATGGCCTATTCGGTTTGCCGCGGCATCGCGCGCTCGGCAGCCAAAAATTTTTATTACGGCTTCCTGGTGTTTCCGCAGAGTAAACGAAATGCTCTGGCCGCGGTGTATGCCTTCATGCGGCGCTGCGACGATATCGCCGACGACGGCAACTCGAGCATCCGCGACCGGCAAAACAAATTGAACGATTGGCTGGATAAAACTCATCGCGCATTCGCCGGGCAACCCACTGACGATCCCGTTTTGATGGCGCTCACCGACGCGCAGCGTTCCTATCAAATCCCAGTCGGTCTGCTCGATCAACTGGCATACGGTACGGCCGCCGATCTGGAAGAAAGCGACTCGCAGGCCGGCGCACCTTCGCCGCTCGTCGCGCGTTACAAAACGTTCGAAGATTTGCGCCAGTATTGTTACGGCGTGGCATCGGTTGTCGGCCTTGTGTGTATCAAAATTTTCGGCTATCGCGATCCCGCGGCCGAGTCGCTGGCCGAAAGCTGCGGCCTTGCGTTTCAGCTGACGAACATCATTCGCGACGTGAAAGAAGACGCCGCCATGGGCAGAGTGTATCTGCCCGAAGAAGACTTGCTGCAATGCGGGCTGGTGGCGGGCGATCTGGGCTCTCCGGAGCTTTCGCGCCTGCGGCCAGTGCTGGCGCTCGAGGCGGACCGCGCGCGTGAAAATTATCGCGCAGGCGAAGAATTGATTCCGCTGGTCGGTGAGGACAGTCAGCCCGGCCTATGGGTGTTGATTACGATTTATCGGCGTCTTCTGGAAAAGATTGCGGCCAATGATTATGACGTTTTCGGAAAGCGCATTCGATTGACGGTGCCGGAAAAGTTGAGCGTGCTCGCGCAGGGTTTGCGCAAGCGCCTGCTGTGATGCCTAGCCGTGGCTCAGCTGGGGGTTTCTCCTGCCATCGCAAAATTCGCGAGCGAATGGGACGCCGGCTGTCTCTGCATAAATAATTTCTTCCATGCAAAATTCCACAGTTGCGATTGCAGGCGGTGGTTTGGCTGGGCTGGCGGCTGGATGCGCCCTGGCGGACGCCGGATACCGTGTAACCGTCTTCGAACGCCGCCCCTTCCTCGGCGGCCGCGCATCGTCTTACCAGCATCCCGGCACCGGGGAAATTGTCGACAACTGCCAGCATGTACTGCTCGGGTGTTGCACAAATCTCATCGATTTTTATCGGCGCACCGGCGTCGAGAACCAGATTCGGTGGTACGACAACCTCACTTTTCTCGAGCCCGGAGGGCGCGCCTCAATCATCGGGCCATCGGCGCTGCCGGCGCCGCTCCACACAGCGCCCGCGTTTCTGGGTGCGGCGTGCCTCAACTTTGCTGACAAGGTGGCGATCAGCCGAGCAATGATGGCGCTGGCTCCCGCATTGCCCGCCGATCGCGGCGAGTCGTTTCTCGACTGGCTTAGGCGCCACGGGCAGACCTCTCAGGCGATCGACCGGTTCTGGAAAACGATTCTTGTCAGCGCTCTCAACGAAGATCTCGATCGCGTCTCGGTGCCGTATGCGGCGCAGGTTGTGCGTGAGTCTTTCTTAAAGTCGGCGGCGGCAGGGCGCATGGGCGTTCCGACTGTGCCCCTCACCGAGCTGTATAGCGCGGCTGGCGACTACATCCGCGAGCGCGGCGGCGAGATTCGCTTCCGTGCCGGTATCGATTCATTTGCACCTCAGGGAACGACCGTCGGTGTAGTCGCAAACGCGCAACAAGAAGACTTCGATTATCTCGTGACGGCCGTGCCGTTTGATATTCTCTCGCGAATGCTTCCGGAAGGCGGCGAATCAGCGCCGTTGGCCGCGAAGCTTACACACTTCACCACGTCGCCAATCACCGGCATCCATCTCTGGTTCGATCGCGAAATCACCGACCTCGATCATGCCGTGCTTCTTGATCGCACCATTCAGTGGATGTTCCACAAGTCCCGCCTGCTCGGAGGCCGCGAGAAAGATCGCGGACAAGACCGCGAAAAGGGAAGTGGAAGCTACGTCGAACTGGTCGTGAGCTGCTCGCGCAGCCTGGTCGAGACGTCGAAGACGGAGATTGTAGAAATGGCGGTTCGCGAGGCGCAGGAATTCTTTCCAGAGGCTCGCGCGGCGAAGCTAGTGAAGTCGACTGTGATCAAAGAAGTGAATGCAACATACTCGCCTGGCCCCGGCATGGACCAGTATCGGCCCGCAGCGGGTACAATGTGGCCGCGCGTTTTTCTGGCGGGAGACTGGACGGCGACCGGTTGGCCCGCCACCATGGAAGGGGCCGTCCGGAGTGGTTATCTGGCAGCAGAGGCGCTGACTCGCTCAGCGAAACTCGACGCCAAATTTGTCGTCCCCAACTTGCCCGCCTCGGGACTGATGAAGCTGTTTTCTTAGCCAAACTCAGACCATCTTGTCCAGCCTTCGGAGAGTTACTTCCGTTTCGCGGGCGCGATTACGATTCGGTCGCCGCCCGCTAAAGAAGTTTCGCCAGATTAACGATGATATGTCTATCTATGTCCGTGCTTACGCGCGATGAAGATCGTCGACTGCACCGGCGCCTCGCTTGTGGAGGCGAGGCTCGAATCAGTCTGCTGCCCGAAGATGGCGCGTTGTACTTCGGCGCGCTGCGAGATCTTAGCCAGGGCGGGGTCTGCGTAGAGATGCCTTGTCCGCTGGAAGTGGGCTCGCGTGCTGAGTTGCTTGTACGGATCAGCGGGTTGACCTTCCGCACTCTGGGGCAGGTGACAACCAGACAGCGCTCCCGAACCGGTATGGAATTTGTTCATTTGACGGCGACCGGCAGGCAGATGTTGCAGGAGTTCCTCGCAGATCTTGAGGAGATGCAGAGAGCGACAGCGAAGGTCCGAATGGGTCGAATCGAGAGCGAGGGCGCGTTGTCGCGCGAGTTGAAGACCGCAGAGATCAATCCCCTGATTTTGAATAGCCGCATCGCGCCGCTCTCAGGCTCGAATGACAAGAGCGCGGAACCGCCCGCGAACGAGAGTGCGAAGGAGGCCTCTAACGAAAAAATGATCCATACCGTGGAAGCTGTTGTTCAAGTCGACATCTTCGGTTAGTTCGCGTTGGTTAGCCCACGCTATTTCCGTCGTCACATCGCCATCAACGCCACGCCACCCGCGACCAGAATGGCGGCCAGCCAGCGCCGGCGGCTGACGTGCTCGTGCAGAAAAATACGTGCGGCCACGGCGTTGGCCACGAATGTCAGCGATGCCGAAGCCGGCACCACCAGGCTCAGGTTTCCCCACGACAGGCCAAAGAGCAGGCTGTAAAAAGCGACGCCCATGGCGATTACGCCAAGGAAAAATGTTGGAGTGCCGAGGATGCGCTTCAACACGGCAAGCAATCCGTGACTCTTCCAAAGTTCGCCCACGTCCCCGACGCGCTTCATGGAGTAGGAAAGCAGCACGTCGCCGGTGGTTGCGGCGAGCGTGATGACGATAATCGCGGCCCACGCATAGAGGTCGCTCACGAATGCATCTTCTCTCTCAGGCGGAGATCGTTTGCTTCGCCGCTGTTGGGCTGACCATTCTCTCGGAGAGCTGGCGTGGCTGACGGGCCCGCCGCGACAAAGCCTACTCCTGCGGCGATCAAGGCGATGCCGAGCCAGCGCGTGGCCGAGATCTCCTCGTGAAAGCCGACCCGCGCGATTACCGCTACGAGCACATAGCTGAGCGAGGTGGCCGGCAAGACAAAAGTGAGGTCGGCCCAGGAAAGCGCGGACATATACGACGCGAAGAATGCCAGCAGGAGAAGAATTCCCACGCCTACATAGGGATTAAGAATGGCCAGAAGCAGTGCCGTGATGTTGTGGAGCGACGCTCCACCTAGCTCTTTCATGCCGCGCGCCAGCAGGGAATCGCCGAGCGTGCTGAAGAGGGTGACGCCGGCGAGGACGAGGTATTTGCGAAAGGTCACTGGATTCCGGCTCGCGAGGGATGGATCGCGGATTGAATCATCGAGACATTAAAGCACTGAATCATCGTAAAAACGAAAGTTCGCGAAGTCTTTGATGACTCAACACCTGAATGATTCAATAGCTCAGTGCCTCAATTGAGGCGCTGGATCAGGCTTTGACAGGTTCGGGCGCTCCGGCTTCTTCCTTGCGGGTGTCCTTCACCCACTTGTGGCGCTGGGCGCGCAGTTTTAAGAAGGTGCGCGCTTCTTTATAAAGGCGCTTGCGCTCTGAGTTGTCGAAGAAGGCCTTTCTCAGAATGCGATATGCAGCCTTCGGGCGGAAATAATATTCGTCGTAAAAGTGGTGTACGGCTTCCAGAATCTCGGTGGCGGGAAGGCCCGGATACGAGATCTGCACCATCTGGTGCCCCATGTCGTCGACCATTTTCGTATCGGCGGTCATGAAGCCATTTTGCAGAGCGGATTCATGTAGTTCTGTCCCAGGATAGGCATGCGCGACCGACACCTGGATCGTCTCAACATCCAACTCTTTTGCGAACTTAATCGTGTTCTTAATGGTCTCGCGAGTCTCGCCCGGAAGGCCGAGAATGAAGTCACCGTGAACGACCAGACCGAGTTTGTGACAGTTCTTGGTGAACTGGCGAGCATGCTCGAGCGTTGCGCCCTTCTTGATGTTTTTCAGAATCTGCTGATCGCCGGATTCGTATCCGACAATAAGCAGGCGGCAGCCCGCTTCCTTCATGGCCTTCAGCGTCTCGTAGCTGGTGGTAACGCGCGATGTGCATGACCATGTGAGGCCGAGAGGCTTCAGCTTGGCGCACAATTCGACCGTGCGAGCAGCTTGAATGTTGAAGGTATCATCGTCGAAGAAAAACTCTTTTACGTACGGCCAGTATTCTTTGGCCTTCGCCATCTCTCGTGCCACGTCGTCGGTGGAGCGTTTGCGCCACGGATGTCCACTGAGCGTCTGCGGCCACAGGCAGAAGGTGCACTGGGCGGGGCATCCGCGAGTGGTGTAGAGCGACACAAATGGATGGAGTAGGAATGGCACGTTATAGCGCCGAACGTCGAGATCGCGGCGATAGATGTCGGTCACATGGGGGAGCGCGTCGAGGTTCTCGATATTTGGCCGGTCGGCGTTGTGCACCACTTTGCCGTCTTTGCGATACGAGATGCCGAGGATATCCTCGAGCGGCTTGCCCTGGGCGTACTCGACGATCGAATAGTCGAATTCCTTACGGCAGACGACGTCGATCACCTGCTCTTTCAAGGCTTTGTCTGGCAACACGCTGACGTGCGGGCCGACGAATGCGATCTTGATGCGCGGATTGCTGTCTTTGATGGCCTGGGCAATGCGCAGATCGCCCTGAAATCCCGGAGTACTGGTGAAAAGGACCAGCAGTTCATAGTCCTGGGCAATGCGGATGGTCTCCTCCGCAGTCACGTGGTGAGGCGGCGCGTCCAGCAGGCGAGCGCCTTCCAGCATGCCGGCCGGATAGGCCAGCCAGACGGGGTACCAATACGATTCGATTTCGCGCGTGGCGGGCCACCGCGATCCGGCGCCCCCATCGAAATTCTCAAAAGAGGGAGGGTTTAAGAACAGTGTCTTCAATGGCATAAGTGATCTTTGTCTATTCTAACATTCCGCTGGGCCCAGATGCAGCGGCCTAGCTACCATTCGGGTACGTTTTACAGCTCTTGGAAGTGGATGCTTCGGGACCCCAAGCGCGGTTCATTTCGTCGATCCCGTCGTCGATCCGGGCAGGGCCCAGCTCTCCAGATCCCCGGTAGCCCGCAGCAGGTTCATGCGGGCCCTCTGATATTCAAAATCGGCATCCTGATAAGTCAGATAGCGTTCGGCGGACTGAACCTCCGCGTCGGCGAGTTCGTGATAGGTTCCGGTCTGGGCCTGAACGCGGGTCTCCGCAGCCTGTCGCGCCGACTCGGCCAGTTCGTATTCCAGTCGAGCGACATCTCGAGCCGCTTCCAGTTGCTCAGCGGCGCTCCGCAGCTTCAGCGTTTCTTCCGAGACCTGATCACGCGTCGCCTCCGCCTGCTTCTTCGCACTCACGGCAGCGAAATCGGCCTCATGGGCGCGCTCGCGTTGACCGGCATTGAATATCGGAAACCGGATCGCGACGCCGATGGTCGCATTGTCGGGGCGAAACGTCCGATAAAACTCGGCGTAGTTGTTGAATGTGGATAGCCGAGCATACTGCGCGGAAAAATCGAGCGAGGGATAGATGGCGCGATGCTCGGCGGTAGCCCGCATCGCCTCAGCCAGAGCATGCTGGTCGGCAAACTTGATGGTCGGGCTCGATGCCACAGCCTTGCTTGATGAATCCTCATCCGCGGCGACCGATGGCAGCGCGGGAATACTTTCCGGCACGAGCTCGATGGCGGAGACCGGCAAGCCGGTCAGGTTCGCGAGGTGGCGGCGAAGCACGTCAGCCGAGCCGCTCGCTTCCGCACGATGCAGGCGCACGCGAGCCGCGGCCAGCTTGGCCCTGTTCAGATCGATGAAGGTGTCCACGCCCTCCTGCACGCGATCGGCGACGGCTTTCTCGATTTGCTCAGCCTGCGCTGCGTTTTGTTGCAGGCGGATCAGCCGCGCCTCCCATTTCGCCAGCTCGGCATAGCTGATCGCCACGTCTTGAATGACCGCTTCACGCTGGTTTTTAGACTTGAACTCCGAAGCATGAATGTCGGCCTTTGCCGCGCTCAGATACTCACGCTGCGCGGGATTGAAGACCGAGCTTTGCGCGACCGCCGTAACCAGCGACGGCGCCGATCCTTCAATGGTGAGCGGAAACCCGTAGCTGTAGCCAAGGCCCGAACCCACGATCAGCTGCGGGATCACGTTGTCGCGCATCTCGCGATACGAGGCGACGGTCCGCTGCAGGTCGGCGTCTGCGATTGCGGTCGTCGTGCTGTGCGCGAGCGCCAGGCGGATCGCCCGCTCCAAGGGCAGCGGTTCCGCCAAGGCGGAATATGCCAGCAGCAGAAAGACGGCAGAGAAAGCGGTCGGCGCCACTGCGCGCAACCAACTCGGCAATCGGAGATTCATCTTTTCACCTCGATCTTGTCGGGAGCCATAAATAAATTCGTGCTCCTCGCGTTTCTTGCGGGCGTGCGAATGTTGCGAAGGTGCAATATCCGCCGTCGCGATTCGCGGATCATATGTTCGCGGATTTACCATTCGCGCTCCATCGGGTCGCAAATCATGTCTCTCGGCACAGCTCGGCGACGATCCACAAATTGTAGTGCTCCTGATGGGCGGCTGGTTGAAACTTGAGAATAGCTTCTGTGGCGGGAAGGAAGCGAAGAATTTTCTCGCTCCTCAGTGGCTTACTCGTGCAAGCGCCTGCTGGGCCAAGCCAAATTGACGGGCCAGCGAGAGCGACGTGCGGTACTCGCGAGCCGCGGCCACTTTATTGCCCTGGCGTTCCAGCAGCATTCCGAGAAGGTAATGAGCTTTAAAGGCCGGCGCTTCTTCAACCGGGCCCGAGGCCAGATAGCGCTCCAGAAGCTGAATCGCAAGGGGCGTATTGCGGCCGGTGCGGTAGAGGTTTTGTGCGGCATCCACCATTACGTCCGGCTTCGACATAGGAGCCTCACTCGTTCGAATGAGCGTCTTTTCCATGTCGTCATAGCGCTTCTGGTGCCGATAGAAAAGCGCCAGGCTGAGCCACGCTTCGGAGTCACCATTGCTAGCCTCGATCATGCGGCGATATTCCAGCTCGGCAGTCGCCGGGTCGTTATTTTTTTCGGCGAGATGCGCGTAGACCCAATGCTCGCGCGCCGGCGCCGACGTCGCAAAAAACTTTGCCTGTGCTCGTGCCTTATCCTGGCCGCCGCCCACCACCCCGGGCGCCTCAAAATAAAACTCTGCCAGGTCGCTGCGGGCGACTACATCATTGGGACTCAGTTGGACGGCGCGCTCGAATTCCTGTCGAGTTTTCCCGGCCAGTCCGAAGGCGGAGAGAAAATTCGAATGATCTGCCTTCTCGCCGTAAACGTGTGCCATCCACCGG
>JBAWAI010000540.1:0-5666 GCA_049589215.1 Terriglobales bacterium | reverse complement strand
ATTCTACGATGCCTCGATTCTCAACGTCTTTAATCAAACGTTCCAGAATCTGACGGCCGAGGCTCTGCCGCGTCATTTCGCGCCCGCGGAAAAAAATCGTCGCCTTTACCTTGTCGCCTTCATCGAGGAAGCGCAGCACATGATTCTTCTTCGTATCGTAGTCGTGGTCATCGACGTTGATGCGAAACTTCACTTCCTTTACCGTGATGACCTTCTGCTTCTTCTTGGCTTCGCGCTCGCGCTTTTCATTCTGATAAAGAAATTTCCCGTAGTCCATAATGCGACAGACCGGAGGTTGCGCGGTCGGGGAAATCTCCACCAGGTCCAGATTCTTTTCGCGAGCCATCTTGAGCGCTTCAAAGGGAGGCATGACGCCAATCTGTTCACCTTCGTCGCCAATCACACGCACCTCGCGCGCGCGAATGCGCTCATTCATGCGGATAAAACGTTTGTCGATACAGTCCTCCGTCTGCTAATTAGGCAGAAAATACGTTTAAAAAGTATAACATGGCGGTCGCCGCCTCTTACTCTCCGCGCCTTTACCATGGCACGAGTCACTTCGCCACTACGTCAAATGGCCGCATCATCTCGTTGTCTTCATGCTCGAGCAGGTGGCAGTGCCACACATATCGGCCTGTGTAACCCTCGAATCGCGCGATGATCCTCGTCACCATCTTTGGATCTGCGCGCACGGTGTCCTTCCATCCCGCTTCGCCCGGTTCGGGTGGAATCGCCGGACCCTTATATTTGATTTCTCCCTTTCCCGACATCCAGTAAGTCGAGATGTCGAAGCTTCTCCGGTCGAGAATCTGAAATCGCACGAGATGCAAATGAATGGGATGCGCGTCATCGCTCGTGTTGGCGAGTTCCCATATCTCGGTCGAATCCAGAACCGGATTTTCAGTCACCGGCATGTTCCAGTGCGCACTGTTGAGGAGCATCTGGTACGGACGCCCCTTCAGATCATCGACCTCAACCAGACTCAGCGTGCGCGTCTTCACGGCCGAGGACTCTGCGCTTTTAGGAACTGGTCTCAGAGTCTGGGGCAGCGCGAAAGTTTCGTGCGACGCATTCTTGGCCACACGAAACTGCATGACCGCGAAATTGTCGTTCTTCAAAGTGATGTTCGAACCGGTCGCCTCAGAAAAATCAACGATGAGGTCGGCGCGCTCGGCGGGCGCAAGGTATAGGGTTCGCAGCGGTACCGGCGCCGGCAATAATCCCTGGTCCGTTCCGATCTGGTAGAAGCTCTGTCCGTTCGCCATCGACAAATGAAAGAACCGCGCGTTCGCGCCATTGAGCACGCGAAAACGATACTTGCGCGGCTCGACTTCCAGATAGGGAAAGATCTTGCCATTTACCAGGATGGCGTCGCCGAACACTTCCGGCGTCCAGGGCTTGTTCGGAT
This sequence comes from Terriglobales bacterium, assembly GCA_049589215.1. GTDB lineage: Bacteria > Acidobacteriota > Terriglobia > Terriglobales > Acidobacteriaceae > Acidiflorens. Next base: position 4,258 of record JBAWAI010000540.1, on the reverse strand, counting down.
CAGCAGAGACCGGATAGTTAAGCTGTCCATCCAGGTCGAAAATTCGATCGTAGATCACGAGTGGGATTTCATACTTGCCGCGCGGCAGTTGCAGCGAATCCTCGAACTCGTCGCGCACAAAAAATGTTCCGAGAAGTCCCGCAAAGGCGTTTAGGCGGTTAATCCCAATAGCATGATCGTGATACCACAGCATCGCCGCATCCTGACGGTTCGGATAGTGGTAGACCGCCGACTTGCCGGGCACATACCAGTTCTCGGGATAGCCGTCGCTCTGGGGCGGAGCCTTGGCGCCATGGAGGTGGACCACCGCGCGCACATCGGGCTTGTCCGCTTCGGCTCCGTGAATGCTGTGGTCAACCGTGAGGATATGCGTTGTCGGCAATTCGTTCGCCCATTCAACAAGCAATCCTTGCCCGCTGCGCGTTTCAAATGCCGGTCCGGGCGAGGTGCCGTTAAATCCCCATAATCGCGTGGGCTTCACGTCGCGGTGCACTTTTGTTTCGAACTGCTTCATGGCGACGCGGTAGTACGGAATTTGAACTCCGGCATTGTCTGGGCTCGGACGATGTCCGCTGGGCTGAATGATCTCCGGCAGCGGCAGCGGGTCAACGAATTGCGCCAGCGAGCTGGCATTCAGTTGCGTCCGAAACTTGGGTGGTGCCGGATTCGACATGGCATAACTCATGCCTTTCCGCAGGGCCACCGCCATTGTGGCCAATCCGCTTCGTGCCAGAAATTCACGACGACTAATTCCCAAGTTGCTCTCCCCTCGCGCGATCACGATGCTCGCAGAGCCTCTACCCAAAGACAAGAACGGGCACGCGAATTATCTTCGCATGCCCGCACAGATTACATCGAACCGCGTTTACAGCCCGCAGAGCGACTCTTTTTGTTTTTCGCCGGTGGTCGGATTCAAGCACAGAGTTCCGTTCTTTCTGAGCTTGGCAAAGTCGAAGTCCTGCGCGATCGAGTTGGCGATGCCATCGAACGAACCGCCGCCGATGCGTTGCCCACCCAGCCAGTTGTCTTCGACGAAGTGGATAACCGAGGACTGGTCGGTTACCGTGTGATCCACGAAGTTGTCCTTTGCGTACGGTGAAATCACCAGCATCGGCAGTCTTGGACCATAACCGCAGCGTCCGAGCGCCGAGGGGCCGGAAATGCCCGCCAGGACCGGTGTCGCAGTTCCGCAGAAGCCGGGTGCGGTCAAAGAGTCGCCCGGTCCATTGGATGTGTTTACGATCGGACCCATCTGATGGTCGTACCATCCGTCGGAGTCGTCGTACATGACGACCACGGCGGTGTTGTTCCAGTTCGGGTTGTTCGTCGGATTTTCAAGGAAGTTGACGATGTTCACCACGAATGCCTGTTCGTCGATCGGATCTGAGTAGCCGGGATGTGCGTCCTGATAGCCCTGCGCCTTGAGGAAACTCACTGCCGGCTGTTGGCCTGTCTGAACGGCGGTGTAGAAATCCTGCAGATCATAGTTGTGGTTGGCGCAACCGCCGGTACCAAAAGCCTCGCCGCAAGGACGCGCGTGGGCGGGGTTGGCGATGGAAGGCCAATAGCCGGTGAGGGAGTGGTGCGCGATGTAGTCGCTCTCGGTCTCACCCGTGATGTTGGATTTCGTGGTCCGGGCGCAGCCGCTCGTCCCGTTCGGGTTGACGATCGACAGATTGAAGCCGCCCATGAACGAGCCCCATGTTACGCCAGCGTTGTTCAGCAGGTCACCAATTGTCAGGCCGCCCATTTGTGCTTGGTTGCGGGTTGGGCTGGAGCAAACATCCCCGATTGGATCGGGATCGTCGACGTTCGTGTAGCCGCCATTTCCGTCCGGCACAAAACTACCGGTTCCATTCAGGTAGGACACGACTCCATTGGTTTGACCCGCCATCATGTTCATCACGCCGACCGACGAGGGACCGAAGGTCGATCCATACGAGTTATCACTTAATACAAAATTCTGAGCGTAATTCCACAGGGCGGTCACGGTGTTTCCGTCGAAATAACCCATCACCAAGCCGTTGGTGTTGTTGATTCCACCACCACCCGGGGGCGGTCCGGCTGCGCCGGTATACAGCGGAAACAAATCCATCAAACCGGAGTCGAACGCCTGTTCTTCCGGCGTGTAGGCATGGTCCTGGTCAGCTGTGGCGGCCTGGCTCGGATCGAGCCGGTACGGATTGGCCGCGCCAGTGCCATTGGCCGGGTTCAGGTTCGGGTTACTAATAAGCAGACCGCCGGCCAATCCATTGACTGTCGGCGTATTCGGTTTCGGATTGAACTTATTTTCAAAAGGCGGATTGGCCGCGTTGGGGTAGGTTCCGAAGTAGTGATCGAAAGAAACGTTCTCGTTGAAAATCACAACCAGATATTGAATCGGAGTCGCAGTGGCGTGCCTAACTGCCGGTGCTTTGGATTGAATTTTGTTGGAAGATGCAAAAGCGGGAGTGATGCTCGGTCCCAGGGCGATCATCAGCGTCAGCAACGACGCCGCCGTCTTCCTGAGGTGCGCAGCCGCATGGTGTGTTTCAAACATGCTTGTTCTCCAATTGTTTTTATTTGAAATTGTCCGGCGCAGGGCCGAAAATTCCTCCCCGAGAGGATGGCAAACAGAGTAGGTAGCTGATGTTTCTGCTGTGTGACGGATATGTTAAGGAGAGGTAAATCGAGGGGAGCGGCAGGCAAAGTCGCAAATCATTGCGGTTGGCTGCAATCCGGTTGTGGACGCGGTCTCTGGCTGGCCTTGATTCTAGCGTCCGCGGGCGACGTTTGGGATACTTTCCAGGTTACAAATGGTGTCTCTTGCGGATAAGGCACAGCGTTGTCGCGGCGATTTTCCGCTGATCGCCTGTTTCCGTTCATATCGGGTCATGGATTTACATCGCGACGCGATATTGCCATCAAGCGATTGTCATCAGGCTGCGGCAATCTTGGCCGAGCGCAGCCGCCGGTAGAGCTGGAGGAATTCATCCACCATGCGCCGCGCCGTGAAGCGGTCGCGCGCACGATTGTAAGCGCGGGTGCCGTAAAAACGCACCAGATCGCGATCCTGATCGAATTGAGCGAGCACCTCGGCCAGGCTTTCGGCGTCGTTGCGCTCGAAGTAAAGCGCGGCGTCGCCCCACAACTCGCGATACACCGGGATATCATTGACGACCAATGCGCAGCGCGAAAACGCCGCTTCAATCGATGCGAGGCCGGTCGGATCGTAGCGCGAAGTGGCCGCAAAAACTGTCGATTTGCTGTAAAGATTGCGCAATTGCGATTCCGTCTGCGCGCCTTTGACAGAAATCTCGGTTGCGCCGGTCGAAACTTTTACGTCCGCGCGAATCGGCAGCGCAGGCGCTGGAATCGGATTGTCCGCGCCCACGATGCACACCGGCAATTTGTGCGCATGTTGCGTCAGCAGTGACACCTGTTTGCCCGAATCCCAGAGCCGCCCGATCGCCAGCACTAACTCTTCCTTGGCCACGAACGGGTTGAAGTAAATCGGATTCCGCCCTGCGGAAATGATATGCCCCGTAAACTCATCGCCGTAGGCGACGCGCAGCATCTGCGCCATCCAATTGGTGGTGGTCACGACAGCCTCGGCGCGCTTCAATCCGGCAACGAGCGTCTTACGATACCAGTCGAGCCACTCCGAGTGGGTCGGTTCTTTTCCATGAATGGTGAGCCACCAGGTAACAACGTCACCGTGCGCGGTTACGACACGCGGCTGCGGCACCGGCAACGCGCCAAAACTCAACTGATTGAGATGGAGAATGTCCGGGCGCGTGTCGCGAACGATCTGGCAGAGATATTCCTGCGCAGCAAAAAAATCCTGCTCGCCTTCCTGCATCCAGTCGAGGCGAAATGCGGTGGGATGATATTCGAGGCCGTGCAGGCTTTGCATCCAGGCGGTCTGGTCGGGCAGCGGAATCTCGCCGAAGCTGACGAGCATGACCTGCGAACCCTGTGTCACGAGTCCCGTGACCAGTTCGCGAGCATACGTCCAGACGCCGCTGAAAGTATCCGCTGTAACTAAAACCCGCACAGAACCCCCGGCCAACGGCCCAAACCACAGGCAAATTAGGTCTAGTGTAGAGGTGTGGCTGGCCAATGGAAAGTCCTTTTTGGTGTTTTCCGGGTCTTCGTCGCTTTTTAGGCTGGTTCGACATGGTCGCCCGGGCTGAGATCGCAAAATCCGCGATTGCCAGCCCGGCTGAGCCCCTCCCGATGTCAGGGCGATGAGGTAATAAGGGAGTGAAGGCAGGTT
>JBAWAI010000539.1:0-7059 GCA_049589215.1 Terriglobales bacterium | reverse complement strand
GCCCTCTTTCACTCCAGCGAAAGGACATCACTCTCTCTCCCTCGCCCCTACTGCACCGTCTCCGTAAACACCACCTCCGGATGCCCCAGCCCATACGGACCCTCCGCCGTCACCTGCACCGGCCCGGCATTCTGCGGCAAGGTCAGCACTACCGCCGCGTTCCCGGACGAGTCCGTAGTCACCATCCGGCTCGAAAGCGTGCCCGCGCTCGCGGTGAACAGCACGGTCGCTCCCGGTGCGCTGCCGCCCGAGGATCCCGGATTCAGCGTCACCGAAAGATTCAGCGTAGCGCCCGGCGCACCCTGCTGCCCGTCGCCCTGCTTGGTAAATGTCGCCGGCGGATTGCCCACCACGATCCACCCGCTCTGCTCCTGCGCGACGCCGGAATTATCTGTGCCCGGCACCGTGTAGTGGTAGAAGCCAGCTTTCTTGCCTGCCGTCACTGTGATCGCTCCATTTTGGCTCGACGTAATCGTTCCCTCAGTCACCACAACTTTAATCCCCGCATCGAACGCCGGCGTTCCCAGTGTCACCGTCCCTGATCCCGAAATAATTTTCGGCGCCAGCGTAACCGTGCCCTCCGCCGGGAGCATGGTCGTATCGGGATTGAGGTCCCACTCTGTGCCCGGCACCTTGGCCATCGCTCCCGTCACCACCAGCAGCGTTGCGGTATAAGGCGCGAAGCTCATCGAGGAAGACCAGGCCTGCGATCCCGAAGCCATAATGGTTGTCGGGTTCTTCTGCGAGAGCGTGTATGCCGTCACCTGCGAGGGCGTGAATCCGCTGACCGCAAACTGCGCGTTGTAAGTCGCGCCCGGAGCCTTGTTCAGCACCATGACCGTCATTGCCGTTCCTGAGGAATTAATCGCCGCATAGCTGCTGAATAGATCCGCGTTGCCGTTGTTCGTATCTGAAACCGAAATTCCAGCGAATGCATCGTGCTTTCCGTCATAGTTTCGATAGAGCTTCAACGCCTGATAGTTGGGGTTCGTATCGACCGGCGCGACCCACCGAGAAGCCAGATAAACGCGCTCGCGTCCCAGAATGCCGTAAGCATCGGCATCGCCTAGCGCCGAAGAAAAATCTGCCTCGCCCGCAATCGCCGCGTTCCACTCCGTAATGCTGAGCGGCGTTCCCGGATAAATCATGTTTGCAATCGCTCGCAGCCGCGGAATGCGGAAGGGAATCGTCTTCTTCGGCTCAATGAACGTGGCCCACGGCTGGTTGATATCACTCGATTCGCTCACATATTTCGGGTCCCAGTAATCGCGAAAAATGCGCAGTGCAAGCGCTCGCTGCTTCGCCAGCGTCCAGCCCGACGTATCGGGCGTATCCGGATAGGCGTGAATATCGAAGACGTCCACCGACCGCGTGCCCGCAACCTGATCCTGCCAGTAAACCTCGTTCAGCCACCAGGGCAGCAGATCGTTTCCGGCATGCGCCGCCTTGTCGTTGTTGTTCGCGCCATTCCAGTAAAACCACCAGCAACAGCTCACCGGACCGAGCCGGATCGCCTGCGGATCCCATCCCTTCAACGCCCCTGACTCGGCGACAAAAGTATCGCGCATTTCGTCATAAGCTGTCGGCGAAGGATGCACGTCGCGATGCGTGCTGCCCCAGATGTCGATCTCGTTGTCCATGTCATAAAAGTGCGGAGCGCTCCCAAAAGACGCCGCCAGCGCCGCCGCCCACTGGTTGCGATAAACCGTATTCGACGGATCTCCATCCTGCGGCGAGTCCTTCAGCGGCACATCCGCGTCATTCGGATCGTTCCCTGTAACCGGCGTTGCACAATCGGTCTCGATGCCATCGCCGTCGTCCGAGTTATAAGGATTGGCCGCGCACTGCGCCCCATACTTCGCGACCGAAAAACTGTAAGCGCTGCCGTTCGTTACATCCTGCGCCACCCACGGAAGCATCACCATCGTTATCAGCGGATTGCTGCCGGCTGCGATCACGTCTTTAATAAACTGCGACGAGTCGGAGTCGCCGATCTCCGAATAACCGTAATCGCCAAAGTACCAGTCGTTGGCCGCGTTGTAAGTGCCGGCCGTCCAGTTATAGCGGGAAGTGGCGTTCCCGCCCCAGCGAACTTCGGTGGTGCCGCTGTCAGTGATGTCGGCCGCCGAGTTCGGATAGGCGACGCCGTAAACGTACGGGCTGATGGCATGCCGATTACTCAGCGCATCGATCGTAATGGTGACAGCCTTGGATGCTGCAGGTTTCGCCACCTGGGCTGAAGCCGCAGGGCTCAAGCCGGTAATCATGGTGGGTAAGGTAAGAGCAAGAAGGCTGACCGAGAGTCCGCGCCGGACGGGGAGTTTCATAGGGGGAGGGCCTCCAGTCAGCTATGGTAGACGCTCTCCACGGGATGCACAGCTATCAGAAGGACAGGCGGGAGCACTCACTTGGGCAGGCCGCGGATGCGCAATTGGCGCGGCCTCGCTCACGCCGTTTCCTGAAGGCTGGCGGCCGGCAGGACAGTCTGTGGCGTTCCAAATGCCAGCCGCTCACGCTGAGAAAGTCGCGCGGGGTGCCCTAGAAGTCTTCGCCTATCTTGTCCAGATCTTCGATGCCTCCGATTTGGTTGTAGAGCACGCTATGAGGATTGTTGCTCGGCGACTTCCCGTAATAAAGGAGAGCGATATCTTTGGTGACCATCTTTCGCACCCGCGTCTCTGGGTCCGATCCGTCGGCCGGTTCTCCGGTGTAATGCAGACCCATTCGCGCCGAGGACACCACCGCCGTGTGCAACGCATTCGTCCGCCAAGTGAAAGTGAAACGCCAATCTACGGAGCCCGGAAAGATATCCGCGGTGGTCAGCCCAATCAGGACGGCATGAGGGTTATGCGCGAGTTCAGGAAATGCCGCGCGCACGCTCACCACCAGCGGCTCAGCCTGCACCTGTTTCGTCCAAAACCAGATGTGCCGCGTCGCATCGGGCTCGGGCAGGCTCGGCAGCACCTGAACTTCGAGGTTGTATTTCTGCCGATAATACTGAGCCAGATCCCGCAGCGTATCCTCGGGGAAGTCGCCGAGCGCGACGAGGTAAACGCCGTCCGCGCCCATCTTAAGAGAACTTGCAGACGATGCATCGCCGCTCGCGGCATTCGGAGCCTTGCCGCAGCCCGTCAGCAGGGACGCGCAGGCGATGAGAGCAAGTAAGCGTCGCATCCAGAGAGTGTGTGGGAGAAAATAAAGAGGAGCAAGTTACGAGCGTGATCACACAATACTTCGAGCGTCATATCAGGAGCGAGCGCACGTCGAGTCCCTACCGCTTTGCATCCAGGAGACGCCTACTGCCCCGACGGCTTCTCAATCTTGCTGGCGACTTTCACGCCACTCAGGCCGCCGGCATATTTCGCCACACCGCGGTAGAGCGATTCGGCAATGCGCTGCCGCTGCTCTGAGCCTTCGAGTTTCCGCTCGTCCGTGGGATTCGACACAAACGAAATCTCCGCCAGAATCGATGGCATGTTTGCCCCGATCAGCACGATGAACGGAGCCTTCTTCACCCCGCGATTCCGCACCCCGGCGCTATTCAGCGACAGCCCGCCATAGAGCGAGTCCTGCACATCCGAGGCAAACTCCCGTGACTCGTCGATTTTGTCTTTCAGCGCGATCTTCTTAACCAGGTCCTGCAGCTCGTGAATCGATTTTTCCGACACCGCGTTCTCTCGCGCCGCCACCTCCAGTGCCTCCGGAGACGACGTGAAGTTCAAGTAATAAGTCTCCACGCCGCGCGCGTCCGAGTCGCGGCTCGAGTTGGCATGGATCGAAATAAAAAGATCGGCCTGCTCGCGATTCGCAATCGCCGTCCGCGTCTCGAGCGGAACGAACGTGTCATCGCGGCGCGTGTAAACCACCTCGGCGCCCAACCGCGCTTCGAGCAGCCGCCCTAGCCGGCGCGCCACGTCCAGCACCAGGTCTTTTTCGAGTAGCCCGTTCGGCCCAATCGTGCCAGTGTCGTGTCCGCCGTGCCCCGCGTCGATCACGATCTTCCCAATCTTCAGTCCTAATGCCCGCGTCAACGACCGGTCTCCCGCCGCCGTCGGCCGCGCCTCGCGCATTTCAAGATCCGCGAGATCATCGGCCGATGCCGACGATGAAGACGTGCGAGATTTTTTCCCGTGCGAAGAGGTTCCACGCGAAGCCGTCCCGGCCGTCTTGGTAGATGATGATGGTGATGACCCACGCGCCGAGGTTGCAGTTTCGCGTGTCGATCCGCGCACGCCCTTCGGTACGTCGGAAGGCGACGCCGAGGCCTCTTCAGTCCCGGTATCGTCTCCATCGTCTGCCGCAGCGTTGCCCGATGATTTTTTCGCGGCTGAACCCGTCCGCGAATTTCCGGCAGAGGTCTGCCGCTTCGCAGTGTGAGTTCCAGAACGCGGCGAAGCGTCGTCATCCGCATCGACAATCGTTTTTGGAATGGTTCGATTCGATCCCTTCAGGGCAACCGTCGTCTTAACAACGCCCGCGCCTTTGGTAGTCGTACTCTCGGGAGCGTTGCCGCCATCGTCGTCTCTATTGCCCTCACCCGGCAGCAAAGATTCGAGTCTCGCCTCCTCGCGATCTTTTGCTTCGCTTGCCTCGTCGGTAGGTTTTACGTTGGCAACGATGGCGTGTTCTTTCTCGGATTTTTTCTGACCCTTGCCGGCGACCGCATCCATCGCCGCGTCATCCGCATCATCGGCGGCCGAGTTCGCCGCCGCACTGTCATCTTCTCCGGCGCTCAGCTGCGTCTTGGCCAGCATCGCCGCCCGGCTCTGCTTTCCGTGAATGTCAATGATCAGCCGGTAAGGATTGGGTAGCAAAAACGCGTCGTAACTCGATAGGTCGTCCACTTCAAGCACAACCCGTGTGCGCCCCGGCTTGAACTCAGCCACTCGAATCTTCCTCAAGAATCCGTCGTCGACGTCAAACGTCTTTCCCACCAGCGTAGAGGCCAGCCTGGTATCTTTCAGATCGAAAAAAATCCGGTCCGGATGCGCGATGCGCTGCGAGTCAAATTTCACATCCCGCTCAACGTCAATTGCTACTCGCGTGTAGTCTGGTGTCGACCAGTGCCGCACGCCCGTAACCCGCGGCAGGTCGCCGCGCCGTGCGCTGGCCGAGCCCGAGTTCGTCTCCGCGTCGGACGCATCGCCGGAAGACTCACTCGCCGAAGTGGATTCCGATGTGGACTGTGCCGCACCGGGATTTGCTGCGCTAATGCTCGAGGCGCCGCCATTCGAAGCATTGTCACTCGAAGCCTGGCTCGTCGCGCCCCTCGCCGAACCCGCCTTTAAACTCCCGCCTTGCGGAGTTGCGGATCTGGCGCCCGCCGTGTCCTTCGCATTCTTGCGACGCCCTTTTTGCGCCGTGCGTTGCGCATCGGCCTTCGCATCATCCAGCTCTTTCACCGCCGAGCGGGCATCGTCGGCCAGCCGGTTCCGCGGATAGCGATGGAGAAAGTCTTCGAAAGCAGTCCGCGCCTGTTCCGAATCGTTCAGATCGTCCTTGTATATCTCCCCGATCGTGAACAGCGCTTCAAACCGGTACTTGCTGCCGGGATACTCTTTGCGAAGAAAGCGATACTCGTCGACCGCTCCGCGCAAGATTTTGTTGTCGTTGAACCGCCGCCCCATCTCGACCATCAACTCCGCGGTTGCCACCACGCTGGGGTCGGCCTTCGACGATGCCGGGCTGCCAAAATAAATGCGCCGGTAAGCGTCGATCGCCCGCTGGTACTCGCGCCGCGTCCGCTCGCCCGCCGGACGCCCATTCAAAGCCTCCCGTGTCCGCTCCGCCTTCGCAAATTGAGCCCGGGCCCACGCGTCATTGTGGTGAACGCGCGCGGCCGCCGGCAGAGTAAAGCCGGCCAGCAGACAAAAAACCACGCCCCACCGCGCAACGCGATGCATTAAGCCCAATTGGCCACGAGTTAGGGTCGTAGAAGCCTGGGTCCGCACTTACATCTACCTACAAACAGGTCCGTTCTGAGTTCTACTTTTTTTGACTTCTTAACTGCTCACTTCAAAGCTAGTCTGTGTTGCTGATATACAGCACGCCGCGCGCATCGCGCTCGACATGCACCGGCGCGCGCGCCACGCCAAAGCTCACTCGCGTGCCGCCGCCTCCGCCCGCATACAAATCGGTAATCCGCCGGACATAATTCTGCGTCTCGGCATACCGCGGAATCCCCGCGCTCCGGGCCACCGCTCCTGCTCCGGCGTTATAAGCCGCCAGGGTCAGCCGCACATCGCCGCCATAGTTCTCCAGCAGCTGCTTCAAATGTCGAACCCCGGCATCCACGTTTTGTTGCGGGTCAAACGGGTTCGAAACATTCAGCGACCGCGCGGTAGCCGGCATCAGCTGCATCAGCCCCATCGCACCCTTGCGCGACACTGCATTGGGATTGAAATTCGACTCTACCTTCACAACCGACCGCACCAGATTCGGGTCGACATTGTGCTGCTCCGCTGCCCGGTCAATCGCCGCATCGATATCCGCGGATGTAAACCCAACATTCAGCGTCTGATGCCCATAAGGCTGCGCACTCCGCTTATCTCCCAGATAGGTATTGACTTCGGACGCCGCCGATCGCGCCGCCCGCATCATCGCCCCGTTCGTCGAGACCGGCTTGTACCGGTGCTCGGTCGAACTCCAATACATGAGCCCCGTTGCGCCACTCGTCGACCCGGTTCCAGTCGACCGGGTTCCGGACACGCCCAACGCTGACCGGCTCGCGCTTCCGGCGACAGCCTTAGTCCGTCCCGTCGAACTGGCTGACCCACTGCTACCTAACCCATCGTTCACATAGATCTTCCGCCCGCTGTCGTCGGTCGACGCGGTAATGCCGCCGGACTCGGCACGAGCCAAGGGCGCAGCCATAAATGTTGTGAGGAAAGTGGTCGCCGTCAAACCGGCCATCAGGACGTTTTTCAGGTTTTTAAGCATACGGGATCAGCGTTCCGCCAAAAGGCACACCAAGACCTTTGGGTCACCTACCCGCAAACCTGACGGAGAATTCAGAACCAGAGTGTCTAGATTATAGGTCGGCCCCAGCGCCACAGCAAT
>JBAWAI010000538.1:0-4685 GCA_049589215.1 Terriglobales bacterium | reverse complement strand
GCAGATTCGATGCCCATCGACTCACCAGAGGGCCTTTAGGCCTTACCCCGGGGAAATGAAGGTGGTCTTTCGTGTTCTGCGAGAAGCTGTTAGGATATTTCTGTGACAAAGATTTGCGAAAGTTGTGCTGGTGGTTTTGCTGGGTTGGCAGAACTCTGGATCGCCCGCCGCAGCCCGTAAAAGGTGTTTTGCGCATGCAAAACAGCAGGGAAGTGGCCGAACTTTATGGGCGGTTTATGGGCGGTTCGGACCGAAATACAAGCAATTCGGGTCGCTTTGGGCAATCTAGGCATTTTATGCAAATGGCGCAAGGCCGCATAAACACTGGTTGTTTCGCATCTCGTTGATTTGGCGAGTGGGGACGTAGTTCAGTTGGTTAGAACGCTGCCCTGTCACGGCAGAGGCCGCGGGTTCGAGTCCCGTCGTCCCCGCCATTCTTTTCAGTGAGTTGGAACGAATGGCATTCCGACTCTCCTACACGTTTGCCGTGGCGCAACTCTCTTGAGTTCGCCTATTCATTCGCAGCTGATCTGCCATATTCATTTCCCACGAAACTCTGGAATTCTGCAGGTGAGTCGGGCCGCCGTTTGATCATGACGCCTTCACCGCCGTCGCGGCCCAAAATTCGGTTGACAGTCCTCCGCGACGTTTTATAATTATTCTCATCCGATAACTATGCGCCTTACACATGAACAGTTCCGGGAACTGGCCGAGAAGCACGGTTTGGCGGTCACGCACCAGCGTCAGGTTGTCTATGAGGCTGTCATCGCGTCGCACGGCCACTATTCTCCGGAAGACATTTATGCCACGGTCCGGCGCCGCATTCCGTCTATTTCTCTGGCTACTGTCTACAACAATCTGCGGCTTTTCATTGAATGTGGAATGCTGCGAGAGGTTAGCCCGCATGCGGCGACGCTGCTTGTGGATGGCAATACCAAGCCTCATCATCACGTGGTCTGCTCCCGCTGCAAGTCGGTGCAGGACATCGAAGGAGAGTTCATCGATTTCAAGCGGCTGTCACGGCAGGTGCCGGACGGCTTTGATCTCAGTCAGCCCTTGATCGAGGTCTTTGGCCTCTGTCGCCGCTGCCGCGCCAAAGAATAGTTTTTTCACGCAGTACTCAATCAGGATTCGAAGGAAGAATAATTATGGAAAATACACTCGCATCTTCATCGGGAAGTGTTGTTCCCGAAGCTAAACAGAAAGACACCGCTGCCGAATCGAAGTGCCCGATGGGACACGGCGTTCGCAAATCCTACACGAACGAGGATTGGTGGCCGAATCAGGTGAACCTGAAAGTTCTGCACCAGCATTCTCCGCTTTCGGATCCGATGGGCAAGGAGTTCAACTACGCGGAGGAGTTTAAAACGCTCGACCTGAAAGCCGTGATTAAAGATCTGAATGCCTTGATGACGGACTCGCAGGAATGGTGGCCGGCCGACTTCGGCCATTACGGGCCGCTTTTCATTCGTATGGCGTGGCACAGCGCGGGCACTTACCGCATTGGCGACGGCCGCGGCGGGGCTGGAGCCGGGCAGCAGCGCTTTGCGCCCCTTAACAGTTGGCCTGACAACGTGAACCTCGACAAGGCGCGCCGGCTGCTCTGGCCGATCAAGCAGAAGTATGGCAAGAAAATCTCCTGGGCTGACCTGATGATTCTCGCCGGCAACGTTGCGCTCGAATCGATGGGCTTCAAGACCTTCGGCTTCGGCGGCGGGCGGGAGGACGTCTGGGAGCCCGAAGAGGACATTTATTGGGGGCCAGAAGGCAAGTGGCTTGCCGATGAGCGCTACAGCGGCGACCGTGATCTCCAGGCTCCGCTCGGTGCCGTGCAGATGGGCCTCATCTACGTGAATCCGGAAGGACCGAACGGGGATCCCGATCCGATTGCTGCGGCGCGCGACATCCGCGAAACATTCGCCCGCATGGCGATGGACGACGAAGAGACGGTGGCGCTCATTGCCGGCGGTCACACCTTTGGCAAAACTCATGGTGCTGCCGTGCCCGCTCAGTATGTTGGCAATGAGCCGGAAGGTGCCGACATTGAGGACCAAGGCTTCGGTTGGAAGAATAAATATGGCAAAGGGCATGGCGCTGACACGATCGGCAGCGGCCTCGAAGTGATTTGGACCACGACTCCGACGAAGTGGAGCAACGACTTCTTCACGAATCTCTTCAGCTATAACTGGGAGCTGACCAAGAGCCCGGCCGGTGCTCACCAGTGGACGCCAAAAAATGGCGGAGGCAAGGGCACGGTGCCCGATGCGCACGACTCGTCAAAGCATCACGCGCCTTCCATGTTGACCACGGACCTCGCGTTGCGCTTCGACCCTGCCTACGAAAAGATTTCGCGGCGCTTCTACGAGCACCCTGACCAGTTTGCCGATGTGTTTGCGAAGGCATGGTTCAAACTGACGCACCGCGACATGGGGCCGATCCCGCGTTACCTTGGCCCGCTCGTTCCCAAGGAACCTCAGATTTGGCAGGATCCTGTTCCCGCCGTGGATCATAAGTTGATCGGCGAGCAGGACGCTGCTGCTCTGAAGTCCAAGATCCTCAAATCCGGGCTGTCGATCTCGCAACTGGTGGCGACGGCATGGGCGTCGGCGGCGTCATTCCGCGGCTCCGACAAGCGCGGTGGAGCGAACGGGGCGCGCATTCGCCTGGCACCGCAGAAAGATTGGGAGGTGAACCAGCCTGCGGAACTGGCGAAGGTTCTGCGGACGCTGGAGACGATCCAAAAAGAATTCAACAACTCGCAGTCGAATGGGAATAAAGGCAAGAAGGTCTCGCTCTCTGACCTGATCGTTCTGGGCGGTGACGCGGCCATTGAGGAAGCTGCGAAAAAGGCCGGGCACGAGGTCAAGATCCCGTTTTCTCCGGGACGCACAGATGCTGCGCAAGAGCAGACTGACGTGCACTCATTCGCTGTAATGGAGCCGGTCGCTGACGGATTCCGCAACTATCTCCGCAGCGGGCAGGTCCTGTCGGCTGAGGAGTTGCTGGTGGATCGGGCGCAGTTGCTGACACTGACTGCCCCGGAGACGGCGGTTCTCGTCGCCGGCCTGCGCGCGCTAAATGCGAACTTCGGGAAGACCAAACACGGCGTCTTCACCAACCGTCCTGAAACCTTGACGAATGATTTCTTCGTCAACCTGCTCGACATGAGTACGAAATGGAGCCCAGCGCCTGCGTCCGAAGGCGTGTATGAGGGACGCGATCGGGCGACGAATCAAATCAAATGGACGGCGACGCGCGTCGATCTCGTCTTTGGTTCGCACTCGCAGTTCCGGGCGATTGCGGAGGTCTATGCATCGAATGACTCGAAAGAGGCGTTTGTGAAGGACTTCGCGGCTGCGTGGACCAAGGTGATGAATCTTGATCGCTACGACATTGCCTGAGGTTGCTGTTTTCTGTTGGTCTCGCGGGGGGCGTATCACACGCCCCTTTTTATTTGCCTTCAAACCTCAAAGGAACTTCAAAAGTGCATCTATCGTTTCTTTCTGCTTTTCCTCGAGCACCCAGTGCCCGCAGTTTTTCAAAACGATCATTGTCGCGTCGGTTGCGACAAGCTTCATCTGTTTACCCAGCACGTCACCGTTGGCTTTTTCGCCGCCGATCGCGAGCACCGGCATGGTGAGCTTGGTTTGCGAGAGCTGCGCAAAGTCTTTCGCCGCTTGCTGAAACGAGACGAAATACTGCCAACCGGCGTGCATGCGTCCCGGACGAGAATACGCCGCGGTGTAAGCGGCGCGATCGGCTTCTGGGATTGAATGCGTCTTGTCGGCGGCGAGGTCGTTCCAGAAAAACTCGAAATAGGTGCGTTCGCGACCGCGTACCAGCGCCTCCGGAGTCGGGCCATTAAAACGAAAATGCCAAATTGCCGGGTTGTTATAAACATCCTCCCATCCGGCTACGCCCGGTAGAAACGCGTCCATCACCACCAGCTTTTCAGTTTCAGCGGGAAACGTTGCCGCGTAGGCATACGCGACCATGAGGCCGATGTCATGGCCGACAACTTTCGCTTTCCCTATGCCGAGCGACTTGACGAGCGCGTGCACGCGGATGGCAGCATTCTTCATGTCGAGCCCGTCCTTGGGAATCTCCGAGTCGCCGATTCCTGGAAGATCGGGAGCGATCACCGTGAACTTGCCCGAAAGCAGGGGAATAACCGGTTTCCACATGCGCGAGGTCTGCGTGTAGCCATGCAGCAGGATCACCACCGGGCCGTGGCCCGGTGTCAGGTATTGCATCTTGATGCCATCCACCTGCGCCGTTCGCGAGGCGATGGCGTCTGCTTGTGCGAATGCGGTCGACGCCGCTGCCGCCGCGAGGAACACCGTTACGGCCAATCTCGCGAACAGCCTGAATGCCGATTTCATAGGCTCTCCTGATGAGGTTCCGGCGCGCGCATTTGTGGAGCCGGGGGAACTGAAAGTGTGTTCGTTGTTCGCGGAAGTCTACATTCTGTGGCACTCGATCGCAACCGCCGGAGAGGATCGTTTTTGAGAGTCCGCGTCCGCCGGTGGTAAACTGCGCACTATGGCCAACAAGAAAAGCGGAAAAAAACAAAAGAAGGTCGCGAAAACCAGCTCGAAGAAAACGATTCAAGCCAAGAGGCCGGTGAGCAGAAAGGCCAAGAAACCGGCTAAGAATAAGAAGAAGATTGCCGCTAAGAAGGCTGC
>JBAWAI010000537.1:0-20795 GCA_049589215.1 Terriglobales bacterium | reverse complement strand
TCCCTGCGCCACCGCCGCCAGCCGCTCGCCATTCGAAGGATCGATGGTCTCAAAATATTCCCCCGCCGCCGGCATCGACCACCTGCCGCCAATAAAATGCGCGAAGCGACGCCCATGGCGATCCAGCCAGATCGAAACTTCTTTCGAGTCCTCGGGCGCCGGTCCGTATTCCATGCTCACGAATTTTTCAGCAATGCTCATTGGCGTTGGCTCGATTCCTTGATGTCGTTTTGCGCGGGTTCAAATCCTGCTCATTCACGACTCAGGTCCTTTGCCATCAGAACCTCATCGTAATAGCGGCCATCCTGTTTAAGGGCATTTTTCTCGACTCCATATTCGAAAAGCCGAGACGCTTGTATAGCCTCAATGCTTGCTCGTTGTCGCGAACCACGGACAGTTGGATAAGTTCGACACGGTGGCGTGCAAACTCAACTACGGTTTCAACCAATCGACGACCAACCCCAGCCCTTCTGGCCTCAAGCCGCACATACATGCCGACCAGCCGACCCTTATGGCTCTCCTTGGCTCCCTCGCTGATCACGAGTCCAGCGATGCCCACAAGCTCCGAATCATGGAAAGCGCCAAATGCCACAGAAGAGCCGAGTCTCTCCGAAAAAAAAGTCAATGGTCGCGCGTCCTCGGCTTCGAACGTGCTGCCGAATGCCTCCGGATTGCAACGAAGCCCTTCCAGTCTCACGCTTCGATAGGAACCGGCATCGGCTGGCACTAAGCGCCGTATCTGGATATCAGCGTTTTCCACTTCACAATGGTAAACACGTTCGTTTTACGCCAGCGGATGTCTCCACTCCGCCGAGTACCGTCCCGTAACAAAATGTTCCAGCTGCCGCTCAATATCCCCGAGCAGCCCGCTCGCTCCAAAGCGAAACATCTCGGCGCGCATCCATGACTCGTCCAGCTCTTCCTTAATCATCGCCAGCCAATCGAGCGACTGCTTCGCCGTCCGAATCCCGCCCGCCGGCTTGAACCCCACCGCCATCCCGGTTTCCTGCGCATACTCGCGAATCGCGCGCGTCATCACGAGTCCGACCGGCAGAGTCGCATTTGTCGGCTCTTTTCCGGTCGAGGTCTTAATAAAATCCGAGCCCGCCATCATCGCCACCAAACTAGCCCGCGCCACATTTCGCAGAGTCAGCAAATCGCCCGTCCCCAGAATCACCTTCATATGCCGCGATCCACAAGCCTGCCTGAACGCCGCGACCTCGTCATACAAAGCCTGCCAGCGTCCGCCAAAAACATGAGCCCGCGTGATCACCACATCGATCTCATCCGCGCCCGCCTCCACGGACCGCCGAATCTCCGCCACCCGCTCCGCCAGCGGAGATAATCCAGCCGGAAATCCCGTCGACACCGCGGCCACGCGAATCCCGCTGCCCTCGAGCGCCGCCACCGCCGTCTCCACAAACGTGTGATAAATGCAGATCGCCGCGACTTTAATGTCCAACTCCGCGATCCCCAGCCGATCCACAATCTCGTGCTGTAGAGGATGCCGCCCCTTGGCGCACAGGCGCCGCACGCGTTCATCGGTGTCATCGCCCGACAAAGTAGTCAGATCCATGCAGGTGATCGCACGCAGCAGCCACGCCGCCTGCCATTCTTTTTTCACTGTCCGCCGCGCGACCATTGACTGCGCGCGCCGCTCCACCGCGCTGGTATTCACGCGCACATCGCGCACCCAATCCAGATTCAGAGGAATCCCGCGATTCGGCAACATCGGCTGCCCCCGCAAAACAGCAAGCGCGCCGCCAACGGCGCCGCCCGGCGAATCGTCATAGCGATCCACGCCCGCAATCTCACGGCTATGATTTTTCTCGATTCCCATCTGCTGTGGTCCTGCTTACTCCCGTTCACGCAGCCGCAATTGTACGGTAGCCCTCCGCCAAGGGCATATTACAAATAACCGCGCCGACAACCGCCCAACATTAGCAGCCCCCATAATATGGATGACCTCAACCCCTCCGGCGAAACATTTGTCACTAAGCAGCTCCGCAAGTAGACTTCCTCAGGCGTTCCAAAGCCGGCATTCCAAGGACCTCAATGTTCACGCCCAACTCGCTCGGCATCGCCCTCTTCATGATGATCACCAGCGCCATCTGCTGGGGCTCCTGGGCCAACACTTATAAAGGTGTCAAAAACTATCGCTTCGAACTTTTCTACTGGGATTACGCTATCGGCATTTTTCTGATCTCTCTGATCCTCGGCCACACCATGGGCAGCGCCGGCGGCCACGGCCTAAGTTTGCGAGAAAACTTCCACGCCGCTGCCACCAGCGACGCGCTTTTTGCCATGCTGGGAGGCGCAATCTTCAATCTAGCCAACTTGCTCCTGGTCGCCGCCATCGACATGGCCGGACTCGCCATCGCCTTCCCCGTTTCCATCGGCATCGCCCTCGTGGTCGGGGTCATTTCCAGCTATGTGCAGCAACCAATCGGAAACGCTGCCCTCCTTGCGGGCGGAGTGGTTTGCGCTCTAATCGCCGTCGTGCTCGACGGCAAAGCCTACGGCTCCCTAGCCAGCGCCGGCCGCGCCGTCTCCCGCAAAAGCATCATCATCTGCGTGGTTTCCGGAGTCCTGATGGGCCTCTGGGCCCCATTTATGACGCGCACCATGCCTCATGACGTCAACGGCGCAACCGTCGGTACGCTTGGACCCTACGCCGCCGCTGTCTTTCTAACTCTCGGCGCGCTGCTCTCCTGCTTTATCTGGAACATCTATTTCATGAAGCATCCCCTCGTCGGCGCGCCGGTCAGCTTCGCTGGATTCTTTCGCGCTCCCGCCTCCGCCCACGCTCTCGGCCTGCTCGGTGGATTCATCTGGGGCACCGGCATGGTCTTCAATCTGGTCGCGGCCAGCTTCACGGGCGTCGCCATCTCCTACGCCATCGGCCAATCCGCGCCCATGGTCGCCGCGCTCTGGGGAGTCTTCGCCTGGAAAGAATTCGCCGGCGCCCCCGGGAAAGCCAAAACCTATCTCTTCTTCATGTTTGTCTTTTATTGCATCGGAATTTTGCTGGTAGCCAAAGCCAACGGCTAATCAGAACCCCTGCTCGGTATCCTGAACGAAGTTAGAGGAAAAGCGAACGAAATCGAAGGAGCCCGTCCTCTCGATGATCGCAAAATGTTCCCGCCAATCAATTACTGAAAAGAGGCGAAGCGCAATAAACAACACAATCGCGATCAGCCCACGCGCCACGTCCGCCAACACCGACAAAGCCCTTGACTTTGCACGAGTAATCCATTTATATGACCCAATCAAAAAAATGAGTTTTGGCACCGCGCGCTGACTGCCGGCGCTCGCGTGCACGACTATCAAGAACCAGGCCCGAGGTTTAGAGGAATTTCAGCCGCCCTTCAAAACCGAGCCTGATTCGCCGCCAATATAAGTGGAGTGAGGAACAAAATGTCGACTAGAAGAATGCTGGTTCTGGCGTTCGCGCTCTCGTGCCTCGTGCTGTCCCTCGGCTCTCTCGGTTACGCCCAAGCCAACGGAAGTTTCTCCGGCACCGTCGCCGACAAGACCGGCGGCGTCATCGCCGGAGCGGCCGTCAAGATTACCTCGCAGGCCACCGGTCTTCAGCGTGAAACCAAAACCGACGACTCCGGTCACTACCTCGTTCCTCTTCTGCCCGTCTCCATGTACAGCATTCATGTCGAGGCGCAAGGCTTCCAGACCACCGAGCAAAAAGACATCCGCCTCCAGATCGACGAGCAGCGCGAAATCGATTTCACCCTCAACCCCGCCTCCGTTTCGTCGACCGTCGAAGTCAACGCCAACCAAGTCGCCGTAGAAACCACCAACCCCAGCCTCGGACAGGTCATCACCGCCCAGGAAGTCTCCGACCTCCCGCTCAATGGCCGGAACTTCGTCCAGCTCGCAACCCTTACTCCCGGCACCACGCAATCCACCAATCCAGCCAGCTTCTTTGCCGGGGCCGCCAGCAGCGAAGCCGCAACCCGGGGCACCTTCTCGCTCTCGGTCGGTGGCTCCCGCGAACAGAGCACCGACTGGCTCCTCGACGGCAACGACAACAATCAGCTCGATGAAGGCGGCATCGGCATTTTTTCCGACATCGACGACATCCAGGAATTCAAGGTCCTCACTTACAACTACTCCGCCGAATACGGCGAGCGCGCCGGTCCTACCGTCTTAGTGACTACCAAATCCGGATCGAACCAGTATCACGGTTCACTGTTCGAGTTCTTCCGCAACACGAACCTCGACGCCCAAACTCCATTCGTGAACCAAGCCACTAAGTTCAATCTCAATCAATACGGCGGTTCTTTCGGCGGCCCTATTCAGAAAGATAAAACTTTCTTCTTCCTCGACTACCAGGCCAAGGTGCAGCGCAAAGGCGTCCCCTTCACGGGATTTGTTCCTACGACTGAAATGACATTGCCCTTCGATCTCGCTGGAGACTACAACTACAGCAACGATCCGCTTCTTCCGGCGAGCGGTTTAAAGAACCCATATTCAGGACAGCCTTTTCAGTGTGTGGGTAGCACCACCACGCCAACAGCGGTGAATCCCGATGGAAGCCAGGTTCCGGGCACGTCATGTAACATCATTCCCGGGCCGTTGGTCAACGCGCAAGGAGCTGGCGTCGCCGCCCTGTATCCCACGCCCAACGCGACCAACGGCAGCTTCAACTATGCCACCGAGCCCATCCGCAGACTTAACGAAGGCACCGGCGATGTCCGCGTTGACCACAATTTCTCCAGTCGCGACTCCATCTTTGCCCGTGCCAGCTACGATCAGGCAACCAACTACATTCCCGGCGGCTCACCCACCTGGGCTTCGCAGAACGCCTTTGGCACGAACCAGAGCATTACAAACCATGGCCGCAATGCCGTCATCTCCGAGCAGCACGTCTTCTCGGCGAGCACCATCAATCAGTTCACCGCCGGCTTCAATCGCATCTTCAATCACATTCTTTCCTACGGTGATTTTGAGGTCCCGCCCTGCGAGTCCGCTCGTCTCGGCATTCCCGGCGCAAACCTGGGCAGCGCCTGCGATGGCCTCACCGGTTATCCCGCGAGCCTCAATCAGGCCACAAATGACTGCATCAGTTGCGGCATGACGTCGTTCCAGATGGGCAGTTATTTCTCCATCGGAGACCGCGGCTACGCGCCCTACCAGGGTGGGACCAATGTTTACTCGGCCGGCGACACCATTGACTTTGTCCGCGGCCGTCACGACATCAAAGCGGGCGTCGTTTATCGTGCCGAGGAAATGAACATACGGAATAATGCCTTCCAGGATGGCTACGTTCTAAATTTTGGCTTGGCGTCGGGAGATGACATCGCGGATCTGCTCCTTGGCACGATGGGTTCTTTTGCGGCGCATGACCAGACATTTCTCGGCGGCACCGTCGGTCGCCGTTATAAGCTGATTCGCCCCTTCGCGCAGGATGACTGGCGCGTGTCCAACAACCTGACCCTTAATATTGGCCTCGCCTGGGCTCTGGTCACGCCGGAGACCGAAGTCGACAATCGCCAGGCCAACTACGATATCGCCACTCTGAAATGGTACGTTCCTTCGGGCAGTCCCATGCTGAGCGCGTGCGGCAGCCTCTGCGTCGCGACCGACGGTCGCGCCGGCATTCGCATGGACAAGACCGCTCTTGAACCCCGCATCGGTTTCGCCTGGAAGCCACGAGGAAGAGATAATCTGGTGATCCGCGGCGGCTACGCCATTTACCACGATTCCTCATGGGACCAGGGTGGTCAAGGACTTTGGCAAAACCCGCCCTACTACGCGGAAGTGGATCCCTGCACCTTCTGTCTGACCTATGGCGTTGCGGCCGGTTCTCTGTCGGGAGGGTTTCTCCTTACTGCCCCTCAAGCCGGGTCAACCCTGGCTGTTCCCGGCGGTTACATCTATAACGGACCGGTCAATCCTCTCAATTACACCGGCTCCATCCAGTCGATGAATCGCAACTTCAAGCAGGGGTCGGTTCAGCAGTTCAATCTCAACGTCCAAGACGAACTGCCAGGTAGCATGGTCTTCACTCTTGGCTATGCCGGCACGCGCAGCCACCACATTCTGGTCAGCCAGCTCGACGAGAATATCGAGTCGCCCAGCGGCTGCGGCACCATCCAGGGATATACCTTGGGCTGCGGCATCACCAATTGGCCCTACGCTGCCCCTTACCAGTTTGTCGACACCAACAACAGCATCGGCTCCGCTCAATACGACTCGCTCCAGGCCAAGCTCGAAACCAAGAGCGCACGCCACGGACTCTATGCTCTGATCGGCTACACGTGGTCCCGCAATTTCGACACCGGCTTGACTGACGGATTGGGCACGAATCCGGGTGCACTCTATTACCCGCTGCCGGGCACGGCACGTCTCGACTGGGGACTTTCTCAGCTCAATCTCAATGACAGTTTCACCGCCAGTGTCCTTTACGATCTGCCATTCGGCAAGGGTAAGCACTTCGGCGGCAGCTGGAATGGCGCCACCGACGCCGTTTTGGGCCATTGGCAGGTCG
Organism: Terriglobales bacterium; assembly: GCA_049589215.1. Lineage (GTDB taxonomy): Bacteria > Acidobacteriota > Terriglobia > Terriglobales > Acidobacteriaceae > Acidiflorens. Next base: position 14,287 of record JBAWAI010000537.1, on the reverse strand, counting down.
ACGTGATTGAACGGGCCACCTCCGGGTTCCCGCTCTTTTTGATCGATAGCTCCGATCCTTCGGGCGTGTTTTTCAACTACAACGGCCTGACGGTCCAGCGCCCCAACGAAGTCGGCAATCCCAACGTACCGGGACCGGTCGCCGCAAATCCTAACTGTCCCTACACACCTCCTACCAGGGTACACACGCTTCAAAACTGGTTTAATCCCTGTGCCTTTGAAAGCGCTCCAGCAGGAGAACTCGGGACCGCCCCTCGGGCTCCCGTCTACGGTCCGCGCTTCGTCAACACTGACTTCTCTATCGTCAAGGATTTCCCGCTCGCGTTCCGCGAAGGGATGGGCCTTCAGTTCCGCGCCGAGTTCTTTAACCTGCTGAACCACTCGCAGTACTGGCTGTCTGGAGTCAGCGGCACAGGAGAACAAGACATCAATACACCCTCCAGCTTCGGCGTCATAAGTCAGACTCTCAACAACCCACGATTGATCCAATTCGCCCTCAAGCTTCAGTTCTAAGCCACGAATACGGGAGGCACGCGCGGGGCGTGCCTCTCGACCCCACCCTGTGCTATATTTCCTCCCCATGCTATCCCGTCAACTAGCTCAGATCGCCCTAATCGCCGCCCTCTTACTAACTCCATCCCTAACCTTCGCCGCCGACGAAGAAGGTCAGCCCGCTCCTCGTTTTCACGCCAAAACCATGACGGGCGAGACTTATACCAACGACAATGTCAAAGGTAAAATCGTTCTGCTGGAGTTTTGGACCACCTGGTGCCCTTACTGCCGCCGCGAGCAATCCCTTGTCGACTCCATCGACCGTGAGTTCTCCGGCAAAGGCGTCGTCGTCCTCGCCGTCGACGTTGCCGAATCCAAAAAGAAGGTCAGGCAGTACCTGCAAGATAGCCCGCGTTCCTGCCGCATAGTCCTCACCGAAGACACCAATCTCGCCGCTATGTATCAGGCGAATTCCTATCCCATCTATGTGGTGATCGATCGCGACGGCAACATAGCCGCCGAGCAGCGGGGCGCAGCCGGCGAGCGTTCTATAAGAAGGATGCTCCGCAAAGCCGGAGTAGAGACGTCCTCAGAAAAAGAAGACTGAGAATGGAGGCACGGGCCCCCGTCCGTGCGTAGTCGATGCAATAGGCTAATGAACCGCCAGCCTGGCGCAGCCAGGGGTCGCAATTGTCACTTACTCTTCAAAGTAATCACAAATTCCTGAATCTCCCCACGTTCCCGCTCAGCCTGCTCCGCGGCCTGCTTCGCCAGTTGCTCATGGAGTGCGAGCTCTTTCTCCGCTCCCGCTTCATCGCCCGCCTTCTTATAACTGATCGCCAGCCGGTAATGCGCCTCCTCCAGCTCAGGACTAATCTCAATCGCCTTCTTAAACGCCGCTATCGCCCGCCCGCCATCGCCCCGTTGCGCATAAACAAGGCCCAGCTGCAATTGCGCCACTCCTGACTTAGGATCTAACTCGCTTGCCTTAAGTAGTAACTGTTCCATCTGTGCAGAGCGAGATTCATCCACTACTCCCGCCGATTGCTTCCACAAACCGACCGCATAATAGTAACTAGCCAGCGCATTTCCTGGCGCCAGCCGCGCAAACCGCGCCAGCCGCTCCATCGTCTCCGCCGAAGGCGCAGTCTCACTGCTCAGCATCTTCCCCATAAACAAATAAGCAGCGGCCTCATTCGGAGCCAAATCCTCCGCCTTCGCCAGATAATCCGACGCCCGCTCGTACGATCCGCGCGCGTACCATGCCACGCCCAGGCCAATCAGCATCCGCGTCGACTGCGGATAGGTAGCGCTCCCCTTCGTTAACACATCAGTCGCCGGCTCCAGCGCGCGATGCGTTAGCAATTCCATCCCCCAGTCAAACAAATTTCTCTCGCTCGGCGCCAATTCCGCCGCCCGCTCGTACTCGTGCGCCGCCTCCAGCGGATTGTCCAGCCTCTCATCGATTGCCGCCAGCCGGTGATAAAGCTCCGCCCGCTTTTGTCGAGTCGGCACGTCCAGTTTCAAATCGCCGCGGCTCTTCTCATCGTTCGCGCCCTCGCCTGGCGCGCCCCCGCCCTCGGCATTCTCCTCCTGCACAATCTCGGCCTGAATCTCCGCGCCCTCCTGCAGCAGATTGCCCTCTGTAGCCGAATTCGGCGCCAGAGCTTTCCCGGCCGATGAAGATCCAGCCCCCGGCGCGGGCAAAGGCGAGGATGATGACAAGGATGAAGGCACCGGCGCACTCGAAGAAGACGAAGAAGAACTTAAAGCTGCCGCGTCCCGCACCAACTCCTCGCTGTTCCGCCACCCGGCATCCGGCCCAAGCCCGGCTGAACTCGTGGCCGCAGCAATTCCCGCAACCGTAAATTTTGAGTCCCCAAAAAACTGCGGAGCCTTCGCTGCCGCCGACAATTCGTTTCCTGATGACAAGTCCGGTGCCGCGTCCAGAATCAGATCAACCTTCTTCGTCTCGTTCTCAGTGAGCTCGACTGACTTGGCCATCGCCAGCTCGTCCCCGGTCTCGCCGGTGTGCAATGTGTAATTGCCCGCCCCCATTCCCGCAAAGCGAAACGCACCCGCGGAATCAGTCCGCGTAGTCCAGGTTTCCGTCGATGCATCTTTCATGAACTGCAAAGAAACCGTCACCTTCGCGACCGGCTTCCCGCCAGAATCGTGCACATGTCCCTGCACCCCGGCGCTATGACCCGCCGGCGGAGACTGCGTCTTTCCCTGCTCCGCAACCGCGACGAGTCCTATCCCGGTCAATAAAAGCAGAATGCAAGCTAAAGAGCGAAACCTCGGCCAGCGAGAAAAATTAAATAAGATCAACCCGAACTCCCGAGAAAGTGAGAAAGGTAATCGTCCCACCTCAACGCTGCCAATTCTAGCCGCGCCTTCCAACCCCCGCAATCGACACCACCCGCACTTCGGCTTTAAAATGTCAGACTTCGACAACAAAACTCCGCCCAATGAAAATCCGAATCATCGTTTATGCGTGCGCAATATTTCTAACCACTCTCTCCTTCGCCCAACCACGCCGCAAGATCATCATCGACCAGGACGCCGCCGGCCCAGCCGGCAGCGATCAACAGGCCATTCTCCTCCTCGTTCAGTCTCCACAAACCGAACTTCTCGGCATCACCGTCGTTACCGGCGACGCATGGCTCACCGAAGAGGTCGCTCACACCCTCCGCACCCTCGAACTCATCGGTCGCACTGACATCCCCGTAATCCCCGGCGCGGAAAATCCGCTCGTCAGGACGCGCGAAGAGACCCTCGAAGCCGAGCAGCGCTATGGCTACGTCGAGTGGCTCGGCGCCTGGACGCCCAAGTACTACCACGCCCCTCGCGACCTCGGCGCCATGCCGGAAGGTCAACCAACAACCAAGCCCGCCCTCGAAGACGCGGCCCACTTCCTGGTCCGCATGGTGCACAAATACCCGCACGAGGTGACCATTGAAGAAGCCGGACCCATGACGAACCTGGCCCTCGCCATCACCATCGATCCGGATTTCGTTAGCCTGGCTAAAGAATTAATCTTCATGGGCGGCAGCCTCAACCCACGCACCGACGATCCCGAATTCGCCAATAATCCCCGCCACGAATTCAATCTCTGGTTCGATCCGGAGGCCGCCCACATCGTGCTCCGGGCCCCGTGGAAGAAGATCGTCTGCACCACCGTCGACATCTCCCTGAAGACCAGCATGACCATGGACCTGATCAATAAGGTCAAAGCCGGAACCACCCCGGTAGCGCGCTACATCGGGGCCTACGCCCAACTCCACGGCCCCTACAACTACCTCTGGGACGAACTGACCTCCGCCGCATGGCTTGACCCGTCGTTGATCACTAAAACCGAAACTCGCTACCTCGACGTGAACCTCGACCGCGGCGCCGGCTATGGAGACACCCTGACCTGGAGCGAAAACGACAAGCCCAAGCAAAACCTCCAACAAGTAGAGATTCAGGTTGACCTGGATACCGCGCGCTTCTACAAAACGTTCGTGGACCTGCTAACAGCCCCGACCCCGAAACCGTAGTCTGCAACCAGCAGAATTCTCATCCTCAGCGAAGCGAAGGGTTCATGCATGCTGCCCAGCGCCGTACATTTCGAGGGCACGACGTCGATAAAAGCTCCCTGCCATACGGAAACGCCGGTCGCCAAGGCCATGCATTTGAAATTCTTCTCTCGGCCTGAGGTTCGCAGTTTACAATTCGTGCCGAACTCTTTCTTCTGATCACTCACTATGACTAAAACCAAGGTGCCTACTGGGGCGCGTGCTCGACTGGTGCGGGCGGCGCGCGCCGCCATGAAGAATGCTTATGCTCCGTTTTCTCACTTCAAGGTGGGCGCGGCAATTCTCACCGCGCGAGGCGATATTTTTTCCGGATGCAACGTGGAGAACTCCTCGTATGGCCTGACCAATTGTGCCGAGCGGACGGCAATTTTTTCAGCCGTGGCCGCGAAGGGGCCGGGGCTTGAGATCGTGGCGGTCGCAGTAACGTGCGAGAACGGCGCGGCGTGCTCTCCTTGCGGCGCATGCCGGCAGGTGATCTACGAGTTTGGGGCGGAGGCTGTCATTTTCTATCGGGGTGACGAGGGCGAGAAAGAAAACTCGATCGCCGAACTTTTGCCCGAGGGGTTTCGACTGCGGTGAGCTTGACGGGGAATGGCGGTTCGACATTTCGGATGATCGACGTGATCCGCAAGAAGCGCGATGGAGGCACGCTTTCGGCGCCTGAGATCGAGTATGTGGTTGCCGCTTATACGGCGGGAGAGATTCCCGATTATCAGGTGGCGGCATGGTTGATGGCAGTTTTGTTGCGCGGGATGAGCGGCGCTGAACTAGCCACGCTGACGAATGCGATGCTGCACTCGGGCGAGGTGCTGGATCTTAGCTTCTTGCCCGCGCCGAAAGTTGACAAGCACTCGACGGGCGGAGTCGGCGATAAAACTTCACTCGTGCTGGCACCGCTCGTGGCGGCGGGCGGGCTTTATGTGCCGATGATCAGCGGGCGCGGGCTTGGGCATACCGGTGGCACGCTCGACAAACTTGAGGCGATTCCGGGATTTCGCGTCGGACTCTCGGTCGCGGAATTTCATCGCGTGCTGAAGGCGTGCGGCACGGCGATGATCGGGCAGACCGAAAAGATCGCTCCGGCGGATCGCAAGCTGTATGCGCTGCGCGATGTGACGGGAACGGTGGAGAGTCCGAATCTGATTTGCGCCTCGATCATGAGCAAGAAGCTGGCCGAGGGCACGGACGCGCTGGTGCTCGACGTGAAAACGGGGTCGGGCGCGTTCATGAAGAAGGAAGAATACGCTGTGCACCTGGCGGAGTTGATGGTCGAGACCGGTGAACGCATGGGCAAGAAAATGGCCGCGCTGATCACGAATATGGATCAGCCGCTGGGGCGCATGGTCGGCAACGCGATGGAGGTCGCGGAGTGCATCGAGGTGATGCGCGGCGGCGGGCCGGAGGATTTGCGCGAACTATGCCTGCATCTCGCGGCCTGGATGTTTTATCTGGGCGGAGCGGATAGAACGGTGGCGGAGGGAAAAGTTCGGGCGTCGGAGATTGTTGCGTCGGGCAAGGCACTCGAGCGGTTTCGACAGATGGTGGAGTTGCAGGGCGGCGATGTGAGCGTGATTGATGACCCGGCTCGGCTGCCTTCGGCGGAGTGCCGCGTGGAGGTTCAGAGCGCGGCGGCGGGATTTGTTTCGGCGATTGCTTGTGAAGATATCGGGACAGCTTGCGTGATTCTCGGCGGCGGACGCGAGAAGAAAGAAGATGCGGTGGATCCGGCGGTCGGGATTGTCGTGCATAAAAAGATTGGGGATCGTGTGTCGGCGGGCGAGGCGCTGTGCACGATTCATTGCCATTCGCAGCCCTCGGCAGAGCGGGCGCGGAAGTTGATTGCCGGGAGTTATACGATTTCGGAGACGGCGCCGCACAAGCCGGCTTTGATTCATCGGGTGATTTATCGAGGAGAGTCGGGGTCCCCGTCGAGCCCCGGGTTTGGCTTGATGGGGTGAAGGAGCATTAATGGGACGATTCACGGGCATTCTTGGATTGATTACGATGCTGGCGCTCGCCTACATTTTCTCCACGAACCGGAAGGCGATTCGCCTCAAGACGGTAGCCTGGGGACTTGGTCTGCAATTCGCATTTGCGGTTTTTGTTTTGAAGATGGATGTGGGGCGAAGACTGTTTCAGACGGCTGGCGATGCGGTAAATAAGTTGCTCAGTTATGCGTTCGTCGGATCGCAGTTTGTGTTTGGCGATCTCGGAAAGCAGGGATCGCATTTCGGCTTTTATTTTGCGTTTCAGGTTTTGCCGACCGTCATTTTTATTTGCGCCCTGTTTGCGGTGCTGTACTACTTCGGGGTCATGCAGGTCGTTATTCGGGTCGCGGCTTGGCTGATGACGCGGCTGATGGGAGTCAGCGGCGCGGAGTCTCTTAATGTGGCGGCCAGTATTTTTATGGGGCAGACGGAAGCTCCGCAGACGATTCGGCCTTTCTTGCCGGATTTGACGCGCTCGGAACTCATGACTGTGATGACCAGCGGCATGGCGCACGTTTCGGGCGGGATCATGGCGGCTTATATTGCATTCGGGATCGAACCGAAACATTTGCTGAGCGCGGTGATCATGACGGCTCCGGGGACGCTGGTGATGGCGAAGATGCTGGTGCCGGAGACGGAGGTTCCGAAGACGGCTGGGCGCGTGGTGATGAGCGAAGAGGAATTGGATGCGGAGAAGAAAGAAAATCTGTTGGGGGCGATTGCGCGCGGGACGACTGATGGGTTAGGAATGGCGCTCAATATTGCGGCGATGCTGATTTCGTTTTTAGCGCTCATTGCTTTGCTGGACGGATTGATGGGTGGAATTCACGGGCATGTGCATTGGTTTCCGGCCAGCCTGGAGTCGGTGCTGGGAACCTTGTTTGCGCCGATTGCGTGGGTGATTGGGATTCCCTGGCATGACTGCACGGCAATTGGAAATTTGCTTGGCGTGCGGATGGTGTTGAACGAGTTGGTGGCGTATTCGATGTTGGGTGCGCAGAAGACGGGGCTCGATCCGCGGTCGGTTACGATTGCCACGTTTGCTTTGTGCGGGTTCGCAAATTTCAGTTCGATTGGAATTCAGATGGGCGGGATCGGGGCGCTGGCTCCGAATCAGAAATCGCAATTGGCCCGGCTGGGCTTGCGGGCGATGCTGGCCGGGACGATGGCGAATCTAATGTCGGCTTCGATTGCTGGAATGCTGCTGTGAAGTTGGTTTGAGGGTTCGCGGAACGAAACCTTAACCACAGAGGACACAAAGGAAACCTACTTTCCCTTCAGGCTTCTCAGAGCTTCTTGCGTCTTAACTAGCTTTGCTCCCCGTTGCTGAAGTTCTTCCAGGCACTTCTTTCCTGCTTCTGCGGACAACGTCTCGATCGCGTCCTGCACTACGGCTACTCTTCGCTTGCGCTCTAGAAGGCCTTTGACTGCGTGGGCCACGCAGAATTCCGTTACTACTCCGAAGACTATGAATTCTGGATTGGCACCCAAACGCTCCACCAAATCATTCGCGTGCAGCGACTGAAAGACGTCGAGCGTTTGTTTTTCCAGGATGATTTGCTGGTAGGCGTTGAGATCGGGTGGTAGCCGGGCACCGACGCGATTCTCGATACGGCCCACCTTGTCGGCGAGCGCTTCGGGGAGCAGTTCAGCTCCGGGTGTGCCTTTTATGCAGTGCGGAGGGAATTGCTGGAATTCGGGATCATCCGGAGTGTGGAAGTCTCCGGAAGAAACGAGGAAAACTTCATTGCGGCGGGCGGCATCGGTGAGCTGGCGGATGTTGGGGAGGAGTTCTTCGGCTCTGGGGACGTAGAGCTTGCCGTCAGGGAGCATGAAGTCGCGCTGGACATCTACTTCCCAGAAAACGAAATTGCGAGAGCGCATTCTTCATTGTACCGATGCCGCTGGTGAAAACATGATTTGGTGAACGGGATGTGGCGGCGGGGCGCCGTCACCCTCCGACTTCGCTAAGGACTGGCCGGCAACGGTGCCCGCGGTTTGCTAGAGCTGCGGCACTCCCCACGCGGACAGGAGTGTCCGCGCTACGCGTTTTTCAATTACTGCATCTGCATCCCAAGCGAGGCTGCGACTTTTTTCCCATATTCATTTGCTTTGGCTATTGCGGCTTCTTCGTCCACGGTTAGCAGCTTGTGGTCTTTCATCACTGTGCGGCCACCGATGATTACGGTTTCTACGTCGTTAGCTTTCAGGGCATAGGCTAGCTGCGCGTAGATGTCATACATGGGGACTGCGTTGGGCTCGTCCAGACTAATTACGATTACGTCAGCTTTCTTATTTTTTTCCAGCGAGCCGATTTCCTTTTCCATGTGGAGTGCTCGGGCTCCGTCGATGGTCGCCATCTCTACTACGGCCTTGGCGTTCAGGGCTAGCGGGCTCATCTTTGTTATCTTCGCGAGCTTTGCCGCCAGGTCCATTTCTTCCATCAGATCTAAATCGTTGTTGCTGCCGGCGGGGCCGTCTGTGCCCAGGCCTACGGCGATTCCGGCTGCGCGCTCTTCTGGGACGGGCGCCACACCGCTAGCCAGCATCATGTTGCTGGAGGGATTATGCACGCAGCCTACCTGATGGGCGGCGAGAATTTTGCGGTCAGTTTCGTCTACGTAAATGCAGTGGGCAGCAACTACGTCAGGACCAAGAATGCCGAGGCGCTCGAGATATTGAACTGGCGTTGCGTTGTTGTTTTTCAGGCTGTCGTCCCACTCTTTTCTCATTTCGCCCACGTGAATGAGGATGGGCGCGTGGTATTTGCGGGCCAGCGCAGCGGAATCCTGCAACGTTTTTTGCGAGCAGGTATAGATCGAGTGCGGGGCCACGGAGGCGTGGATCAGCGAATCGCCCTGCCACTTTTGCAGAAATTTTTCTGTGTAGGAGAGCATGGCGGCGCGGTCTTTGTTGTCTGGCGTGGGAAAGTCGATCCAGGTTTCGCCGAGCAGGCCGCGCATGCCAGCCTTCTTTGTCTCTTCGGCGATGGCGTCTTCGAAGTAGTACATGTCGGCGAAGGTGGTGACGCCGGAGCGGATCTGCTCGGCGGCGGCGAGGCGCGTGCCCCAGCGCACGAAATCTTCGGTGACGTTCAGCTTCTCGGCGGGAAAAATATATTTGTAGAGCCAGTCGTTGAGGGTGACGTCGTCGTGCAGGCCGCGGAAGAGGGTCATGGGGACGTGGGTATGTCCGTTGATGAAGCCGGGGAGGATGAGCTTGCCGCGGGCGTCGATGGTTTTGGCGGCGTGGAAGGTGGCCTCAATTTCGGCGCGCGGGCCGACGGCTGCAATGGTGTCGCCGGTGATGGCAATGGCGCCGTCGTTGAGGACGGTGCGGGCAGCGTCCATGGTAACGACCGTGCCGGTGATGATGGTATCCGCGGACTGCTTTGCGGCCTGCGCATGAAGAGAGATTTGGAAGATGCAGAGGAGGAAGCAAACTTTAATTTTCATGATAAGTCCCGGTCAAGATGTTTATAGGCTCGACGATTGTTATGTGAGATGAAGGTATTTGATAAGAATGCGCAGGTTTTGTACAGAGTGGCAAGATGTTTTCGCCGGAATAAGATGACGTCGATGGAGTGGACACGATGATCGAAATGCAGGATCGGAATGGTAAGACAGAGCCGAAATGGCAGCGCCAAGATGCGCCAGTCACGTTCTCAGTGATCTGCGTCACAGAACTTCCGGGTCATTTTGGATTACAAGCTACGGTATTGAGGGGAACTAATGGCTGCGGGAGCGAATCTGCTGGTCTCGGAGGCGATGCGTTCTGAGCTTTTGCAGCGGGCGAAATTTGTTTTGTCCGAGGCAAAGGGCACGGTGCTTTTTCGCCGGGACGACGCGGTGCGCGGGTTGTTTTTGATCCGTCGCGGGCGCGTGAGCGTTGCACAGGATACGGGAAGCGTGGAGTATCCGCCGCGAATACTCGGGCCGGGAGCGGTGGTGGGATTGCCGGCGACCGTAGCGGGATCGGCTTATAAATTGACGGCCGAGGTGGTTGACCAGGCGGAACTGGCGTTTGTGCCGCGAACCGAGATGCTGAGCTGCCTGCAACACAATGTGGAGCTTTGCTTTGAGGTGATGACTCTGCTGAGCGGCGAGATTTCTGGAACCCATGCGGCGCTGAAGCGGACGGGCTCGGGACGGGAACCGGCTGCTTGAGGATTGGCCCTGGGCTGCGAGCGTTGGCCGTTCTCCCCAGGCAGTTGCGGCGGTGCCTTTCGTACTCCTCCTGACATGTTTTCGATTGCTGCCCAACATGGCGTGTGCAATGCTGATGCGGCAGAATTTTAATGCGGTTCTTTAAGGAGAGGGACGAGATGCGGACGAGGATTGTTCTGGGATTGATGTTGATTTTCCCGATGACGGCACTGGCCGGCGATGTGTTGAACGCGAAGGAAGGGCTGTGGGAGATGACCGTGTCAACTGGCGGCTCGGGGATGCCGACCGACCAGATGGCCAAGCTGCCCCCCGACCAGCGGGCCATGGTCGAGCAGATGATGAAGCAAAAAGGCATGAGCATGAGCGGGAACACGATGACGATCAAGTCATGCGTGACCAAAGACAAGATATCGAAGGGCGCAGCTTTCAGTGACAGCCGCAGCAGCAGCAATAACGACTGCACCCACACGGTGGTGAAGAGTTCGCCGACCCACATGGAAGCGAAGTTTCACTGCGAGACGAAAAATGGAACAACCGACGGCAGCTCGGTCATCGATATCGTGGGCGACGGCGTGAAGGGCACAACTCACGTCAGCCGTACCGACAATGGGAACACCAAGACCTTCGATTCAACGTTCACCTCGAAGTATCTTGGGGCGGACTGCGGCGACATTAAGTAAGATCGGATCAGACAAATAAAAAATGCGCGGACACGATTGTCCGCGCTTTTTGTTGCTCGTGAGTTCCGCGCTGTTTGGGTTGGTTAGTTCGGCATCACCACGCTGTCGATCACGTGAATTACGCCGTTCGATTGGAATACATTGGCGATGGTTACGGTTGCGGTGCCGCCTTTTTCATCTTTCAGCGTAAGGGTTTTGCCACTCTCCATAACCCAGAGCTTGCCGCCTTCGACGGTCGTTAGCTCGGCCGTGCCCTTGCCTTCCTTGATCATCTTCATCAAATCGTGTGCGCTCAAACGGCCGGCTACGACGTGATAGGTCAGAACCTTGGTCAGCGTGGCTTTGTTTTCGGGCTTCAAAAGCGTATCGACCGTGCCCGCAGGCAGCTTGGCGAAAGCTTCGTTGGTAGGGGCGAAAACGGTGAACGGCCCCGGGCCTTCGAGCGTTTCGACGAGGCCGGCGGCCTTGACGGCGGCGACCAGCGTGGTGTGATCGGCCGAGTTGACGGCGTTTTCGACGATGTTTTTTGTCGGATACATTTCCTGCCCGCCGACGACGGGGTTGTTCATGGCGGCGACGGCGGCGATGGCCAGCGCCATCACGGCAAAGGCTGCGAGAGTTTTGCGGTTCATGGGGAATCCTTTCGGGGTTGAGAATTTGTGTTCCGGGTTAGGTACGGGGCAGGGGCCGGTTTGGATTGGGGGTCGGACTTGTTTGCATTTATCGCGAGGTTTGTTGACGATAGAGACTCATGATTGTGAACTTTGCCGAGCGCGCGCACAACCATAACTGGGAGCTGGATCCGATTATCCGGTCGCTGCTGGACACGGATTTTTACAAGCTCCTGATGCTGCAATTCATCTGGAAGCATTATCCGAAGACGCATGTCTCGTTTTCGGTGATGAACCGCACGGGCGCGGTACGGCTGGCGGATATGTTTTCGCGCGATGAGTTGTCGCACCAGTTGGAGCATGTGCGGCAGTTGCAGTTTCGGAAATCGGAGCTGGTCTGGCTGGCGGGCAATACATTTTTTGGACGGCGCGGAATCTTCGAGCCGGGATTTCTGGAGTGGCTGGAGCGCGATTTTCGATTATCGGATTATGAAATTTCGGTGAGTGACGGCCAGTATCACCTGACCTTTGATGGCCTGTGGACCGAGACCACCATGTGGGAGCTGTATGCGCTGCCCATCCTGAGCGAATTGAAGACGCGGGCCAGCTTGAAAACGCTGCGCGAATTCGGGCTCGACATTTTATATGCTCGCGCGAAGACCAAAGTGTGGAGCAAGATTGAGCGGCTGCGCGGCGTTCCCGGACTGAGCGTGGCGGATTTTGGGACGCGGCGCCGGCACAGCTTTTTATGGCAGGAGTACGTCGTCGGCGCGATGGCGGCGAACCTGGGATCGGCGTTCATCGGAACCTCGAATGTGTTCCTCGCGCACAAGCACGATCTGGAGGCGATTGGAACAAACGCGCATGAAATCCCCATGGTGCTGGCGGCACTCGCTCCGGATGACGCGGCGCTGAAGGCTTCGCAGTATCGCGTGCTCGAGCTCTGGCAGGAGACCTACTCGGGTTCGCTGCGCGTGATGTTGCCGGATACGTTTGGGACCACGCAGTTTTTGGAGGGCGCGCCGGAGTGGACGGCCGATTGGACGGGGCAGCGCATTGACAGCAAGAATCCGTATGTGGCTGGCGATGAATACATTCGCTGGCTGGAGGGTCGAGGAAAAAATCCTCGGGAGAAGTTGATCATCGCATCGGATTCGCTGGATGTGGACGACATACTCGGACTGCATGCTTATTTCGACGGGAAGATTGCGGCCGGCTTGCAGCCGTCCGATTTCGGGGCGGCGGCGGATTTTCTGGATCGCAATAAGTGGGCGCCGGGACGGCGAATTCGCTTGAGCTCGGGCTGGGGCACGCTGCTGACCAACGATTTTCGCGATTGCGATCCGGCCGGCGGGAACGGATTTGATCCGGTCAGTTTGATCTGCAAGGTGGCGACGGCGGAGGGACGGCCGGCAGTGAAGCTCTCCGACAATTATGCAAAGGCGGTGGGGCCGCCCGCGGAGATCGAGCGCTATCGACGGGTATTTGGAACGGCAGGGGTTAGTGATGTGCCGGTGATCACGTAGCCCAGGCTCCAGGCTCTCAGCTCCAAGTTCTCAGGAACTCGCAAACTTGGCGCGCACTCTCAACAAATCAGGGTTTCGATCGCCTTCACCGCTTCTGGCGGCAGCTTCATTTGCAGGCTGGCTAAGTCTTGCTGCATGTGGTCCGGGCTTGAGGTGCCTGTTAGCGGAAGGATGCCGATGGCGCGGGCGAAGGCGAAGATGATTTGCGGCGGCGTGGCGCCAAGGCTCGTGGCCAGCGAGCGCACCAGCGCGTGGTGGACGATTTCGACGTTGGCGGTCAGCAGCGAGAAGCCTTGATAGACGATACCGCGCTCGCGGCAAAAGTGGCGGATTTCGCGATCCCATCCTGTATTCGCGTAACAACGGTTCTGCACGAATGACGGGCTTTCCGCGCCGGTGGCGGCCATCTGCTCGAGATGGCTTAGCGAGACGTTACTCACTCCGATGAGGCGGGTGCGGCCGGCGTCGCGCTCGCTGCGCATTGCTTCCCAGACCTCAGCGTCGTGTTCGGTCCAGTCATAGTTGGAGGCGGGACCATGCAGGATGAAGCTGTCGACATAGTCGCAATGCAGATGCTCGAGCGAACTGGCAAGCGACTGCGAGACCTGCGCGGAGAGACTGGCGGCCGGATCGAAAGGCAGGCGATGATCTTGTCCGCGGGCGTAAGTGAATTTGGTTTGAAGAAACAAGTCGGCGCGAGTGACGAGGCCAGAGACGTAGGCCGCGGCGAGCGCTTCACCGACTCCAGCCTCGAAATAGTGGCGGCGCTGGTTGGCGGTATCGATGGCGCGAAAGCCGGCGCGCAGGGCGAGATCGACGAGGGTTGCGGTACGGCCTTCCTTCCAGGCGGTGCCGTAGAGAAAAGTTGGAGTTGGCGGCGATGGCATTCGTGGGGTCGCGGATAGTTAGGCGCGCGTTACGATTCTATACGCGGAAGTGCTCGCAGGCTTTTGCGGCGAAGTTTCGCGCGAGTTGCCCAGATCAGGATTTCACAGTCGCCTATTCGTCTCGGCCCTGCGATTTACGAGGCCGCGTTTAACGCGAGGCTGCATTTTGGGCCGGCCGATCTTGGCTTGGCGAGTCCGGCTTTGGCGGATCTGCCTTCGGCGGATCCTCCGGCCAATAACCGACGCGTTCATCGGCTTCCGATATCTGCCCAGGCGTCATTTCGGCCGCGAGCGTTTTCAGCATCGCTTCGCCATCTTTACCTCCGGCGCGCTTTGAGAGCGCATACCACATGTAGG
>JBAWAI010000536.1:0-5417 GCA_049589215.1 Terriglobales bacterium | reverse complement strand
GAACTGGCAACTGAGAACTGCCCTTCTCAGTTCTGCACTTTGCGCTCGCCATCCCACTGTGTCGAACGCGCGTCCGACGTCTTCTCGAGCGCCTCAACCAGCACCCGGCGCAAACGGTAGCGACTGTCGAGATCCATATTCACAAACTCGAAGCCGATCTCATTCACGCGCGCGCGCCGCAAAAGCACTTGCGCGCGGATTTTCTTCACGCCCACGGAGATCTCGACATTCGCCTCCGACCCGACCCGCAGATTGTCGCTGCGCGTTCCCATTCCGCCGCCGAGGCTCATCTCGCGCATCACGATATTCGACTTCCCCCACGAACTGGAGAGAGTTGCCGATAACGTACGCGGCAGAATGATGCGCTCGTAGCGCCGCTGACGAACCCAAGGACATCCAAGCGCCGAATCAAGCGGCGCAACCGCCAGTTCCGCTGTCTCGAGTCCACTTTCAGCGAGCGCCTGCGTGCCGTAACGCGGATCGATCTTCGATAGCGACTGCACCGCCGCAATGCGCAGCTCGCGATGCTGCGTGTATCCGATGAACTTTTTATTCTCCACAATGTTCCGCAGGATTGGAACCGCATCCATCTCGCGCAACCGTCCGAGCGACTCGATGGCCTTGAGCTGCACGAAAGGCGAGCGCGATTCGGCCTCGCCCGCGCTCGCGAGCGCGATCAATGGGCCGCTTGCGCCGCGATCCTGGCTCATGCCGATTTCGTCGATGGTCTCGGGCAGAATCAGCGCGTCGAGCAATTCCAGCAATTCAAGCAGCGTGCGTCCGCGATCGGTCGCGTTGGCATACGCTACCTGCCGAACGATGATGTCCTGATAAAAGCGGTTGAACTCGCTCATGCGCCCAGGAAGTAATTCGAGCAGCGAAGCCGCATCCAAACGGCTCAAGAGTCCTACCGTTGAGGCCGCTTGCCGCGGCTGTCCGGTTTTGAGTATTTCGCGCAGATCGGTCAGCGCTGTGTGTCCCAACTCGCCCACCAGGTCGATAATGCGATCGCACTCGTCGCGCTTTTGCGAACGGAAGAAGCGATCCGCAAAGTGTTCCGCCGAGTTCCTTGGCAATTCGAGCAGCACCTCGACGATGTCTTCGGGCACTACGTCGCTGTGGATTGCCTCTTCGATCATTTCAGGCAGGCGATTTTCAATACCCACCCGCGACCGCAAATCCTGCGCCAGCGCCGGCCTTTCCTGCGCCACTCGGTCAAACGCGGTACAAAGTGTGGCCACCGCTTTGTACTTTTTCCGCGAACAAGCTTCCTGGCCAAAACGCGTAATCGACGCGCTCAGCAAGCTCTGAATTTCAGGGTCACTCTCGCGCGCGATCTTGTCACCAATCGCTGAGATTGCTTCCGTCATCACTGCCATAGGCGCATCGGCGAACAGATCTGCGAGTTGCGCCAGGCCGGTCGCCGTTTTGCGGCGCGGGTCGGCCTCTTTCGATTCCAGCCCGCTGCAATAATTGGATAGAATTTTGCCCGCTAATTCGTCGTCTTCACGCTCGAAGAGCAGTTCCACGAACTGCCGAATATTACGCGGCGGCACGCAGGCAGCTTCGTTCGAGAGCAGCACGCTCTTCTTGCCGCTCTCGGGAATCTCGGCCCAGAACATGCGGTCCAGAATGTCCGCATGGGACTCGACCATAATCCCGGCCTTCGACATCTTTTCTTCCTGCACGCGCAGAATCTGGCGCAGCGTATCCATCTGCCGGCTGAGGTGTTCCATCATCTCGTGCACGGCATTGACCTTGATATCGCCGCGCTGATAACGATCGAGCGCGAACTTGATCGCCATGCTCTCGGCCGCTTTCATCAGCAGCGGCGTGTCATGGCTTGCCTCGTTAGCCACCGTCTGCGACGCCAGCCCTTCGAGCAGCTGCGCGAGATTAACCTTGGTGCTCTCCGGCATCTCGCCGAGTTCGGTCTTCAGGTTTTCAGGCGAGGCGTTCGGATCCTGCATGACCTGCCCGAAATGCGTGAGCAGCCGGATTGCGCGGACGACTTCCTCTTCCTGCAGGGGAATAACGCCGCCGGTCCAAGTCTGTCCGCCGCCCGCCTGACCGCCGCCCGCCTGACCGCCGCCTGCTTGCGGCCCAGTGCCCGTTGTACCACCAGACGGGATGGGAATGTTCGGAACTGAGCCCAGCGGAGCAGCGCCCGGTTCTCCCGATCCGCCGGCGCTTGCTCCCTGCGCGGCCGCGATCAGCTGCAAAAGCTTTTGTGGATCGTTGAGCCACTGCTTGAATTCGGGGCCAATCGACTGGGCGGCCAGTTGCGCGGCGATCGAAAGCTCACCCGTCGCCGGATCCGCAGCTACGAACTTGACTTCGTTAATGCGAATCGATTGCGTCTTGCTTTCCGCAAGCGTCTCTTTGATCTGCTTGGCAAAATCCTGCGCCTTCGATCCGCCCATCGCAAAGGCGCGGACCAGGCGGGTGAAATCGTCGAGCGTTACTTTGTTCGAAAACAGAATGCTGGAGAGTCCCGCTGCATTCAGCAACTGCGCAAAACTGCGCTCCGCCTGTCCGGCTTCGAGCGGAATGCCATCAAGAAGAAGTTTGTCGTCTGAAACACCAAGTACGAATCCGCTGTCTTCAGTCTTCGGAATAGCTTGCTGCAGTTCTTTCCAGGCGGTGTCGAACTGGCCATGAGTGCGCTTATGATTCGTCCCGTAGAGCCGCGTGTACTTGATGAGAATATTGAGACTATGGAGGAATGACCGCGCAGACGCGCTCCGGCCGGTATCGATTTGACTGGCGTTCGGGATAACTCCTCCTTTATGCGCTCGCACTAGCCTATGCCGGAAAGTGACCACTTGCACGATTACGCAGGTAATGACGACCATCTCACCCATAGTGTGAGCACTTACACCGCAGGACATGCACTGGCGGTTGGGAGAGGCGCTACACTGGGGGTCGGATAGCCGGTCGCTAGCCCTTGGTCGTCAGCAAACCCATGCAGATTCGCATCCTCTTTTTCGGCGTTCTCAAAGACCTTGTGGGTCGCTCGACCGACGTCGTCGATTTTCCTGAGGGCACGCGCCTTCAAGACGTGCTCGACCACTACCTGCGTCAGACTCCGCGCTTGAAGCCTATACTCTCGGCCTTGGCCTTCTCGGTGAACGAAGAATACGCCGGACCGGAGCGCAAGCTCGCCGCGGGCGATGAGGTGGGATTGCTGCCGCCCGTTAGCGGCGGCGCGCCGGCGTCGACCGGTGCCGCAGGCAGGAATGACGGCGACGAGAGCGAAGTAAAGAGCGAGAACGAAGTTCGAATTTTGCGCGAACCGATCGCGACAGACGCGGTGCTCAATGCCATGAAGCGTCCGGAAGACGGCGCTGCCGTCGTTTTCGAAGGTATCGTGCGCGATCACACGCGCGGCCGCCGCACCCTTTACCTCGAATATGAAGCCTACGAAGCGATGGCTCAGAAGCAACTCGAGAGCCTGGCCAAACAGGCGAGCGAACGCTTCGCCGTACGCGCAGTTTCCATCATTCACCGGCTCGGGCGGCTCGAAATCGGAGAAACCAGCGTGCTGATCGTGGTTGCGTCGGCCCATCGCGGCGCAGCCTTTGAGGCCTGCCGCTGGGTCATCGATACACTTAAGAAAACCGTGCCGATCTGGAAGAAAGAGTACTTCGAAGATGGCGCCGTCTGGGCTGACGGAGAGGCTTTTCCCGAAGAAATTCAGCGCGCGGGCAGCACAACGGGCCCCAAGTCCGCATCCAAATGAATATCCAACTAATGAATTCAGAGCCCCGAACCGCGAACCGCGCGCTCATCGTTTTCCTGCTCATGAGTTGCGCGTTCATTGTTTGCACCAGCCTGCCATCATCTGCGCAGGATTCTGGATCCACTCTCAAAGTTGACGTCAAGCTGGTTAACATTTTTGTAACCGTAACCGATACGCATGGCGCGCCTGTCGCCTCGCTCGAAAAAGATAATTTTCAACTGAAAGAAAATGGCAAGGATCAGAAAATTGCCGTCTTCAGCCGCGAGTCGGCGCTGCCTCTTTCTATTGCTCTCTCGGTGGACACCAGCTTGAGCACGCGCAAGGACCTGCCCCTTGAGCTGGCCTCGGCGCGCAAGTTTTCGCATACTATCCTGCGTCCACAGGATGGACTGGCCGTCTACAAGTTCAGCGAAGAAGTCGATCTGGTCGTTCCCTTCACCTCCGATCTGAAACGAATCGACGCGGGCATCGATCACATTCGCAATGGCTCGGCTACCGCCCTTTATGACGCGATCTTTCTCGGTGCGCAGGCGCTCAGCAAACGCCAGGGCAGAAAAGTCATGGTCGTCATCACCGATGGCGGCGACACCGTTAGCCAAGTCGATTACAAAGAGGCTCTTCGCGCCGCCCAAGAAGCCGAAGCCATCATTTACAGCATCATCATCGTGCCCATCGAAGCCAGTGCGGGTCGCGACACCGGCGGCGAACACGCGCTGATTCAGATCTCTGAAGATACCGGCGGAAAGTATTACTATGCGACTTCAACCCCGCAACTCGACGACGCTTTCCACAAGATCAGCGACGAACTGCGCACGCAATATCTGCTCGCCTACTATCCGTCCGACCGTTTTTCCGATTCCGATTTTCGCCGCGTCCAGGTGAGCCTGGCTAATTCTCCTGCTGGCGGGCCGTTTCAGGTGCACAACCGCGCGGGGTATTACACGAGAAAAGGAACGTTCTGAGATCGACATCCAAGGTCTCAGTTCCAAGCTCCAAGCACCACCCCCAACAAAAGATCAAAGATCCGCGAAATCCGTAGAGAAGAAGTCTCACGAAATGAAAAGCTCGCTTGCAGCTGAGAGCTTCGTTGGAGCTTCTTTCTGAAAAATCGCATACATCGCGCCGGTTCAGCGGCCGCATCTAGTAAACTGTTCTATTCCATTTCAGTGGAAACCAAGACCTTAAGCCTTTAAAGGCAGAATTGTTGTCCCTTGTTGGCGATTCTGCTCCCAGGAGAGTGGCGCTTTGTTTCAATGGTCTGCTTTGTGCGCTCGGCATCGCCTGTCCCGTGGCCTTATTCTTTGCGCGTTGCTCGCCCTTGTTTCATTCGTTTCTGTCGCCCCGCTTTTGGGGCAGGAAGCTCCCGAGAGCGGGACCTCCGGCACCATTCAGGGCAAGGTGCTCGATGAAGACGGCATCCCCGTCGAAGGCGCGCGCGTCAGCTACACCTCGCAGTCCAACGAGACTCGTGGCTCGTCTACCGCAGGCAGCGACGGCACGTACGCCAGCGAGCAACTGCCGGCGACCACTTACATTGTCGTGGCCGTGGGCCGCGACATGCTGCCCGCCCAGCGAAGCGTCACGGTGACCGCCGGTACGGCCGCTACCGCCAACTTTCACCTCGCCTGGATCAATCCCGGCCCCGTTCGTCTGCAAAGCCAGTTCACCGGCGACG
>JBAWAI010000535.1:0-16808 GCA_049589215.1 Terriglobales bacterium | reverse complement strand
CTGCCGACCGACGACTGCCGACGTATGATGAACGACCGGCGACCACGCAAGCCAACGCACCGCCACCCACGTCTCTCTGGCGTTCGACCATTTACAATTACCATTCCGAGCATAGCGAGGAATCTGTAGTCGCGATGGGCGCACAGTCAGCGTCCAGCTCAAGGTTTAGGCTAAAGGCCAAGAGCCAGTAGCTAATCAATGATCAAATCTCCCCGAGGAACGCGCGACCTTCTCCCGCCCGATACCGCTCTCTGGAACTTCGTCGAAGCCACGGTCCGCGACGTCTTCCGCGCCTACAACTTTCACGAAATCCGCACTCCGATTTTCGAGAGCACAGAACTCTTCGCCCGCGGCGTCGGCGAAGAGACTGACATCGTCTCGAAAGAAATGTTCACCTGGGAAGATCGCGGCCGCGCCGAGAGCGACAAGGGTCAGTCCCTAACCCTCCGCCCCGAAAACACCGCCGGCGTAGTCCGCGCTTATATCGAGCACAAGCTCCGGGATCGTGGCCTGAACAAGCTCTTCTACATCGGCCCGCAGTTCCGTCGCGAGCGTCCACAAAAAGGACGATACCGCCAGTTCTATCAAATCGGCGCTGAAGTCATCGGCCCAACCTCGTCGGGCAGCGAGCGTCCGGTGCGTGATGCGGAAGTCCTCGAGATGTTGGATACGCTGCTGCGGCGTCTCGGCATCTCCGACTTCACACTTAAGATCAATTCGGTGGGCGATGCCCAAGATCGCGCCGCCTACAACGAGGCGTTGAGGAAAGCGCTTCAGCCCGTCGTTGGAGGCATGTGCTCAGACTGTCAGCGGCGCGCCGTGACTAATCCTTTGCGCGTCTTCGATTGCAAGGTTCCAGAGGATCAGCCGATTATTGAGACGCTGCCGCTCATCTCTAACTACCTTGGACCGGACAGCCGGGAACACTTTGAGAATGTCCAAGCGCTTCTAAAATCCGCCGGAGTTCCATTCGAACTCAGCCCACGGCTTGTTCGCGGGTTGGATTACTACACTCGAACTGCATTTGAATTTACCCACGGGGCGCTTGGCGCACAGAATGCCATCCTCGGCGGGGGTAGGTACGACGGGCTTGCGGAGTTGCTTGGCAGTCCGCAACCTGCGCCGGGTATCGGCTTCGCGATAGGTGAGGATCGGCTCGTCATGGCTCTGCAAGACCGGATGCCCGGAACAAGTGCGCACGTTGATGTTTATGTTGCTCCCGTAGGCGAAGGGATGAACCGCGAAGGTCTGAAACTGGCAAAGGAGCTTCGTCGCGAAGGCCTTGTAGTCGAGTTAGGAGATCGAAGTTTTCGGCTTAAGAGAATGTTTGAAGCAGCCACAAAGATTGGCGCCCGCTACATTCTCATCGTCGGCGAAAACGAGGTGAAAGCCGATGCCTTCGCGCTCAAGAATCTCGCGTCGGGCGAGCAGGTGACCGTCCCGCGGGCCGAGCTCCCGCAGCGCATCGCGAGCGCTGAAATCCCTTAGCCAATGCTGGTTTTGGCGGATATCTGCCTGCTTTCTGCTGTAAAACCGCCCACCGCCTCCAGCGATTACTCGATAGACAACCGCTCTCGACGGCGCCAAGCTGGAACCCGGAAGTAAGGTTGAACCTCGAAGTTCAATCTGGAAGAGGCAATTTCCGATGTCGGGCCTAAGTTATTCCGTATCGCGTTCCACGCCGCTATGCGGATTGGTGCTTCTACTACTCACCCTCGTTTTGACCCACGTTCTTCCAGCTCAAAACCGCTCCGCACGGAGAACAATTCGCCATACTGAGCCTGCAACTCGCTCCCTTGGAACGCAATCGGCTCCCGATTCTCCGCTGCTCGCATCCTTCTCGCGCCTCGAACTGGTGCCGCTCTCCGAGCCTCGCCCGAGCGAATCGCTCTCCGCCGCAGTCGCGCCGACTGCGTCCTTCCGTCAGTCGGTGAACTTCAATCTGCTGCTGCCTCCCACGACGGAAAAGTTGTTCTCCTCCGCTCCGACGAGCACCTCGCCTCGCGACCTCATCCTGCCCGCAACGTTTGCCGAGCTGTCCGATAGATCAAGCGACGAGTCTGCCAGCCATCTTGCCGAGCGCCTCAATGATCCCGGGTTTTACGCCCATCACATCCCTGGCGCTGGCCCGATCGTCGACCGTGTGCTCAAGGAATCCAAGGCGCATCCCCGTCTGACGCGCGTGCTCGAATTCATCCAACCCCAGTTCTAATCGAGCGCAATCCAGCGGCTGCGGCTTCATTCAAACGTGCATTGACAACGTCAACCAGCCCTTCTAGTATCGGCAACCGCAAGCTTCCCCTCGAAAAATTCGATTTCAAGGAGCTTCTCTATGAAGCGCACGATACCCTTTCTGTTCGGGATTCTTCTCCTCGCCACCGCCGCTTTCGCCCAAATGGAAATGCCCAAGCCTGGGCCCGAGATCAAAAAGCTCGCGTACTTCACCGGCCACTGGACCTCCGATGGCGACGTTAAGCCCGGTCCCATGGGACCTGGCGGAAAATTTCACAGCGAAGATCACGTCGAGTGGCTCGATGGCGGCTATTTCACGGTCATTCATGGGAAGTTTACCGGCGGCGGCATGGGCAGCGGCACCAGCGTCGCCTACTTAGGCTACGATGCGCAGGAAAAGGTCTACACCTATGACGAGTTCAACAGCATGGGCGAGGCTACGCACTCCAAGGGGGTCGTCGATGGCGATACATGGGTGTGGACGAACGAAATGAAGATGGGCCCCCAAACTATGAAGGCCCGTTTCACGGAAAAGATTTTGTCGCCGACCTCCTACAGTTACAAATTCGAAACTTCCCCCGACGGCAACACTTGGACGACCTTCATGGATGGCAAAGAGACCAAGGTGAAGTAAGGCTGGATTGAGTCTTTTCATCGGAGACGGGCTAAACTCGTCTCCGGTCGTCTTCTGATGTGGGTTCCTGGCCGCCGCGACGTCTGCGCCGCCACGCGCCGAACGCTCCATTTATAATCTTCAATTCAGCATTAGCGGCCCCCACTCACGGGTACCCTACACAATCCCGCTTTCCATTGTGTGGCCCTTGTCTGGGTTCCGCATTCCTGCGCAAAAAGGCGATTCCGTGCTCGATTTTCTCGGCGACTTACGACGTACTCATATGTGCGGGGCGATCCGCCTCGCTGACGCTGGCAAAAAAGCCGTCCTCATGGGATGGGTCAACCGCCGCCGTGACCTTGGCCAGATCATCTTCGTCGATCTTCGCGACCGCACCGGCATCGCACAAATCGTCTGCAACGCCGAACTCAACGCCGCTGTCCACAAAAGAGCCGAAGAGCTGCGCAACGAATTTGTGGTTGCCGCGATCGGCACGGTCAAGAAGCGCGATGCCGACACCATCAATCCGAACATCCCCACCGGCGAAGTCGAACTGGTCGTCGAAGAACTGCGCATTCTCAATATCTCGAAGCCGCTGCCGTTCCTGCCCGGGGACACCGTTCTTGCCAACGAAGAAATGCGTCTCAAATATCGTTACATCGATCTGCGGCGCGAGGCCATGCAATTCAACATCGAGTTGCGGCACAAAGTTGCCATCGCCATTCGCGAGTATCTATCCGCGCAAGGTTTTTTCGAAATCGAAACGCCCTTCATGACGCGCTCTACGCCCGAAGGCGCGCGAGATTATCTGGTCCCGAGCCGCGTGCAGCCGGGTTCGTTCTATGCGCTGCCGCAGTCGCCGCAACTGTTCAAGCAGATATTGATGATCTCCGGCTTCGACAAATATTTTCAGATCGTGCGCTGCTTTCGCGATGAAGACCTGCGCGCCGACCGCCAACCTGAGTTTACGCAGATCGATCTGGAAATGTCTTATCCGCAACCCGAGCGGGTATGGGAAACAGTGGAGGGCTTTCTGATCGCCGCTTTCAAAGCCGCCGGCCACGAAATCAAAAAGAGTTTTCCGCGTATGGATTACGACGACGCCATCCGCCAATACGGTATCGACAAGCCCGACCTGCGCCTGCCTGCGTTGACCGATGTGCGCGACTGCTTCAGCCCGGAAGAGTTGCAAACGCTGGCCATCAGCAAAGACCTCCCGGTGCTTGCGATCCGCACACCAAGAGTAGGCGAGCTCTCGCGTAAAGAGCGCGACGACATCAAGCCGCTCTTTGTCTCGAAAGGTGGTGCGCGCGTTTTCGAAGACTTCAAGCGTATCGCGAATAAATTTCCCGATGCCGCGGCCAAGATCCACGCAAAGATCCAGCAGAAAACCGCCGGCGATCAAGACGATCTTCTCGTCCTGGTAGTTGGCGCACCTCAATCGGGAGAGAGGGCGGCGGGCGATTCGCATCCTGCCAGCAAACGCAAAGTCACGCCTGCCGAGATGGCGATCTATGCCTCGGCTGGCTTGCTGCGGGTGGCGCTGGCCCAAAAATATGCCGACCGCCACGGCATCTTCAAAAAGACCGGCGACCCGGCCAAGGATTATCGCTTTCTATGGGTGACGAATTTCCCGATGTTCGAGTATGACGAAGGCGACAAACGCTGGATGGCCGCGCATCATCCTTTTACCTCGCCGCACGAAGAAGACATGGACAAGCTCGAGAGCGATCCAGCGATGGTGCGAGCACTGGCCTATGACGTGGTGCTCAACGGCACCGAGCTGGGGTCGGGATCGATCCGTATTCACCGGCAAGATATTCAAAGCCGAATTTTCCGCGCGCTCGGCATGACCGAAGAAGAAGCCAAGTCGCGCTTCGGCTTCTTTTTGGAGGCGCTCGAATACGGCACGCCTCCGCATGGAGGCATCGCGCTGGGCCTGGACCGAATCGTGATGATTCTGGCGGGGGCGGAGAGCTTAAGAGAGGTGATCCCGTTCCCAAAGACGGCGGCCGCGAAAGATTTGATGATGGAGGCGCCTACACCTGTGGCGGATAGTCAGTTGCGCGAGCTGGGGATTGGGATCGTGAAGAAGTGAATCAAACCCCAGAGCACGCTCGTTGCATCCAAAGGTGGCGGAATGAGCTGACCCCATGGACCGTAGCCGAATGAATCCCAGCACCTCTCAGAACATTCGAACTCTTAACCCTCGTTTTTTCGCACTGCCCGGAATCTTGCTGCTGATTGCCCTGGCTGGCTGTCAGCAGAAAGAGAGCCCCCAGCAATTGCGCGAGCAGACCGCGCAGGCGACTGCGGAGGCGAAGAGCGATGCCAAGGCGGTCGCGGACGGCATTCGCGAGGGCTGGAATCGCAACCAGCCGCTTGACCTGAACTCAGCCTCGAAAGATCAGCTGGTGAGCCTGCCCGGCATGACCTCGGCAGAGGCGGATCGGGTGATTGCGGGGCGTCCGTATGGCGAACCGGACGAACTGGTGAAGCGGCGTATTGTTGCGAAAGCGGAATACGACAAAATTGCGGATCATGTGACCGCGAAGAGATGATTCGACAACTGGCTTGCGCTGGTGTCGCCCCGCGAAGCCGTCAATTGCCGCTCGGCTAAGCTGTGGCCTTCCACACATAGAAATTCTTATCGTCAGCCAAAGTCTCAATCGTTATGCCGGCTGAGCTGGCACCGCGATGGACGGCCGAGCGCAGATTGGCCAGGCCGATGCCGCCGACGTCGGTGAGCGGGATCTCGAGCGCCGAGTCCGGCTCAGCTATTTGCAGCTCTTTTAGGATTCCCTCCACCAATTCATGATGCTTACCGCGGCGACCGCGGTCGAGGCTCGAAACCTCGACGCGCCGATATTTGCTGGCCGCTGGCCTTTGCAGCCTGCTGTTCTCCTCTTTCGCCATAAACAAAGCCCCCTTTGGCGCCAAGTGCCATAACGATAGCGAAACTTAATTCATGTGTCAACGGTATTTTAGCTGTTCGATATGTCACGTGCTATGTTAAAAATACTGGAAAATACGTTTGTAATATGAATAGACTTTGGCATCATCGTTTCGTCTTTGCGTTTCGAGAGGTTTCTTCTTTTTGCGCTACGCCACACGAACTCAATATTTCCACCTTTCTTTAGTGGCCGGGCTATGCTTGATGTGCCAAACAGAGTGGAGGTCGGATGACGAAAATATATGCCTGGCAGCGGTCCTACCAAGACGCGCTGCTCGAAATGGATCCCACACAGATGCGAACGAAGCTGAGTCGCGCGTTTGCGGAGTTGGAACAGCGCAACAGGAAATTGATGTTCCAGCGAGATGCGGAATCCCTCCGCGAGATGCAGGCGATCGCGGACGCCTGCAACGGGCTGCGCGCGGTTGAAAAGTCAGAATTGACTGTACCTGTCGAAGTTGTCAGCCAGCAACGCTCGATCGCTACGTAGGCATGATGGAGGTTATATGAAACGAATATGCCGGGTTCTCCCCTCGTTGGGACGGGAAGAGCGATTGGCGGCGCGCGTTCTGGTGCACGCGCGAATTGTGACGGACCCGAAGAAACTGGCGCTGCTTCGTGGAGAGGCGGCCAGGCAAAAGCGGCGGACAGAGGCTGTTTCGAGAAGTACAATAGAAAAAAGTAAGCCTCGCGCTGGCTTCTCGACAATCTAATCAATCGTCGAGGTTGAGACTTCGAAAATCGGACCGGTATGCACAGTCAAGCTTCCTCAACGCGCGAAGAATGGGATGGTATGGACTCCGGGGCTTCGGCACCACCGAAAGAGGGTGTTGGCCGGTATGGGGTAGCCATCCTGACGGCAATTCTCGGCCTGCTGCTGCGCGGCCTGTTCTCTCCCATTATCGGAATGCACGATGCCTATCACACGGCGTGGGTAGCGGTGGTCTTTGCGGCCTGGTATTGCGGAGCCGGTCCGGCGATTGTGACCACCTTGATGAGTGCGGTTGGCGTCTGGTATTGGTTTCTTCCCCCCGGTCATACTTTCGCGGTTACGGATCCGAAGGTCCATGCGGCGGGCATGGTGGGGTTCCTGATTCTGTCAGCATTTATCATCGCGCTCGGCGAGGCCAATCACCGATCCAAAAAGAAGTCTGAGACTGAACTTCAGGAGCGAACCCAGACCGAACAGCGGCTTCGTGCGAGGGAACGTGAATTGGAGGCGTTGCACTCGGCGCTGGCCGATCGGGTCGAAGAAAGAACGACTGAGTTGAACGCGGCGATAACCGGGCTTCGCCAGCTTTCCGCGCGACTGCTGCAGGCGCAGGATGACGAACGCAGAAGATTGGCGCGCGAACTGCACGACAGCGTGGGTCAATTGCTGGCTGCCATCTCCATGAACCTTCAGACAATTCGCACGTCGCGGCTGGAGCCGTCCGCAGCGGCAGCGGCCGAGGAGAATGCGAGCCTTGTCGACCAGATCAGCAGCGAAATCCGTACGATGTCTCATCTTTTACATCCCCCGCTGCTTGACGATGTTGGGCTGGCGTCCGCTTTGCGATGGTATGTCGACGAATTTGCAGTGCGCAGCAAGATCGCGGTGCAACTGGAAGTTTCCGGCGATTTTGGGCGCTTGCCGAACGATATGGAAATCGCGATTTTCAGAATGGTGCAGGAATGCCTGACCAATGTGCATCGCCATTCGAATAGCGAAACCGGGGAAGTATGCTTGTTGCGCGATCCCGACCGGGTGCGGGTGGAAATAAAGGACAAGGGAAAGGGCATTCCGCCCGAAAAGCAATGGACTCTCAGTTCATCGCAGCGAGGCGGGGTGGGCTTCAGGGGAATGCGGGAGCGCATTCAGGAACTTGGCGGCCGCCTCGATATTCAATCCGATAAAAACGGCACAGTTGTGACCGCGACAATGCCAGTTGCGAAGACTACTGCGGTCGCAGACATGCATCGCGAAGTTGCCTGACAAAAGCCGCTCGACGCAATGTCCGCGGTTTTCCGGGCTGACCTCGGCAAATTTCGCCTTCTAACCATCGACGATCCGGACCTCAGATTAATTCTCATTTTCTTTTTATCTTCTCGATTTCCGCGACTAGCCACTCGGTTCAAC
The DNA here is from genome assembly GCA_049589215.1 of Terriglobales bacterium. GTDB lineage: Bacteria > Acidobacteriota > Terriglobia > Terriglobales > Acidobacteriaceae > Acidiflorens. The sequence continues at coordinate 8,891 of JBAWAI010000535.1, read as the reverse complement.
TCTCCGGCACGCTGATCCTCGCTTGAAAGCAGTATGCTAAAGCTTCGTTTGCAGGCATAACTCTGAATGTAGGGATTGAATGGGGAAGATTCATGTACTGCCTGAACGCGTGGCTAACCAGATCGCCGCTGGCGAGGTGGTGGAACGTCCTGCATCGGTGGTGAAGGAGTTGCTGGAAAACTCGCTCGATGCGGGCGCGATGCGGATTCGGATCAACGTAGAAGCGGGCGGGAAAAAGCTGATCCAGATCGTGGACGACGGCTGCGGCATGGTGCGCGACGATGCCATGCTGGCGTTTGAGCGGCACGCGACCTCGAAGATTAAAGATACTGAAGACCTGCTGAGCATTGCGACGCTCGGCTTTCGCGGCGAGGCGCTGCCTTCGATCGCATCGGTCGCGCGTCTGCATCTGGAGACGCGCGCCGAAGAAGAAGTTGCGGGAACGGTGATCGAGATCAATGGCGGAAAGATGATTCGCGTGGAAGAGGCGGGATTGCCGCTGGGGACGTCGATCACGATTCGCGACCTCTTCTTCAATACGCCGGCGCGGAAAAAGTTCCTGCGGTCGGAATCGACTGAACTGTCGCACATCGCGTCGCTGGTGACGCATTATGCGCTGGCGCATCCGGAAAAGCATTTCGAATTGCACTCCGCGACGAATGCGCTGCTGGTTGCGCCTCCTGTAGAAGGGCATCGCGAGCGCGTCTATCAGGTGTTTGGAAAAGAGACGCTCGATCAGTTGATTCCGCTGGCTGCGGTGCAACCGCTGGAGCGAGTCGGATTGCCGCAACCTCCGTCTTGGCGGCGCGGTCCGGAAGATGAGGTGGAGAAGCGCGAACCGGGCGAGTTGCGACTTCATGGATTTGTTTCGAAGCCAGAGATTCAGAAGCTCAACCGCAACTCGATCTACATCTTTGTTAATGGACGGCTGATTCGCGATCGGCTGATTCAGCATGGGCTGACTGAGGCGTATCGCAATATTCTGCCGCCAACGGTTTATCCGGTGGTGTTGCTTTTTATCGAGATGCCCGCGGCGGAAGTGGATGTGAATGTGCATCCTTCGAAGACCGAGGTGCGATTCCGGCAGCAGACTGTTGTGCACCACTTTGCGCGCGACGCGGTGCGCGATGCGCTGATGAAGGCTCGTCCTGTGCCGCAATTTCTGGCGGAGATCAGAGCGCAACCTTCGGCGAGTGCTGGATTGACGAGTCCTGCATTGACTCCGGGCGCGCGATCGAGCGATGGGTCTGGAACATCCCGGCGGAATCTCCCTGATGCAGATGGCCAGTTCGCTGCGTCTGGCTTTACGCTGCGGGCGCCTGCGATTCCCGCGGTGACTGCGCGGCTGGAGTTCGATGGCGCGATTGCCATTGATGCGAATGCGGCTGTTTCTTTGGAGCGTGCTCCGGAAGCTGCGGATCGTGATCACGTTGTTTCGGACCATATTGTTCCTGATCAGGCTGTTCCGGATCATGGTTGCGCGCCTGCGATTGAGGCGGCTTCGCAATCTGCTCCGACGCTGGAATCGTTGCGCACGCTGAAGGCGTTGGGACAGATTCGGAATTCGTTCATACTGGCGGTAAATGAAGAAGGTCTTTGGATCATCGATCAGCATGTGGCGCACGAGCGCGTTCTGTTTGAGCGCGTGCTGCGGCAACGAGCCGCGCAAAAAGTTGAGAGCCAGCGAATGCTGATGCCGCTCGTGATCGAGCTGACTCCGGCGCAGCAGGCGGTGTTCAGCGAGATTGCAACTGAGCTGGCGCACAACGGATTTGAAGCGGAGCCGTTTGGCACACGCAGCATCGCGGTGAAAGTTGCGCCCGCGGGCGTGGACCCGGCGCGGATCGAACACATGCTGAACGAAGTGCTGGAGCAACTGACGCGCGAAGACCAGGCGATTAATTTAGAGGCGGTGCGAACGCGGATCGCGGCGTCGATCGCGTGCCACGCGGCCATCAAAGTCAACATGCCGCTCGAGCAAAACAAAATGGAGTGGCTGCTGGCGGAGCTGGCGAAGACGGAACATCCGATGACGTGTCCGCATGGAAGGCCGGTGGTGCTGCGCTACACGATGACGGAGATACAGCGGGCATTCAAGAGGCTGTGAGCTGGCCCAAGCCTCGGGTCTCAGGTCTTAGGTCTCAGGTCTCAGGAAAAACAACCCCACTCGCGGCAATCCCGAGAGGTCCATTTCCCCCATCGCGATGAAGGCCGCACCTTACGTATTGGCATCACGTATTGCCATCGCGTATGCCTCACGTCGCTCTTCCTGACACCTGAAACCTGACACCGGACACCCGCGGTGGTTGGTCGGCAGTATCGTTTCGTGTTTTTGGCTTGGGGTTATCTTTTGGCTGCTCGGTTTTCGGTGTTTGAGGGGGTACCCCCCCTCGATTTCCAGAGGAATCTTCCCGCTACCGTTCCAAGTCCAAAGTAGATAGCGGTGTTCACTATTGTTTGGAGCACCCAAACGAATGACATGAGAGGTGTGTGCGCGTTGACATCGAAGAACAAGAAGCCAGCGAGAAGGTTAGCGGGACAAGCAATAAAAACCAGCGCAGCCCATCGGCCATCGAGTGGCGTGTAATTGGAGAGCTCCATGTAGACAACAAGCGCAAGACTTGCAAGAAAGCCGAATGACGCAAACGCAATAACAATCCGCCTTCGATTGCGCATAGACGCCCCGCGAGCCACGGTTAAGTTTAGACCAAGAACTGAACCGTAGTGGGCGTAAACGGCGATTTCACTCATTGACCTTCTCGGGGATCGGTTAAGTGCCAACTTGTTTTAGGTCCTTGAGCGCTTTTTGTCCTTGAAACCAGCGGAGGACGAAAAAGCCGTGCACGCCGAATGCCCATATCGAGAAGGTTGCCAGAAGTGCGACCATGTCAGCCCCGTAGAGAACGAGGCCGACTAGAAAGGCCCACCGATGCCCTTTGCGAGCTGCAGATCCGAGAGCGCACAAGAGCACCAGCCAGATCACAACCGTGCCCTCGAATACGGTGCGATAGTTCGTTCCGAATCGGCTCCCATATAGTCTTAGGAGATCGAACACGCCGATGTTGATGAGGAAATTGATCTGCACGGCGAAGAGGCCGCTGCTGGTTGCAGCCAGCGCTGCAGCATAGAAGAAGTACTTAGCGTCGCTTTGGCTATCTTCGCGCAGCTCCTCACGGCGTCGCTCCTGAGATTCCTTGTATTCAGCCTCCGTTTGCCCGGCGCCGACGTTCAGTGTTTGCATAGACTCCCCCGCCAGAAATGCGGGTAAGTATAAACTGCGACGAATTAGCGATCGAAGAATGTTTTTAGCTGGCGATTGCCCTCAGTTCTCATCAGTCCCCGAGGATATCGCAACGAGAAACCGCCTGCCCAGGCTGGCGATGACGAGAAAACTCTAAACCGAACATATTTATAGTGCGGGCGTCACATCGCTCGGCGCCGCGTATTGATATATAGATTGCAAGGGTTTTCTGGAATCCCCTCCGATTCCGAGGTCTCGAAGGCGAGGGGATGGGTATGCGCCGCTGGTTTGAGTCTGCTCTGGCATCAACTCAGGACATATCTCCGCGCGATGGCTGTGATCTTCCGCGCCGGGATGGTGGTGGTCTTCCCGGCAAAGGCCTTAGCGTTCCTGGCAAGGACTTTGGCCTTCTTGGCAAAGATTTTGGCGCTCCAATGCGAATTGTTTTTCTGGCGCTTACTTTCCTGATCTTTATTCTTGTGGCGCTGGTGCTGGGAGTGTCGGTGACTTGGGCGCAGGATGCGTCGACGGGGGCGTTGCGCGGATTGGTGGTGGATGCGCAGGGCGCGGCGGTGACGAACGCGGACATTGTGGCGATTTGCGTGGAGACAGGAGTGCGGTATCACGCGGCGACGGACGCGGCTGGGCGGTTTGTGGTGGACCTTTTGCCGCCTGGAAATTATTCGGCGCGGGCGGAGGCGGAGGGGATGTCGCCGGAGATTTCTCCGGTGATACGGGTGGATGTGGGAACGGCAAAGACCTTGACGTTCAAGCTGGGGGTAGCGGGGCCGAAGGAGACGGTGACGGTCTCAGCCGCGCCGCCGCTGGTGGACACGAGTCCGACGGGGCCTTCGGCGTTGATTGATGATGAGTCGATTTTGAACCTGCCGCTGGCGGGGCGCCGGTTTACCGATCTGGCGTTGCTGACGCCGGGAGTGACGCAGGATCCGCGGGGACTGACTTCGGGGTCGTACGGCGATCTTTCGTTTGGCGGAATTCGCGGATACAACACGAGCTATCTGGTGGATGGCACGGACGACAACAACGGATTTTTCGCGCAGGCGCGGGGACGGTATCGGGCGCCGTACCAGTTTTCGGATGAGGTGGTGGCGGAGTTTCGGGTGTCGTCGAACAGCTATGGAGCGGAGTCGGGGCGGTCGGGCGGCGCGGTGGTGAATGTGGTGACGAAATCGGGATCGAACAGCTGGCACGGAAGCACTTTTTATTATTTGAAGGACAGCGAGATTGGGTCGGCGGCGCCGGCGTTTGTGGGATTCAATCCGGGGGGCGTGCAGCATCAGTTTGGCGGGACGGTTGGCGGGCCGATACAGCGGAATAAGACATTCTTTTTTGCGGGCTACGACCAGCACATTTTTCGTCTGCCGACGGTGGTGGAGTTTGACAACGGCGCAACGACGGTGGTGCCGCAGCTGGGAACGGCGGTGACTCCGGGGGATTATGAGGTGTGCCCTCCGGCGATTGGCGGGTCGGCGTGCGACCAGACGCTGGTGGCGTCGGCGGCGCAGCTGCTATCGGCGCAGGGTGGGACATTTCCGGCGCGGATGCTGGGAGACACGGCTTTTTTGAAGCTGGACCATGTGCTGGGAGCGCGGAACCTGATATCGGCGCGGGTGAGCACGTCGCGTTATTACGGGACGAACAATGTGTTTCTTGACCCGTCGAGCCCGGTGACGAACGACGCGGTGAGCGGGAACGGGCAGGAGCAGGTGCAAACGGAGAGTGCAGCGGTGACGCTGACGAGCAGTTTGTCGCCGCGGTGGACGAGCCATTTGCGGGCGCAGTTTTCGCGGGACCTGGAGCAGTCGTTTCCGAATTCGAGGGTGCCGCGAACGCAGATCTATGACTGGCTCGACGATATGGGAGAGTCGTCGATATTGCCGCGGCAGACGCGTGAGCACCGGCTGCACCTGGCGGAGACGATGAGCGTGACGCGCGGGCGGCACGAATGGAAATTTGGCGGCGACGGAATGCGCACGTGGGATTACAACTATTTTCCCTCGCTCTACGGCGGGGAATATATCTACGACTACATTTCGGTGAATCCGTGGACGTTTGTGCCGATGGAGGAGGGATTGGACCTGACGCCGTTGCGGGCATGGGCGCATACGGTCGAGCCGAGCTGGAATTTTGACGCTGGGACGTGGACGGGACCGACGGCGAATCTGGCTCGTTATTACGTGCAGAATTTTGGGAATCCGGTGTCGCATCCGAACAGCAACGACTATGCGGCGTTCGTGCAGGACACGGTGCGGATGACGAGGCGTATGTCGGCGAGTGTGGGAGTGCGCTATGACCTGCAGACTTTTTCGAAGGTCGGACTGGTGAGTAACCCGCTGTGGCCACTGGCGGGAAAGATGCCGGAGCCGAACAAGAATTTTGCGCCGCGGATTGGGCTAGCGTATGCGATCGGAGATAAACGTCCGGTGATGGTGCGGGCAGGATTCGGGATTTTCTACACGCGGATACCGCAGATTTATCAGTCGGCGGTGATTAACGACAATGGCGTGAACGACCAGTTTTTGTCGCTCGACAATACGAACTATTACCAGAACCAGGTCTTTCCGCAGTATCCGAATACGGCGGTGAACTGCCCGCGTGGGCCGGTAACGTGCGCGTTGCCGTCGGCTTGGCAGCAGTATGCGACGAAAGAAGTATCGGCGTTTGGACCGGGATTCAAGACGCCGCGCGTGCAGCAGGCGAGTTTGCGGCTGGAGCGCGAATTTGCGGACGGCTTCACGGGTGAAATCTCATATCTGTTTGTGCACGGCGTGGATATGATCCGGGCGCTGGACGCAAATCTGCCGCCGCCGACTTATTACAGCTATCCGATTTACGATCCGACGGGCAGCACGTTTCAGAATGCATTTTACGGCGTGGAGTCTTTTTCAATGTGGCAGACGAGTTACAGCATCAGCTGTCCTTATCCGCCGTGTATTAATCCGCTGCAACGGCCGATTCCGCAGCTGGGAGCGATCGATCAGTTTGAGAGCGCGGCGTCGAGCGTGTATCACGGCATGACGGTGTCGTTGAACCGGAGAATGTCGCGCGGGTTATCGTTCCGGCTGGCATATACGTGGGCGCACTCGATCGACGATGGGCAGGATGCGCTGGTGGCCGGGCAACCGGCGACGGTGCAGAATTCCTATGCGCCGAACAGCGAACGGGGACCGAGCGTGACAGATCAGCGGAATCGATTGACGATCGCGGCGATTGAGGAGCCGCATCCGTTTGACGCGGGGCAGAAGACGCTGGGGGCGATATTCGATCATTGGAGGATTTCGGGCGTGATGACGTATGGATCGGGGCGTCCAGCGAATGCGGACGTGTCGGGTGATCCGAATCAGGATGACAACACCAGCAACGACCGGCTGGCGGGTTATGGGCGCAATGCTTTCACGGGACCCGACTATGCGACCATGGATCTGCGGCTGGGGAGAAGGATTAAGTTGAGGGGGCATACGCGGATGGATCTGAATGCCGAGTCGTTCAACTTATTCAACCGGGATAATAAGACGTATGTCATTTCAGATACAGGTTTTTATAACTCGGCGGGGCAATTTATTAAGTACACGCAATATGCGGGAGGAACTTACTATCCGGCTTATTATCAGCAGCCTACGAGCTTACTCAAAGTGAACAACGCATTCGCGCCGCGGCAGACACAGTTTTCGATGCGGCTGAATTTTTGAGAGCGTGTGGCCCGAAGAATTTATTTTCTGTGAGAAAACCTGCCCGGCCGGGTAAGCGTTTGCTGGGCGTCTGCCATTTCGATTTGAGCTCGTTTAGTGCGATTTAACAGGGCGTACGAGCGTTCGAGAAAGTTTCGCGCAAATCCTCATAAGCCGCGGAGAAATTAAGCAAACGCTGCGAAAGACGAAAATTTCTGCACATTCCCCTTGACTTAGCGGCCAAGGCTTGCCATAACTTATAGGTCCCGTCAGGGCGAGTAGGGGGGTGTAGTTCGTTGGCTGAAGTTCGACTTCAAGAGGGTGAGTCTCTCGAGAACGCACTTCGCCGTTTCAAGCGGAAGGTACAAACCGAGGACATCATTAAAGAAGTGAAACGTCACTCGTTTTATCTGAAGCCCGGCGAAAGGAAGCGCGTAAAGGAAGCTCTAGCGCGAAAGCGCAGCCGCAAGAAAGCGCGGAAAGAGCAAGATTAGAAGACTAACTAAGGATGGGCCGCTTCGAAATAGAAGTGGCCCATTCCTAACTCAAATCCAATTACCTTTCTGACGGCGAGTAAGTTTGTAATTCCCAGCGGTGGCAACCGCCTGGCGGGCCGAATCCTAGGGTGCGAATACGAGGGGATCGTAATCTCCTGCCCACGACGTGAACCGGATCCTTCCCATTCGGGTCTCCCGTGTTGAGCAGGTTCGGGGAATGGGAGCGCCTCTTGCAATGGAATTCCAGGACAAGATTCTGAAGTGCATCGACTGCGGAACGGATTTTGTATTTACAGCCGGGGAACAATTGTTCTTCCATGACAAGCAGTTCAAGAACGAACCCAAACGCTGCAAGAACTGCAAGGGCAAACGAGTGACCAATTTCAGCAGCGGCGCACACGGGCACTCGTTCACGAAGACTGAAACGCGGACGAACTGTTCGCAATGCGGCAAAGAGACAACGGTGCCGTTCCGTCCCACCCAGGGACGACCGGTACTGTGCCGCGAATGTTTTCAGCAGGGCCGCCGCGTAGCGAGCGCCTGAAGATTTCCTGAACAGATTTTTGACAGTGTTCCGCTAGTGCTCAACCGGCGGAGCGCTTGGGGAGCGGTGTCGGCTCGCCGCGCAGGCGGCTGTTGATTTGCCGCCGATCGGCGTGGCGGATCAACATGGCTTCGATCTGGCGCACCAGGTCGCGAGTGCCGATGGGCTTGACGAGCAGGGAATCGGGCTGGCCCGCGCTGCGAAGTTCGCTGGTTAATTCATCCGAGGGCGGGAAGGCAGTGAGCAGGGCAGTTGCCGGCTTATAGCTCTGGCGGTGCGCGGCGCGAATGACCTCAAGGCCGGCCTCTTCGGTTTCCATGCGCAGGTCGCTGATCACCATGTGGTAGATGCCGGCGTCCAGGCGACGAAAGGCTTCGTCGGTGCTTTGCGCGATCTCCACTTCAAACTCGTGGAATTCGAGCACAGCTTTGAGCGTAAGCAGGACGGCGAGATCGTCGTCGACGAGAAGGATGCGACGTTTCATTTGCACCTCTGAGCTGGGACGAGATGCAGCGCGCGCGGGAACCGCGAACGTTTCCAGAGGTCTTCTCCCGAAGGCCTTGTCCAGGAGACCGGTGCGCCGACCCACTCAGTTAGTATATGAAGATGGCCCGGTTCTACATAGAAAATTTTGGCTGTCGCGCGACGCAGGCGGATGGGGCGGCGCTGGAGCGGCAGTTTCTGGAGCGGGGACTGGAGCGGGCCCAGGTGGCGCGCGACGCGGAAATTGTGGTGCTCAACACCTGCACGGTGACGGCGAGCGCGGACAAGGATGCGCGCGCGTCGATACGGCGGCTGCAGAGGGTCAATCCCGGCTGCCAGATTCTTGTAACGGGATGCTATGCGCAAAGAGCGCCGGAGGAGATCGCGGCTCTGCCGGGCGTGACGTGGGTGGTGGGAAATTCGCACAAGCACCAGGC
>JBAWAI010000534.1:0-2122 GCA_049589215.1 Terriglobales bacterium | reverse complement strand
CTTGCTTACGATTCGAACCTGACGTTTTTGCAAGTGGTGATGGGCTACGTGATTGGGCGAGTGATCATCAGCTTTGTGCTGCTGCCGCAATATTTTCGCGGCGACCTTTACACTGCTTACCAGTTAATTGAACGCCGATTTGGTCCGACTCTGCGAGGCGTGACGGCAGGTCTTTTCCTGCTGACGCGGGCGGCCGCGGAGGGCGTGCGCGTGTATGCGGTATCTATCGTTGTTTCGATCGCGCTCGGCACGGGTGAGATCACTTCCATCGCCCTCATCACGCTGCTGACTTTGATCTATACGTTCGAGGGCGGGCTGGCCGCGGTGATCTGGACGGACGTGGTGCAGACATTTATTTATATCGGCGGAACGCTGGTGGGTCTGTTCACGATTCTTCATCTCATTCCGGGCGGGTGGGATTCGGCGCAGGCGATTGCGGGCGGCCTGCATAAATTTCAGGTGTTCGATCTCTCGTTCGGCAGCTTGGCAAAACCGTATACGATCTGGGCAGGCATCATCGGCGGCGCCTTCCTGACCACGGCGAGCCACGGCACCGACCAGCTCATAGTGCAGAGGTTGCTGGCGGCGCGAAATCAGCGTCAGTCAGTACTGGCATTGCTTTCGAGTGGCGTCGCGATCCTGTTTCAGTTTGGGCTGTTTCTTTTTGTTGGGGTGATGCTGTTTGCGTACTATCAGGTGCCATCTTCGAGCTTTGGACGCGCGGACAGAATCTATCCGACATTCATTGTCAGCCGGATGCCACACGGCATTTCTGGGCTGCTTATCGCCGCGATCCTGGCGGCGGCGATGTCAAATCTCAGCGCCGCACTTAATTCGCTATCGTCGAGTTCGATGATGGATTTCTATTTGCGCTTTCGTCCGGAAATGAGCGATGCGAGGCGCTTGCGATTGGCGCGGGGTGCGACGATTCTATGGGCGCTCGGTGTATTTGGGCTTGCTGTGCTCGCGCTTCACCGCGTTGGGCGGGTGGTTGAAGTTGGATTGCAGATTGCATCGATCGCTTATGGAGCGCTGCTTGGAGTGTTTCTGCTGGGCGTGCTTACCAAGCGTGCTAATCAGAATGGCGCGATTGCCGGCATGATCTGCGGGCTGGCTACTGAACTTTATATATGGAGAATGACGCAAGTGGCTTTTACGTGGTGGGTGGCGATTGGGACTTGCGTGACTTTCATTGTGGGATATGCGGCTAGTCTTGCGTTGAGGACTGAATGAAACCTGCAACGACAGAGCACGCAGAGGTGCACGGAGGAAGACCTGAACTGGCCCGCGATCTGAAGCTTTCACATGCCGGGGCGATCGTGGTCGGCACGATCATTGGCAGCGGAATTTTTCTGGTTCCGCAGGAGATGATGCAGGCGGTCGGGTCGGCTCGAGTCGTCTATCTCGCATGGCTGGTTGGCGGCGTGCTTTCATTTTTTGGCGCTCTTACTTACGCGGAACTGGGCGCGATGAAGCCGCAGGCGGGCGGCGAATATGTTTATGTGCGCGATGCGTATGGGCCGCTGGCGGGATTTCTGTATGGCTGGACCTGGTTTCTGATTGCCAAGCCTGCGTCCATCGCGACGATTACGACCGGGCTGGTGCGAACGCTCGGGACGTTTCCGGTGTTTTCTTTTTTTTCGGACATTTGCTTTTCTACCTCGTTGGGCTCGCATGCCTTCGTGGTCACTTATGGACAGCTCGTGGCCATTGGCGCGGCCATTGCCATTACATGGCTGAACTACATCGGCGTGCGGCGCGCGGGCGAATTCCAATTCTTGTTCACGTTGCTTAAGGTCGCCATCATCCTCGCGATCGTGGTCGTCGGCTTTACTTATAAGGGTGGTACCTGGGCGAACTTCGCAACCGAATTCGCGGGGGCGAAAGGCGGCGTTGCCGGATTCTTCGCGGCTCTGGTCGCCGCGCTGTGGGCGTATGACGGGTGGAACGATCTCAACATGGTCGCCGGGGAGATTCGCGACCCTCAGCGCAATATTCCGCTGTCGCTGATCTGGGGTGTTGCGACCGTCGGCGTGCTTTATATTCTGGTCAACGCCGCCGTGCAGTACGCGATGCCGGCTGCCGCAGTCGCGGCATCGGAACGCCCGGCTGCCGATGCCGT
>JBAWAI010000533.1:0-5539 GCA_049589215.1 Terriglobales bacterium | reverse complement strand
CGGTGAGGCATGGGCCGGTGAGAGCGGGGCTGATGAGACAGGGGTCGATTTGACGCGGGCGCGGGTCGGCATCGTGCAAGTCTATCGACGCGGGCTGCGGTCTTGAAAGGTACGAACGTAATCCTAGGGAAGTATTGGCGGGAGGGTGACGGAGCAGCGACGCTACGATGCGGAAAAGGTATCGAATCGCGCAGAGGTTACGGTGTGAACTAGTCTTTTAACGGGACCATGGTTTGATCGCCTCGGCAGAAGGTGGCGACTTTTATGAGGCCGCTCGGCTGCGGGAGGGTGACAACTGGTCCGTAGCAGTAGACGGCGTGACCGTTGGCGGCGAAGTACCATTGTCCGCCTTTATGTTTGGCCGGCTGCTGGCTGGGAGTTGGGACGAGCTTGGCTGGAGGCGTGATCTTGGGAAACGGCAGCGATAGGGCTATTGCCAGGGCCAGGACTTTCATAGGGTCTCCCTCCAGTGCAGCCTTTCCACAAAGGCCGCGATCCACGGAACCGGTATTGCTTTGCTGCCTCGGGAGCTGAAGCTCCTCTTGTTTGCGTTTCTTGCGGGACGGCCAAAGCCGTGCCCTTTCAAAACCGGGTGCTACGTTAAACCCGCGCTCTTACCAAAAAGCATTTCAGAACTTAGATCATTCTGGTTGAGCGGCGAACGTCTTCCAGATCTGATTCTGGTTTGCCGGGCATCTGCATGGTGGTGCGGGGCGGCTTGGACTGTTTCTTGCCCGAGATCATGGGCGCGACTGAATTTTTCTGGGCGCTATTTTGGTCGTTTTTTTGGTCGGCCGATTTCTGGTCGGTTCTTTGGTCGGCCGGACCTGACGCCTGGTTATGCGGGAGCTGTCCGGCTGCCAGTTTGCCCTTGAGCGCGGCGAGTTGGCTGCTGTCCTGAAGCATGGCGCGGATGAGGGTACGCTGCGACTCGATGGTCTGGCCCTGCTCGAAGACGAGCATGGTGAGGAGGCAGTAGGAGACGACGAACAGAACTACCAGGATCGGAAGCATGGCGGCAGGACGGTTCGCCTTCTGAGACTCTTTGCACTCAGCGCTGTAAACGATGGACAAGATCGCCCCCGGGAGACGCCCCTGCCTGCGGGGCCCTCGCGCTATGTAATGCATCCGGGAATCCATATGTTGCCTGGGGTGGAAGATTATGAAAAGGCGCGGGTTAGTTGTAGTGGCGGGGTGTGATGGGCGAGCGGGAGTGAAAGGGTCTGCACATAATGAGTAACGTGGGCTGCGTTACGAGGGTGTGGCGCGATGGTGGGCTGGATGGCGTATGGCGTGAAAAGCCGTGCGGGGTGCGGTGTTTGGGGCGGCGAGGGTCAGCTGTCCCTCCGGGACTCGCGTTTTATTTTGTCGGCGGTGACGCGGCGTTGAAACGCCGGGCTATTTTCGGTTGTGCCTGCGGGACGGCTATCCCGCTTGGGGTTTGCGGGCCCGGGTGCGATTGGCCGTTCCATCTCGACAGGCTGGGTGGGCTTACGATGATGCTATGAGTTGGAAACGGGGCGTGGCGGGGCTGGATTTCCGTAGGCTTGCTGCCAGGAGATTACCGGGTTGCGCAGAATGCCGATCTTTTCGATTTCGCATTCCATGACGTCGCCGGGCTTTAGGTACCAGGCTTTGGGATCGCCTGAAAAGGCCGCTACTCCGGAGACTGTGCCGGTTGAGACTACGTCTCCTGCGCTGTATCCCATGGGCGAGTAGTGGGCGAGGATTTCGGGAATGGTGACTGACATTTTGCTGGAGTGGGAGCGCTGGCGGGGCTCGCCGTTGATGCGGAGCTCCATGGCTAGGTTGTGGGGATCGGGGATTTCGTCGGCGGTGACGATGCAGGGGCCGAGGGGGCAGAAGGTGTCGATGGCCTTGCAGAAGCTGAAGACGCCGGACTTCATCTCGCGGCGCTGGATGTCGCGAGCGGTGATGTCATTGAAGATGACGTAGCCTCCGATGTAGTCGGGCGCTTCTTCGGCGGTGAAGTGTTTGCCGGACTTTTTGAGGACGACGGCGAGTTCGAGCTCGTAATCGAGCTCTTCGGTGAGGTGCTCGGGGTAGATGACGGGCGCGTCGGGTCCGATGATGGCGTCGGTGTTCTGGAAGAAGACGATCCAGGGCATGACGGGGTGGGAGAAGCCGGCTTTGGTGGCCTCTTCGTGGTGCTCGCGAAAATTTCCGGCGGTGTGAAAGAACTTTTTGGGGATGATGGGGGCGAGGAGGCGGACGTCGGAGCGGGAATAGATTAGGGGTTCGGCTTGCGGGCTGGGGCTTGAATTGGCAGCGTCGTAGTCGGCGGCTTTGGAATTTGCAGTGGCGGAATCGGCGGCGACGAGGTTGGCGACGTAATTGAGAGCTTGGCGGGCGGCGTTGAGGGCGGTGCCGCCTCCGGCGAAGAGGGCTCGCATGTTGTCGGGGATTTCGGTGCCGGGGATGAGCGCGCCGGCGGCTTGGAGATCGACGACTTTATCTTCTCCGGTCTTTTCTTGGCGGAGCAGTGCGCCGATGCGGGGCTGGCGGACGGCGTTTTCAAAAGTTACGAGTTTCATGAGATCGAGGAGGGGTGCAGTTCACGAGTCTATTGGGATGCGGCGTGGGTTGTAAAGAAATGCCCGGCGGCGAGGCCAGTCTTCGAGAGACACGAAATCCCACACATCGTCGTCGTCATCGTCATCATTTCATTTTCGGGATGAGGAGACGCGATGTGTGGGAGTGCGAGGACTTCACTTTTTTCACTACCGCTGGCTGTGAACGGGACTTTTAGGGCACGTAGCCGGTGTTGGTCAGTTCGTAGACGTCGCCATCGCTGTCGTTGGTTCCGCCGTTGAGGGACTCGCCGAATAACACCCATTTTTTGCCCAATTTGACGGGCGTCAAACCTCCGGCAGGATTTTTGCCATCGGGATCGCCGCGGAAATCCCATAGAAGTTTGAAGGTCCATGCGGTCTGGCCTGCTGCTGGCGGCTCCAGCTTGAATGTTGTGCCGTTTTCGTGGATGCCGGCACTATCGGTCGCCCCATAGATTACGCCTTTGCCATCCATGATGAGGTCGTTGTCGGGATCGGCGCCGTCCTTCGCGCCGGTAAAACTGTAGATAATCGTTTCCGTCCAAGTTGTTCCGCCGCCGGAGGGTGGAGAGAGCTCGAAAATCGCGCCGACGTTCACGGGCACGACGCCCGAGCCTCCGGTGGTGGCTATTCCGTAGAGATTGCCGGAGGCGTCGGCCAACAAATTATTAGAGGGATTGCCGGCATCGCCAAAGCCCTCGCCACCGAAGCTATAGAGAACGGTCTCGGTCCAATTTGTCTCGCCTTGGGTGGGCGGCGTCAGTTTGTAGACATCGCCGGATCCAAGAAATCCGCCGGTCGTAGCCGTTCCGTAGAGCGCTCCCGACGCGTCTTCATGGAAGGTGCAGTAGGGATAGCCGCCGTCGGAGCCGCCGGTGAAGGTGTGGAGGATGGCCTCGGTCCAATTCGTCTGGCCTTGGGATGGAGGCGTCAGCGAAAATGCGATGCCCGCGCCGTATGAACCGCCTATGAAAGTAACGCCGTAGAACACACCGGTATTTGGATCACGCAACAGTGTTCCGGGAAAAGCTCCATCGTTTCCGCCTTGAAAACTGTAGATGATCGTCTCTGTCCAGTCGGTTTCGCCCTGGGCGGGAGGCGAGAGATGAAAAATAGTTCCGCATCCAGGCACGCCGAACAAAAGGGGACACGGACCCGTACCGCCCTGCAAGGTTGTGCTGTAGAAACCTCCCTGGCCATCGGGAATGAGGGGCGTGTTTGGCGCGATGCCGTCGGTGCCGCCCTGGAAGGTATACAAAACGGTCTCCGTCCAAGCCGTCTGTCCTTCGGCGGGCGGATTGACGGAGAATACGGAACCAAACTCACTTGGTCCGCCTAGCGAAGCGGTGCCGTAGAGAACGCCATTGCTATCGGCGACCAGTTCACTGATCGGGTTGGCCGTGCTGGACGTCTGGTTGAAGATCACGATCTCTTTGGCCAGGGCGGGATGGCTTGCGAGCAAGGCAAAGAAGACGAGGGCGGCGATGAGGGCGCGCCCCGGGAGTTTGAATGTGTCGACAAAATTATCGGCGTGCACGAATTCCTCCTGGAATGTTTTGAGAGTCAGTGTTGGTGGCGAACAGCTTGCAGATTTACAACTGGTCTGCGGGGCCCAAATGGCCTGAGAGTATGTACCAGCCGGGGTGGAGTGTCAACACGAGTTCTGGCGTCAGGCGCGGGTTCTGGAGTGAGCGGCACGATCGGCGAATGTCGGTCTTCGGGCTGGGGTCAGGTGGGCTGGGAGCCGGTTTGCACCTTGGCGAGTAGCGTGATGGGCGGAGTTACCAGTCGACTTAGCGCGACGTACTGGCCGGCGACGCGGGCCCAGCGCGCTTGATGCGTGCGGATATCGAGATGCACGAAGCCACCGTCGTATACGCCGATGCCGCCGTTGAGAAAGGTTGGGACCTGGAGGGCGAGGTCGTACATCTGCTGGAGGGAGAGGCCGGGGATGTCGATGTCGGCGGCCATGCCCTGGGTGTGTTGGCTATCGGTGACTCCACCGACTTGCTGGTTGTGCGCCGGGCAGCGGTAGCCATCGTGCACGATGACTTCCTTACCGGCGAGGGTGCGCAGTTGCTCGAGGGCCTCGATGAGGCCGGTTTCGATTTTCAGTTGACCGCAGCAATGGCAGGCTAGTTCTGCTTTTGAGAAGTGCTCGCTTAGATCGCCCATGTTTCCTCTCGCTTCTGCGTTGTGTGTGAAGCCGCTTTTTCACCACGGAGGCAGGGAGTCACGGAGAAGAGCTGGAACTTTTGGAAATCCCTTTTTCTGTGCCTTATCGTTCTCTGTGCCTTGATCCGGCTTCGGGTGAGATCTGGATCGATGAGACGACAACGCGCGTTGGGGCGCTGTGATGATGGTCACGCCGGGTCTGTGCGGTTTCCTTGTGAGGCAATAGCCAGGGCGAAGACGGTCGCGGATCGCCCTTGAATTCGCTACTATTAGCGGGCCTGCGCATCTAATGAGTGGAGACGAATTATGACAGACAAAGTGGCGGAAAAGGTTCAGAAGAGCGACCGGGAGTGGAAGGAGCAGTTGACTCCCGAGCAGTACCAGGTGGCGCGGCAGTGCGGGACGGAGCCGGCGTTTACCGGAAAGTATTGGGACATGCACGATGACGGCTCGTATCACTGCGTGTGCTGCGGGGCGGTGCTTTTTGGGTCGGACACGAAGTTTGATTCGGGGACGGGCTGGCCGAGTTTTTATAACGCGGCGGACAAGCAGAACATTAAAGAGATCGACGACAACAGCTACGGGATGAGGCGGACGGAAGTGCGCTGCGCTCATTGTGACGCGCATCTGGGACATCTGTTTCCGGATGGTCCGCGGCCGACCGGGATGCGGTATTGCATTAATTCGGCGGCGCTGGATTTTAAGAAGAGCTAAGAACTGGTGTCAGGTCTTAGGTCTCGGGTCTCAGGTCTCAGGTCTTAGGTCTTAGGTCTCGGGTCTCGGGTCTCGGG
>JBAWAI010000532.1:0-3770 GCA_049589215.1 Terriglobales bacterium | reverse complement strand
GAAAGCGGAACCGGCAAGGAGCTGGTGGCGCGGCTCATCCATCGTCACAGCGCGCGCAAGGCGGGGCCGTTCGTGGCCGTCAATTGCGCCGCCTTCCCTGAGAGCTTGCTCGAAAGCGAACTCTTCGGCCATGCGCGCGGCGCCTTCACGGGCGCCATCGGTGCGCGCCCCGGCAAATTTGAATCGGCAAGTGGCGGCACCCTCCTGCTCGATGAGGTGGGCGAGATGCCGCTCGCTCTCCAGCCCAAGCTCTTGCGGGTTTTGCAGGAGCGCGAATTCGATCGGCTGGGTTCGAATCACACGGTGCGCATCGATATCCGGGTGGTTGCGACCACCAATCGACCGCTGCAGGCGGGCATCGCGGAGGGACGGTTTCGCGCCGATCTTTTCTACCGGCTCAATGTCATCCCCATCTCCTTGCCCCCGCTGCGCGAGCGTCCGGGCGATGTTCGGGAACTGGCGCGTCATTTTGCCCGGCTCTACAGCGCGCGCGGATCGGCGGTCGAGTTCTCCGGTCCGCTTCTGGCGCGACTCGAAGAGCAGCCCTGGCCCGGCAACGTGCGCGAGCTGGGGAATTTTGTGCGCCGCGCGGTTGCCCTGTCGAGTGGCGGCGAGATCGGGCTCGAGGCCTTCGCGTATGACCAGATACGCGGTCAGCCCTATGGCCACGCACTTCCGTTGCCGCCGCATTCTGCTCCCGTGCTTCCGCCAACTTCGCCGGATCCGGCGCTCTCGCCGAGCGCGCCCGAGTGGAAGGCCGGGGTCTCGCTCGAAGAGATGGAGCGCCGGCTTTTTTCCATGACCCTGGACGCTACCGGAGGCAATCGCGCGCGCGCGGCCGAACTCCTCGGCGTGAGCCTGCGCACAGTCCGCAACAAGGTCCGTGAGTTCGGTTTGCCGGCGCGCGCCGACTACCGGGAGAGGCTGCCCTCATGAGTGACAACCCGATGAACGCCAATGCCATGATCGAAACCCCGCTGATGCGTGGTCTGGAGCGTGTTCTCGACCAGTCGACGCTTCGCCACCAGATCCTCTCCACCAATATCGCCAACGTCGATACGCCGCGCTACCGCACGCGCGATCTGCCGACCTTCGCCGGTCAGATCGAGCAGGCCATGGCGGAAAGTGGAGACGAAGCGTCACCCGGCACAGCATTGCTGACGCCGGTGGCGCGTGAGGTGCGCGGCCTCATCGAGCGTCCCGACGGCAACAACGTCAGCGTCGAGCGCGAGTCGCTGCTCCTGGCCCAAAACCAGTTGCGCTTCGAGGTCGCGGTGGCCTTTCTTAAGTCCGAATTTCACAACCTCTCGATGGCAATCAATGGAGGGATGTCCACGTCATGAATCTTTTTTCCATGCTTGAATTGAGCGGGTCGGCGCTCGGCGCCGAACGCATGCGCGCCGAGGTGGTGGCCGCCAACATGGCCAATGCCCAGACCACGCGCACTCCCGCGGGCGGCCCCTACCGGCGGCAGATGGTGATCTTTCAGTCGGCGGCGCGGGCGCGTTTTTCGCTCGCCCTGGCGGGCAACGGACTTCTCCACGATCATGCTTCGGCGGTGCGCGTGGCCGCCGTGGTCGGGGATGCGCGGCCGCCCGTGCTGCGCTTCGAGCCGGGGCATCCCGACGCGAACGCGCAGGGTTATGTCGCTTATCCGCAGGTAGATCCGGTCGAGGAGATGACCGACCTCCTGAGCGCGGTGCGCGCTTATGAGCTGAACGCCTCGGCCGTGCAGGCCACCAAGAACATGATTCAGCAGTCGCTCGATCTGCTGCGTTAGAAAATCGACATCTGACAACGCCCGGGAACGGCAAAACCGCCGCCGCGGGACGACCCACGACTTACGAAAAAGCAGGAGGGCCTTCATGAGCAATGGAATTTCCCCGATTCGAATTTTACCCGCCGACATCACCCCGCCGAGCGCCGCGGACGCCGCCGCGCCCGCCGGCGGGGAGCAGGACGATTTCTTCGGCACGCTGCGGCACTCCATGGATGCGGTCGAAGGCGCGGGGGATGATGCCCAGACGCAGGTTGCGCAACTGCTCAACGGTCAGGGCGCCGACCTGCACACGGCCATGATCGCGGTCGAGAAGGCCGACCTCTCCTTTCAACTGATGATGCAGGTGCGCAACAAGATTGTGCAGGCCTACCAGCAGATTTCGAACATGCAATTCTGAGCGCGCGATTCTAACGGAACGCTAGGGGCGGAAAAATTTGAATGTGTGGTTAAAACAGCTCCAGGACTTTCTGGGCGGCTTGAGCCTCCGGCAGAAAGCAATGCTGGCGGGCGGCGTCCTCGCGGTGGGCCTAACGCTCTGGGGATTCGTCGCGCTCTTCGGCACGGGCAAGAATGTGACGCTCTATACCGGGCTGCGTCCGGCCGATGCGCAGTCCCTCGGCACGCGGCTCGCGGCCAAGAATATTCCCTACCAGATCTCTCCCGATGGCGCGAGCGTGCTGGTGCCGTCCGAGAAGCTGGACGCGGCCCGCCTCGAGACTGCTTCCCAGGGTTTGCCGAGCAATGCCCGGCTTGGTTTTGAGCTCTTCGACACACCCAACTGGGCGGGCTCCGACTTCAGCGAAAAGGTGAACTACCAGCGCGCACTCGAAGGTGAACTCGAGCGCACACTTCAGACTCTGAACGAGGTTGAGGCGGTGCGCGTGCACCTGGTTCTGCCGCGCGAATCGCTCTTCACCGAGCAGGAGCACGATGCCAAGGCCGCCGTCATCGTGAAGACGCGAGGCGGTTCGCTGTCGAAAGAGGCGCAGTCGGCCATCCCGCAACTGGTGGCGAGCGCGGTCGACGGCCTGAAGCCGGAGAACGTTACCGTGGTCGATGCGGATACGGCCACGCCTTTTCTCGTCCGGCGCGGGCCCGGGAACCGGGCCTCGTTCGATGCCGACGAGGAACTGGCCGCTGCCGCCGTGCATGCCATCGAACCGGTGGTGGGCGGCGAGCACGTGCGCGCCAGCGTACACGTCGACTACGATCTCAGCACCAGCGAAGATACTTCGGAGATTTTCGACCCCAAATCTTCCACCCCGCTCTCGCAACAGCATGCCGAAGAGTTGGCCGGGGGGGCGAGCCCGGCGGGTGTGCCCGGAACCACGTCGAACGTTCCGGGAAGCGCGGCCGCAATCGCGAGCCCGCCAACTCCTGCGGCTCCCGCCGCAAATGCCGCAACTTCTCCTGCCGGAAGTCCTGCGGCATCTCCCTCCGCGTCTTCCTCCGCATCTCCCTCGGTAATGACCGGCATCCTGTCCGCCCTGGACAGCCAGTCCTCGAAGTCGGAGAGCTCGACTTTCGCGATTAGCCGGAGCGTGCGCCATGTTTCGCAGCCCGCCGGGCGAGTGCGGAGAATTACTGCCGCCGTCCTCATCGACGATGCCGCCGAAAGCCATCTTGAAAAGGATGGCAAGACTACCGTCGTGCGCCGCAAACGCACGCCCGAAGAGATGACGGCCATTGAAAAGCTGGCGCGCGCCGCCATCGGCGTCGACGAGCAGCGCGGCGACCTGCTGGCCCTCGAGAATCTTTCCTTCCAGACGGCTCCGGTCGAGCCCGTCTCCCTGCCCGGCAAGCTTGACCGCTACCGGCTGCTCGTTCTCCCTTGGGCAGGAGCATTGCGCTACCTCGGCATCACGCTGCTGTTCGTCTTCGTGTATGCGGTCGTGCTGCGCCCGGTCAAGAAGCAGGCCCTCGAGGCTTTCCGGCAGATTCCTCAACAACTGGCGCATGCACCGGCGGCCGGCGATGCCGGGGCTGCGGG
>JBAWAI010000531.1:0-10823 GCA_049589215.1 Terriglobales bacterium | reverse complement strand
ACCTAGCTGTCTTCCAGTTTTTGAAACGTGGTGCTTACCTCTTCGATGGAGTTTTTCTTTTCTTCGCCTTCGACTTCGAGGAGCAGCGGCGGCGTTTGCGGAGCGGTGCGCAACAGCTCCATGGTTTCTTTCCAGTCGATCGATCCGTTGCCCGGCCAAAGGTGTGTGTCTTTGTCTTTGTGGTTGTCGTGCACGTGGGTCGAGCAGATGTGCTTCTTCAGGATTGAGAACGCTTGGGGAATGCCGCCCATCATGTGGGCGTGGCCGCAGTCGAAGCAGACTCCGATGTCGTCGAAGTGCATGGTCTGGATGAATTCGACGAGACGCTCGGGGGTGGAGAGCTCGTTGGGAATGTTTTCGACGAGCATGCGCACGCCGAGCGGCTTGGCGAAGGCGCGGAGATGCTCGACGGAAGTCATTGCCGCCTCGAGCTTTTTCTCATCGAAGGCCTCGTTGGGAGTGCCGATGTGCTGCACGAGAAAGCGGAAGGGAATCTGCTCGGCGATTTCGAGGGCGCGCTTGATCTCA
Organism: Terriglobales bacterium; assembly: GCA_049589215.1. Taxonomy (GTDB): domain Bacteria; phylum Acidobacteriota; class Terriglobia; order Terriglobales; family Acidobacteriaceae; genus Acidiflorens. Next base: position 10,295 of record JBAWAI010000531.1, on the reverse strand, counting down.
TCCATGGCATCGATGCGGCCGGCGCGATCGGGGGAGGCAATGTTGACGGGCGGCGAGCCGGCGCGACCCCAGTCGTAGTCGGAGTACAGGGGGGCGTGCACGGAGTTGAGGGGGATGCCGGTGGACTTGAACCAGTCGGCAATTTCGCGAACGTGCTGTTTGCGATTGGCGTAGTCGAAGTGCTGGCGGGCGGCGAAGATTTCGATGGCCTGGGCTCCGCCGCGGACAAGATCATCGAGCAGGCCCGGATGGAGGCGTTCCTTGACATAGACGTATGTCGATACGGCTTTGAGCATCAGTAGCCTACCGCCTTCCCCCGGTCGCGATCATCGCTCGCACCCAGCCGCTCACCCGTTTTTGGATCGACCATGACACATTCGCCGTCTGCCGGGTATTGGTCAACGCCGTGCTTCACGCTCAACTTATGGCCTTTGGATCGAAGAAGATTCATTGTATCGGGTGAGAGCGTGTCTTCGACATCAATCTGGTCAGGAAGCCATTGATGGTGAAAATGCGGGGCGTCGACGGACTGCTGGATGTCGAGCCTGAAATCGACGACGCCCATCAGAATGTTGGCAACGGTGGTGATGATTCTGGGCCCGCCCGGAGAGCCGAGAACGAGAAAGAGCTTGCCGTCTTTGAGAACGATGGTGGGCGTCATGGCCGAGAGCGGGCGCTTGTTCGGGGCGATTGCGTTCGCCGGACCCTGGATCAGTCCATATGCATTCGGGACGCCCTGCTTGGAGGCGAAATCGTCCATCTCGTCATTGAGCAGAAAGCCGAGGCCTTCGGCGGTGGCGCGTGAGCCGAATTCGTCGTTGAGCGTGGTGGTGACGGATACGGCGTTGCCTTCGCTGTCGACGATCGAATAATGCGTGGTGTTTTCGGGTTCGCGGATGGCGGCCGGGCGCGCGTCGGCGACGCGTTCGAGATTCTCAAAGGGCGGACGCTTGAGACTGGCGCTTACGCAGGCGTGAGCGGGATCGATGGTATCGCGCCAGGCAGCTGCATATTTCTTGTCGATCAACTGCGGGACGGGAATTTTTGAGAAATCGGGATCGCCCATGAAATCGGCGCGATCATAAAAGGCGCGGCGGAAGGCCTCGACGGTGAGGTGAATGGTTTCGGCGGAGCGGTTGCCGGTTTTGGCGAGATCGAAGCCCTCGAGGATGTTGAGGATCTCGATGAGAGCAGTTCCGCCGGACGAGGGCGGCGGGGAACTGATGATGTCATAACCGCGATAGGTGCCGCGCACAGGTTCGCGCTCCTTGACCTCATAGGCGGCGAGATCGGCGGGGGTGACGAGGCCTCCACTTTTTTGAATTGCCGCTGCGAGTTCGCGGGCGAGCGCGCCGTGGTAGAAGTCGTCGGGATCTTTGGCGATGCGCTCGAGAGTGCGCGCGAGTTCGGGTTGCTTCAGTAGTTCGCCGGCGCGGTAGAAATTGCCGTTGCGCTGAAAAATGCGTCGCGAGTCAGAGAATTTGCCGAGACGCGAGTCGCGTTTGAGATCGGTCGCGTCTTCGCTCAAGAGCGGAAAACCATCACGGGCGAGTTTGATGGCAGGAGCAATGACTTGCGCGAGCGTGAGCTTGCCGAATGTTTTTTCGGCATAAACGAGGCCGGCGACCGAACCAGGGACACCGACTGCCTTGTAGCCGACAACGCTGAGGCCGGGAATCACGTTGCCGTGCGCGTCGAGGTACATATTTTCAGTGGCGGCGGCTGGAGCCTTTTCGCGGAAGTCGACGAAGTGAACTTCGCCGGCGGCCGTGCGCAGAAGCAGAAAGCCTCCGCCACCAAGGTTGCCGGCCTGCGGATAGACGACGGCTAGCGCGAATCCGGTGGCGACGGCGGCATCGACGGCATTGCCGCCAGCTTGCATGACTTCGACGCCCACGCGGGAGGCGACTTCGCGAATGCTGGCGACCATGGCGTGGGGCGCATGGGCGGGAGGGAGCGGCGCGGCACCGAGACTGGCAGCGAAGAGGACCAGGACCGCGCAGAGTGTGGTTTTGAGGCGAGTCTGCATTGGGAGGGCGAAGTTATGAGGCTAGTCTAGTGCGTTGGCGGGAGTCAAACGTTCACGACGGAAGATGCGTTGGAGTGGCTGGAGGCGGGAAGAGTAGCGGCGCGAAAATCTTTCGGCGGCGATGCGGGGCTTAGCGTCTCGGTGAAGCGAGCAGGGCAAGGCGGCGATCGCTCTCGACGACACCCTCTTTTACGCCGACCGACTGGTAGAGATCTCGGGCCTCGGTCCAGAGCGCGATTGCTTTAGGGGAATCGCCGGCATCACTTTTGAGAATGGCCAAACCCCGGATTGCGTTTGCCAGTTCAAGCGGTGTTGTTTGCTTGTCGTTGCGATAGAAGCTGAGAGCCTCGTCGTAGCAGGGCTCGGCCAGGGCCGGGTGGCCCGCCGACCGGTGGATGTCTCCGATGTGCCGAATCGTGTGAGCGAGTCTGGAGGCGCTCTGGTGCGCGCGATAGATAACGGCAGCTTCTTCGTAGGGCCGCAGAGCGGCGTCGAAATGACCGAGGTCTCGCTCGATCTACCGAGGGCGGTCAGGGCGTGCGCCAAGAGCGCTGGTTCGGAAGATTGGCGACAGAGGTCGACGGCTGCGATGAGATCACGTCTCGCATCTTCGGGGCGACGTTCGCGGCGGGCCTGGAGGGCGTCTTCTACCAGAGTTTCAGAATTTTCCGGCATCGCATTTACCCCGATTCCCACTGGACATTTTACGTCTATTTGGTGGAGCGGCGTCCGGCTGATTTCTTTCTTACGATTTTCTTTTTTACCTTTTTTGCAGCGGTTCTAGCCTTTTGCGATTTAGGCGCCGGAGCTTTTGCGGCCACCATTTCGTAGGATTGGCGAATGAGGGATTCGAGCTCGGAGGCGGGCAGGAGGCTGGAGCGGGCGATCTGAATCCACTTATAGCGGCCGACGTAGGGCGCCGGGCCGATGCCTTCGGTTTCGAGAAGATCGTGGAAGGCTTCGGGCGAGGACTTCAGGGTGACGCGGGGAAATTTGCCGTCGGATAAGACGACACCGACGAAGATTTTGCCGCGAATCTTGAAGCAGAGATCATCGCCCCAAGGCATGTCTTCGGTGACCTCGGGGAATGAGAGGCAGAGTTCGCGAATCCAGTCGACGTCGGGCATGAGGAAATGATAGCGCGGGGTCGACCGCCGGAGGGCTGGACTGGGTTTCAGGGTGAATCGAGCTGTAACCTTCCCTTAATGAAGTTTGTCTTAGGATAGGTCGGTGGTCTCAGGAAGCAGCTTGGGCGTCTTTTTTTCTGTTAACTGTAGTTAATTAACAACAGTATACTTCACTTAATGTGGAAGAGAACCTCCATCCTCGTTATTGCCGGCGGCGCGCTGGCATGGCTGGCTGTTGCTTTACCCGCAATCGCGCAGATGAGCCCCGGATCGGGTTCGATTGGGAAATCGGCAATTTCATCCCAGACTTCTCCGGTGGCACAAACGCCACCACCCTCGCAGACACCGCCGACCTCCCAGCCCGCCCCTGACCGGGTGGATGCTCCCGATCCCGGAGCGGGCTACGACGATGCTCAGGCGATGTTCCCTCATTTCAAGAGCACGCGCTTCTGGCTCTCAGGGCAGGCAAATTTTATCTTTCAGGCTCATCCGTCGTTTCCGGCGGCCTACAGCGGCACACATAGCTTGAGTCCAGATTATGAAAAAGCTACGTCGCGGGTGATGACGCTTTATACCGGAGTGAGGATCAACAACTCGACGGAACTGCTGGTGGATATTGAAGAGGCTGGGGGCGCGGCGCTCAGTTCCGGCTTTGGGCTGGCGGGGAACACGGATCTGGATATCGTGCGCAACCCGCTGCTCAGCAAAGCTCCTTATCTTGGCCGCGGCATGATTCACAGCGTGATCGCACTGAGCAAGGACAAGGTTGAAAACGCACGCAACTTCCTTTCGCTGTTTGACGAGTTACCGCGACGGCGTATTGAGATTCGCTTTGGCAAATTCAGCATGCCGGATTTTTTTGATGTGAACACGGTGGGCAGCGACACGCATTTGCAGTTCATCAACTGGACGACCGACAACAACGGGGCTTGGGATTACGCGGCGGACACGCGCGGCTACACGGTCGGGTTAACGGCGGATTATGAAGACCGCAACTGGGGATTTCGATTTGCAGAAGCGCTGATGCCGAAGGTGGCCAATGGGATCGACCTGGTATGGCGGCCGTGGCAGGTGCACGCGGAGAATTACGAATATGAGTTGCGGCATGGGGTGATTCCGAAAAAAGCTGGAGTGGTGCGGCTGCTGGCTTATACGAACTACGCGAATATGGGAATCTATCGCGAGGCGATTGCGCAGTTTGAGCAGGGACTGGTTGCGGTCCCCGATATTACGAATCATCCGTGGCACATCACCCGCAAGTATGGGTTTGGGGTGAATGTGGAACAGAACCTGACGCCAAACCTGACGGCGTTCGCACGCTTCGGCTGGGACAATGGGAAGACTGAGTCGTTTGCTTACACGGAAGTCGACCAGACTTTCGCGGTGGGACTGGGAGCGCGCGGGGCGTGGTGGCATCGAAAACAGGACCGCGCGGGCGTGGCGGTTGTGACCAATGCAATCTGCAAAGATCATCAGGAATATCTGCGGCTAGGCGGGCTGGGGTTTTTGCTGGGGGACGGGAATTTAAATTACGGGCGCGAAAATATCGTGGAGAGCTATTACACGGCGCATGTCTGGCGCGGGATTTATTTGGCTCCAGGAGTGCAGCATATTAACGATCCGGGATACAACCGCGATCGCGGGCCGGTGGTGGTGCCGACGTTTCGGGCGCATGTTGAGTTCTAGGTCTCAGGTCTCAGGTCTCAGGTCTCGGGTCTCGGGTCTCGGGTCTCGGGTCTCGGGTCTCGGGTCTCGGGTGATGATTGAACGATAGTTTGGGCCGCGGATTATTCCTCGCTACTTGTGGCTCAATGCTCCGTGCCGGCTTCGAGTTTTTCATTGGTGCGGATTGCCCAGGCCATGCGCGGGGTGTTGTGCGCTATGCCGATGCGGCCTTGCGCGTCCAGAAGAATAATTCCTCCGTGGCCGTTCAGGCGCTGCTTCAGATAATTCATGGCCTCTTTGGCGGCCCATTGCGGCAGATTGCCGGCGGCGACGCGGTCGGCTGCCCACTTCGCCAGAACCAGTTTCATGATGGGTTCGCCCCAGCCGGTGGTGGAGGCGGCGGCGCTTTCGTTGTCGGCATAGCAGCCGCAGCCGATCAGCGACGAGTCGCCGAGGCGACCGGGAGCTTTGTTGATGGTGCCTCCGGTTGAGGTCGAGGCCGCGATGTTGCCGTTGCGGTCGAGCGCGACCGCGCCCACCGTGTCGTGCGAAAGCATGTCGTGGGGGATCTCCGAGACAAACAGATCGTTGCCGCTCTTGGAGGCCTGAGCCTGGTATTCGCGCAGGCGCTCGATTTCGCGCGGAATGATCAGATCTTCATTGCGGCAGAGTTCGATGCCGTGCTCGGCGGCGAAGCGCTCGGCACCTTCGGCGACGAAATAAACGTGCGGGCTATCGCTGAGGATTTTGCGGGCGGCGCGGACGGGATTGCGGAGGCGCTCGACGCAGCCGACGCCGCCGCCACGGAGGGTGGCACCGTCCATGATGAAGGCGTCGAGTTGAACCTTGCCGTCGCGGTTGAGGAAGCTGCCGCGGCCGGCGTCGAAAGTTTCGTCGTCTTCCATGACGATGATGGCCGCTTCGACGGCATCGAGAGCGGAGCCGCCGCGCTCGAGGGCGCGCCAGCCGGCGGTTGCGGCGTTACGGACGCCGGTGAGGTGCGCTTCGACCATGTCATCCGGAATGGCCCATGCTCCGCCGTGCACGACTAGGACAGGATTGGTTGGCAAGGGATTCACTGGCAAGTTCGAAGACTCCGGAAAAGTTCGCCGTCTAGTCTAGCATTTGGGCGGGCGGCGGTTGCGCGCTGCGCGGCCGGTTGACGATCACGAGGATAACGCCTGCGATCCACAGGCTGTACATGGCCCAGCGAAAAATCTGGCTGCTGTTGAGTCCTCGGGCGGGATCGATGAAGAAGGCCGCGAGGATGAGAAACGGGGCAATCATGATCAGCACAGACGCTACCCGCTGGGCGCGATGAAAGGGCTGACTGTTGGACAGCGCGATGTTGGCGACTCCGGCGACGAGGAGGAGCAGGTGACGGGAACGGAAGATGAGGCGGGGGACGCTATCGAGGTGCGGAACGTGCGCGAGGTGGCGCATGTATTGGCCGGTGAGGGGAAAAGAGAGCAGGGCCAGAGTTCCTACTACCCAATGTGCGCGCGACCAGGTCATGGGGTCCCTCCGCGGCTCAGCGGCCAGAAGCGGTACAGCATACCAAGCGGAAGGCTGGGAGAGCGAGGCTAAGTTTATCTGAGGCTGTTTGGTTTGCGATTTTGAAGCGTCCCCTGATTAGGCTAGGCGGCCCTTGCGGGGGCATCCATCTCGGTAGTGCGATGCCAGGTGTAGATGACTCGATGGATGACTGTGATGGTGGAGAGGACGGCGATTACCCAGAGAACGGGGGCCATCTCATTGAAGAGGGCGCCGATGATGAGGAGGACGAGGCGCTCCGGGCGCTCCATGAAGCCTACTCGGCAGGCGCCGATCAGGGATTCGGCGCGGGCGCGGGCGTAGCTCACCATGATGGCGCTGACCATGGCCAATGCGGCCAGAACAACGTAGAAGAAGCGGTTGCCGCGGCCGTAGAACACCAGCAATCCGAGGAAGAGCGAGGCGTCACTGTAGCGATCGACGATGGAGTCGAAAAAGCCCCCGAAGCGGGTGACTTGATTTGAGGCGCGGGCGACCCGGCCATCGACCAGGTCGAAGAATCCGCTGCCGATGATGACCAGGCCGGCGTACAAGAACATGCGCCGCTGGTTATCGCCATTGGCGTAGCCGAACAAGAACGCCGCGTAGGTGTTGACGACCAAGCCCATCAGGGTGAGAACGTTGGGATTGATATGCGAGAGGGCGAGCAGGCGAACGATGCCGTCGAGCAACACGCCGCAGACGCGTCCCACACCGCTTGTCCAGGTCATATTCCAGTTACCGCCCTTTGGTGCCCCTCTAGACGGGGTAGGCCCCGTCTCTATTTTGGTCTTCCTACTTTGAACCCGTGCCCGTGTTCAGCTCCAGATCGTGGATGGTGGAGAGCTTGAGGATCTCCATTTCGCGGTTGCCGTTGGGCGTGACCACGATCGCGCTGTCGCCGACTTTTTTGTTCAGCAGGGCGCGCCCGATGGGGGAGTTGGTCGAAATTTTGCCGTTGGCCACGTCGGCCTCTTCGGTGGTCACGATATGGTATTCGACTTCCTCGTTCTTGCCGTTGTCAAAAACCTTGACGGTTGAGCCGAGTCCGACCTTGTCTTTCGGGATGTTATTCATGTTGATCAGCGACAGGTCGGACAGGCGCTGGCCGAGTTGGCGAACGCGCGCCTTGAGGAATTCCTGGCGCTGCTTGGCCATGTGATATTCGGCGTTTTCGCTCAGGTCGCCCAAGGCTGCCGCCTTTTTGAGTTCGCGGGGGATGTCGTAGGCAAGCTCGTGCTCGAGCGTATTGAGCTCGTCCTGCAGCTTTTTCTTGATTTGCTCGGTCATGAAATCATCGCCGGGTGCGTGGTCATTATACGCCCTGTGACCGGCAATGCGCGGGCTCATACGGGATTGGACGCAGCAGGGGTGGGCGGGTTAACGCATTTAATCGAAATGACTTACCCGGTTGAGTTCGATGGTGAGAACGACGAATGGACGTAGGCGGAGGCCAGGCAATCTTAGCGGTGGCGTTCATTGGCGTAGGCAGAGGACGGCTGGGTTTGCTTTAGGGTGGGGCGTCCGCTAGACTCAAGGGAGCGGGTCCTTCCGGGAGCACGCCTCATGAGTAACGCCCAAGTTTTCCACATCGGCGACAAGGTCGTCTATCCCAATCACGGCGTTGGAATTATCGAACAAATCAGCAGCCGGACCATGGGCGCGACTGTGGAAAGATTTTACATGCTGAAGATCGCCGCCAGCAGCCTGAAGGTGATGATCCCGTTCAGCAATGCGGGGAACGTTGGGATGCGGCCAGTCGTGCGCAACGGCGAGATCGAAAAGATCGTCAACTACCTGTCGACAGGCGAGTGTATCAATGCCGCCGACTGGAAAGACCGGTTCAAGGAAAACTCAGAGCGCATGCGCACCGGGTCGCTCTCGGATGTGGCGATGGTGCTGAAGAGCCTGCTGATTCTGCAGCAGGAAAAGTCGCTGTCGTTCCGCGAGAAGAAGATGCTGGAGCGGGCGCGCTACCTGCTGGTGAGCGAGATCGCTATTTCACGCAATTGCAACGAGACGGCCATTGAAGAGGCGCTGACTAAGGCGCTGACGAAGTGTAATTTACGCCTGCCAGAGATTACCGAACTGGCGTCGTAAACCTGCCTATAGCGGCTGGTCATTTGACTGAGACCCGCCGGATTCCGCCCTGGCGAGTTCGGACTCGCGAGCGCCCATCCAGGACTGAAGAATTAAGATCGCGGCCATGCGGTCTACTGCCTTTCCCCGTTTCTCAATCGAGAGATTCGTCTCCCGCAACAGACGGTTCGCCTCGGTTGAGGTCCAGCGCTCGTCCCACAGGTGGACGGGCAATCCGAATTTTGTTTTGAGTTCGTCGGCAAACTGGCGCATCTTTTCGGATTGAGTGCCCTCAGCGCCGGTCAGCCGCAGTGGCAGGCCGACCACAATCTCACCCACATCGTACTTGGCCAAAACGGCGCCCAGAGCCGCCCAGTCGCGGCGCTTGTTCTGGCGCTGGATGGTATCGAGCCCCTGGGCGGTGATGCCGAGAGGGTCAGAGACGGCGACGCCGATCCGCCGCGAGCCGACGTCGAGCGCGAGGACACGACGGCGGGCTAGCGAGTTCATACAATAAAGATCAGTCCAGCAGGGGAGTAGAGTCAAGCGCGTTCCAAACAAGCAGCAGGTTGACGAGCTGGCCGCTTCTGCGTCTAACCTGCCTATCTCAGGTAGAGGTAAAGGGCCATGACGCTTGCAAAGGTGACGATTAGAAGTGCGGTTTACCTCTCACTGATTTTGTGGAACCTGCCCATCCACGCAACCGATGTTTGCGATTTTCCCGAGCTGATGCATCAGGAGAAAGACGCAGCTACCGTTCAACGCTTGGAAAACACATGGTCGATTGCTTTTTTGCGAGGCAACACGGAGCTGATGCGCTGTCTGCTCGTCCCTGAATTCACGGAAATTACGCGTTCTGGCCAGCTCAAGGTTCTTTCCGACGAGCTCATAATGACGGCTAAGAACCAGGGTAAGGACCTACCCATCCCCGATTTGCCCAAGGCAACTGTTCTGTTGCACAACAATGTTGCGGTGGCGTATGGGGAGTCTCGCGTGACAGGGGCGGACGGCAAGGCAACGGCGCGGCGATTCGCCGATTTCTTTCTTTGGGAGGATGGGAAGTGGCACGCATTCTTCTCCTCTCAAACTCCGGAAGAGAGCCACTAATCCTTCCGCGTCTGCCGGCTTGTTGCGAACGTTTTCTCTTTCTCTCGTGCAATTCGCGGCTTGGTCAGGCAAAATTGCTGACTGGGCGCGGAGGCCCGCCATCGATCGATGGAGACGCAGGAGAAAACGGATATCGCTCGACAGGACAGCGCTCACCACTGGTCGATGACGCTGATCGGCATCGCGCTGATCATACTCTTCGCGTACTTTGGCGAGTCGGTGCTGGCGGTGCTGTTTTTTTCCATTCTGCTGAGCTTTACCCTGTCGCCGCTGGTGCAGGCGCTGGAATTCCTGCATGTTCCGCGGGCGGTCGCGTCGCTGGCGAGCGTGATTCTTCTGCTGGTGGTGCTCTACGGGGTCACGGTCACCTCGTACAACGCGGCCATTGACTTCGCTGACAATCTCCCAAAATATTCGCAGAAGGTCGGGTCGATTATGCGGCCCTTCCGGCAGCAGGCGGAAAAGATCGAGAAAACTGGCGAGGCGGTGGCGGCGGCCGACAACAAGAACGTGGTTCAGGTGCGTGAGGTCTCGAATTGGACGGATGTGCTGACTCACGGAGCCGGCACGGTATCCGAAAGCCTTCTGGCAGCCTCGTTCGTTCCTTTTCTGACGTATTTTCTGCTGACGTGGCAGAGCCATGCGCGGTCGGCGACGGTGATGCTGTTTCCGCTCCATTATCGGCACACGGCGTTTGTGACGCTGGGTCTGATTGGGAAGATGTTGCAGAGCTTTATCGTCGGCAACTTCTTGAT
>JBAWAI010000530.1:0-9423 GCA_049589215.1 Terriglobales bacterium | reverse complement strand
ATCCTGGCCGCGCAACTCTGCACGGCGCTCGAAGCGCTGCGCTTGAATCAGTTGTCGCGGGAGGAAAAGCGTCGAGCCGCGATTCTGGCCGATCTGGCTGCCCGGCTGCACGGCTCGCCGGACACTTCGCCGGTGATGGAGAACATCGCCGATCGCCTGCGCGATCTGCTCGGGGCGCCGGCAGTTCTCATCTTTGTTCAGAATGAGAATCGCTTTCAGCTGCTGGCTGTTTCCGCAGACGCGCCGCACCTTGCGCAGACAATTCGAGCCCGGGCCCAGGTCAACGACCTGCGGCCGGCACTTGAGATTGCGACCAGGGCGGTTGCTGCCGGCGAGCGCATCACCGTCAACATCGATGGAGCGGCCCATTTCGGCGAAGACTCTCCCGCCGGCACGCTCGTCGCCGCGCCATTTCGAACCTCGTGCTCGCCAGGCGCGATTCTCGTTTACCCGCGCTCCTCAGCGCCGTTTTCCGAAGAAGAGAAAACGCTGGTCTCAGCGCTGGCCGGTTTTGGCGCCGTCGTCGCCGCGAACTCTGAACTCTACGCAACGGCTCGCGCCCAGGCCCAGGAGCTGCACGAAATTCTCGAAATATCATGTGAGCTCGGTTCGGCGGGTAGGCTGGACCAGTTCATGCACACCTCGGTCGTGCGCGCGGCCAGTTTTCTCGGTTTCCAGCGTTGTTTTATCGGCCTGCTCGAAGACAGCGTTTTTCACATTCGCTGGGGATTTGAGAACGGCCATGCGCGACCGGTCGATATCCCGCTGCCCGATGGCGTGGCGGTCCGCCGGCTCAAGCAAAAAGATGTATTCCTGACCGAGGACGCGGCCACTACCGTGGGCGCGAATCTCGATTTCGTCGCGGCCTTTGCCATCAAGCAATTGCTGGCCGTCCCACTGCTCGGTTCGAACGGCGAAATACTCGGAATGTTTGGCGTGCTCGATCGCGTGGCCTCCGGACCGATCAGCGACCAGGATGTGCGCCGCGCCCGCGCGCTCGCGGCCCAGGTCGCCATTGCGCTGGAGATGACGAGGAATCTCCATCAGTCGGAAGAGCACCGGAAGCGCGCCGAGACGCTGGTGACGATCGCGCTCGAATTGAACACGGTGCTTGATCTCTCCGAGTTCATGCGCAATCTCGCGCTGCGCACCGCTGCTCTTTTTGGGGCCGATGAGGTCGCGCTCAGCTTATTTCAGACGACGAATCTGGAAACTGTCGTGTTGGGCGGCGGTGTCGAGGTCGACGACAAGCAACTGGTGCGTCAGTTTGCCAGTGCGTTGCGGGCCGCGGTGCCGAAACATACGGCGGACGTCGCCTTCGTTCCCGCCGTCGAGTTGCTGGGATCCTCACTGGCAACCACCCTGGAATGGACCGATTGCACTCTGGTTCGCCTGACCGGCGCGTCCGGCGAGTTGCTCGGCGTGCTCTGTCTGGCCGATCGCGGTGCTGCGCCCTCCGCCGACGATCAGCAGTTGTTGCGTGCGATTGCCGGGCACGCCAGCGTGGCCCTCGAAAATGCCTGCCTTTTCACCCGCGTGCAGCAGGCCAACCGGCACTGGCTGGACCTGTTCGACGCCATCAGCGACTACATCGTCGTGCACGACGAACAGCACAACATTCTGCGCGTCAATCGCGCGCTCGCCGATATGGTTGGTCTTGCGCCGGATCAGTTGATCGGCGTCAATATGCGGGCGTTGGACGCATTGTCCATAGCAGCCCCCCCTCATTCGTGTCCTTTCTGCCGCTCCGGCGAGGGCCTGGACGAATACGTGCATCCCGGACTTGATCGCGCCTTCCTGATTTCGACGTCGCGCGTTCATCCGGAAAGCATTGGGCCTTCAGCAAGGTGGAACGAGACTGCAGGCAGCACGCAGTTGCAAACCGTTCATGTGCTCAAGGACATCACCGACCGGCGCGACGCCGAACGGCGTTATCGCGAGCTCTTCGACAATATTCAGGAGGGAATTTACGTTTCCACTCCGCAGGGACGGTTTGTGGAGGTGAATGACGCGTTGGTCCGCATTCTGGGCTATGACAGCCGCGAGGAAGTGCTGCAACTCGACATTCCCACCCAAGTCTATTTTTCTCCGCAGCGGCGGCAGCAATTGATGGATTTACTCAAGCAGACAGGCGAAATGCACGATCACGAGGATATCCTGCGCCGCAAGGATGGGTCGCCCGTCCATGTCTACATGAACTGCTATGCGATCCGCGATGCTGCTGGAAATATTCTTCAGCAGCGGGGCCTGATGCTTGATATCACCGGGCTTCGGCAGTCACAGACCGAATTGCAAAAAGAGCGCGACTTCTCCAGCAAAATTCTCAGCCACACGCAGAGCCTGATTCTGGTCACCGATACGAACGGCATTATCAGCTATGCCAACCGCCGCTGGGGCGGCCTCGGCTTTCAGCAAGCTCAGCTCATCGGGCACGACTATGCCGATTACTGTGCTGCTCCGCGTCGGGAAGCTCTGCGCCAGGCTTTGGCCTCAGTTGCGCGCGGCCAGCAGGTGGATAACTTCGATCTGCCGCTGATCCGCGGCGACGGCGCCAGCGGACAATTCTCCGTGAACCTCAGCCCGATCCACGGCGAAGACGGAAAAGTCAGCAACGTTGTCGTGGTCATGACGGATGTGACCGATTCGGCCGTGCTGCGGGCGAAACTCATTCACGCCGAAAAAATGGCTGCGGTCGGTCAGCTCGTTTCGGGCGTCGCGCATGAGGTCAACAATCCGCTCACTGCCATTCTCGGTTTTGCCGACCTGCTCATGGAAAATCCCGAGTTGCCAGAGAGCGCGCGCCGCGACCTGCGCGTGATTTTGCAGGAAGCGCAGCGCACCAAGCAGATTGTGCAGAACCTGCTGAGCGTCGCGCGGCCGATGCCTCCCCGACGCCAGCCCATCCAGTTGAATTCCATCCTTCAGCGGACTGTCCAGTTGCGGTCCTATGACTTCATCAGTCACGGCATTCAGGTCGTCGAGCGGCTCGACCAGTCGTTACCCGAAATCATTGGCGACTCGCACCAGTTGCAGCAGGTGTTCCTCAACATCATCAACAACGCCTACGACGCAGTGCGCGAGTGTGGGCGTCCGGGGCGCATCGAGATCATGAGCGCCCGCGGCAGCGGCTACGTTGAGGTCTCTTTCCGGGACAACGGCACAGGCATAGTCGACCCCAACCTCATTTTCGATCCTTTCTTTACCACCAAGGATGTTGGCAAGGGAACCGGCCTTGGCCTCAGCATCTGCTACGGAATCGTCCGCGAACACGGCGGCGAAATCATCTGTCACAACAATCTGGATTCCGAAGGCGCCACCTTCATCGTTCGCCTGCCCCTGGCGACGGACGGCGCGACCTTCGGAGCGGCCGCAGGAGTGAACCAACCATGACGCAGACTGGAATCAAATCCGCTTGTGCTCCCGTGCTCCTAATTGAGGATGAACCCGCGGTTCTGGAGTTTGTCCGCTCCGCTCTCGAACGCAACGGCTACTCGGTGGTGTGCACAGAGTCAGGAGCGCAGGCTCTTCAGTTGCTGGCGACCGGCGAATTTCACGGAGTGGTCTCCGACATGCGCACCCCCGGCGGCGTCGATGGCGCGCAGGTGCATGCATGGCTTGTTGCGAATCGCCCCAATCTCGCGGGGAAGGTGGTGTTCATTACCGGCGACATCGCCAATGAAGAGACAGCCCAGACGCTCCATCGTACGGGCGCCCCTTGCGTCGAAAAGCCCTTTCGCGTGCACGACTTCATTTCGGTGGTGGAACAAACCATGGGCAAGGCGGTCTCATGACTCAGGACTTGCGCGTTCGCTTACTGATTGTTGACGATGAGCAGACCATCCGACGCCTGTGCATGACAGTCGGCGAGTCCCTCGGCTTCAGTTGCCTGGAGGCCGAGAGCGGCGACGCTGCCTTGGCCGTGCTCGATGCGCGTCCCGTGCACATGGTGCTCACCGACCTCGTCATGCCGAGCATGAGCGGCCTGGAATTTCTGGAGCAGGCCAAGCGCAACCATCCCCGCATCGAAGTCGCCGTCATGACCGGACATGGTTCGGTCGAATCCGCTGTGCAAGCGATGAAACTCGGGGCGTACGACTACATCTCAAAACCCTTTGCGCCGCTCGATGAATTGCGCCTGTTCCTGCGGCGCATGGCCGACAAGGTTCGGCTCGAGGAAGAGAATCTCTTCCTGCGCGCGCGCTCCGAAACCGAGACCGCCGTCCATGGCATTATCGGCAACTCGCCGGGCATTCAGAATGTGTTGCGGATGATCTCCCGCCTCAAGGACACGCGCACTCCTGTCCTGATCTCCGGCGAAAGCGGGACCGGCAAGGAACTGGTGGCGCGCGCGCTGCATTTTCGCGGCAGTCTCGCGGAGCGTCCCTTCGTGGCCGTCGATTGCGGCTCGCTCGTGCCAACCTTGATCGAAAGTGAATTGTTCGGCTACGAAAAGGGAGCGTTCACAGGCGCGCTGCGCTCCAAGCAGGGACTGCTCCAGTCCGCGGATACCGGAACAATTTTCCTCGACGAGGTCGGCGAGCTTCCCCTCGAAATGCAGGCGAAGATCCTCCGCTTTTTGCAGGAGAAAGAAGTTCGGCCCGTGGGCAGCAACCAAAAAGTAAAAGTAGACGTGCGCATCATGGCGGCCACCAATCGCGATCTCGAGTCCGATTACCAGCAGGGTACGTTCCGCAAAGATCTCTTCTTCCGCCTCAACGTGGTCACCATCTCACTGCCGCCTCTGCGCGAGCGGCGTTCCGATATTCCCATGCTCGCCCATTGGTTCCTCGAGCGCCTTGCACCCGGGCGCGGCGTGCAGATTTCGGGCGAGGCGATGAAGGCGTTGCTGGCCTATGATTGGCCGGGCAACGTACGTGAACTTGAGAACTGCCTGGAACGCGCCATCGCGCTCACCGACCGGCGCATGCTGGATCGGGACGATCTTCCGGCAACAATTGTGCGCACTCCAATCCAGGGCGTGCCGCCCGCGCACGCTGCGCCTGAAGCCTTTTCGCCTTCGACCACCGACCTCGAGGATATCGAACGCGCCACCATTGCCCGCGTGTTTTCCCAGGTGAACGGTGACAAGGCGCGCGCCGGCAAGATGCTCGGCATCAGCCGCGCAACCCTCTATCGCAAACTCAAGCGCTACAACATCGGAGCGCTGGCCGAAGCGTCTGGCTCGACCACCCTGCAGTAGCTGTCTCACGCATATCGCAGTTTGCGAATTGAGACTCATGGGTGCAGGCGTGTCACTGTGAGACGCCGCTCGCGGCAGCCCGTGCCAAATCCCACTTCGACCGCGCCAACTGGCGCTGTAACTACCATTGCTTTGAGGCATTTGTTCGTCGGTTCATGTCCTTCCAGAGTTCGGCGGTCTTCGTGCATTACTTACTGCGATCAAGCAGGCCGGGTCTACCGATCGTCTTCCAAAACAGGAAGAGGTGTACTTCGGCTGCTTGCACTTTTTGGAAGCTGTTTTGGATCGAGGTTTTCCGTGCCCAACCAGGCAAGCGCCACTGCTCGTGCCCTTGAGTTTGATTTCGCAAGCCGGCTGGCAAGATTTTTTCCGGACGCGACGCCGGTTCGCATTCCGGTCCGACTGAGCCGCGCCAACCAGCAGGAGAATAACGGCAGTGGCCCTGTTAATCGCAGCGGCAACCACGCGAAGACGCCGCAAAATCCCTGGCACCCCTTGCAGGAAACCGTGATTGAGTTCGGCACTCCGCGTGAAATCCTCTTCGTGGTCGCGCAACGGCTGGAGTTTGCGGATCACGTTCTTGTCGAAAGCAAAGATGGCGCGCTTCGGGCTGAAGCCTCCGTCGTCGCCGTTCAATATCATCCGGAGCGGACCGTTGTCGCGGCCCGTTTCCTTAAACCTGTTCCCAACTGGATTGTGAAATCATGACCGATTCCCAACACTCGTCAGAACATTCTCCTTCCGGGCAGTCTCGCCAGGACGCGCTCGCGATACTTCAGACTCTCCAGCCGATCTATCGCGCGCTGGTCTCGGAATTTGTCATCGAAGTTCCCGCATGCCCTCTCACCGCGCAGTCGCTCGCGGGTCCGTCGGAAAGCGAAGATCCGGAATTTCAGACGCAGGCTGAAGAATGGTTCCATCAGGTCGACCGGCAGATTCAGGTCCACCAGTTGCGCCAGTTTCTTCAGACTTCGCCGCTGGCCGGCGAAGCGGTGCTGCGCAACCTCATTGTCCACCATCTGCGCAAGCCGATTAAATCGGGCTCGGACCGCGACAAGGTCGACTTTCTGCTGGTGCAGTACTTCTCGCTCTGCACGCCTTCGGGAGTGGCAGATTCCGAGGTCGATCTGAAGTATGTCGCGCATGTCCTCGAACCGGTGCTTGGAACGCAGTCGCCGGAACTTCCTGATTGGCTCGCGCCCCTCGAAGGCATCATGGTTTCGGCGGCCAGTTGCCGCCGCTTGAGCGAACTGCTTTACAGCGGAACGCTCGACCAGGGCCGCAAGCTCAAATCGCAGGCGGGCGACAACTATTTCGAACCCGCAGCCATGGCTGCTTTTGCGCGCTTCAGCTTCATGATTCGCCGCACTTTCTTCCGCCTCATGCATGACGACCTCAACGCCATTCAGGATGGCCTGCGCAATCTGGAGCGGCGCGGCATTCATACCGTCGATTGCCGTCGCGCGCAATTTTCCGCGGAAGAGCCGACCGCTCGGCTGCGCATGATATGCCAATCCTGGAAGGTTATGTTCCACGCCGAATATTCGTCCGGTCATCCGTTGCGCATGCTGGTTGATTTGCGGGCTGCCGTCGATGACGCGCTTGCGGGCGGGGCCGGGCAGAAACCTCTGGCCGCGCGTGCGGCGGTCGCGGCCGGCGACTCGGATTCGGCAGGCGATTCAGATGCAGAAGCGGGCGCCGTTCTGGAAGAGTAGAACGCGCGTTCGTTTGGGCTTGTCTTCGCAAAGCTCTTTCTGCTTCTCTCTCCTCGTGATTGCCTGAGAGGACAAAACGCCGCACCTGACAGGACGATGCGCTTGAGCCGACCAACCGTTCTCATCCTTTCGACGAATCCCGCTTTTGCGCGGACGCTGGCCGCTCACTGGCCACGCGATCCGAATCCGCCGGAATTCACCGTGCTCGAACAGACTCTATTTCGCGATCTCGCGGGTGGCAATTACGACCTGGCGATTGCCGACGCATCTTCTCCCGGAAGCCGGTCGAAACTAAAAAAGACACTCGTTGCCGCGGCCAAACCGGCGATTCTTGTTCACTCTGCGAAAGAGTCGGATCGTTCGCAGACTGCCTCTGCTCTCCGCGAGTTTGCCAAATCCGATTGTGGCATCATCGAATTGAGCAGCGACGCGGCTAATGGCGCCAATTCGCTTTGGCCGGCCATTGCCGGATTTCTCGGCCGCGAGATCCTGCGAAGGTTGCAGGCGGAAGCGCGCGCTCGCGATGCGGAAGCGATCTGCGTCGCAGCACAGGCGGAGGCTGCGCTCGGGCGCTATATTGCCGAGATGCGTCATAACGTCAACAACGCGCTCACCTCGGTGCTCGGAAATGCCGAGTTGCTCACGCTCGAGGCCAATCTTCCCGTTCAGGTTACCTCGCAGGCTGAGACCATTCTCAACATGGCGCTCCGGCTCCACGAAGTTTTTCGGCGCTTCGCCTCACTCGAAAAAGAACTCTCCGTCGGCGCTCGGCATGACGGCGCCTTCAAAGAAAGTCTTGCCGCACTTTCCACGACCGCTGGAAAGTAAACTCGTATACAACCCAATTGCAGGCCGCTAGACTCGAATCGTGAAAGTCTTGCCTGTCCCTCGATGCCGAGGCGGTATGGAGTCAAACTGGAGCCAAAGAATGTCTGCCAGAAAATTGATCTTCCCACTGTTGTTCGCCACTTTTGGTGCGATCGTTTTATGCTATGCGTTGCCCGGCTCGATTCTGTTGTTTGCCCAATCGAAACCGGCAACTCCTGACGCGGGCGTTTCAGGTTCCGCCGCTTCGAGTTCGGCTTCCCCTATTTCGGCGTCCGTCCAGGAATTTCCTGTGACCATGCGGCAAAACGTGGTGGCCGGAAAAACTCCTGCCGGCACCAAGATTGAAGCTAGATTGATGATTGCAACTCTAGTGAAAGGCGCAGTGATTCCGGAGGGCGCCATTTTTTCCGGCGAGATAGTCGACTCCAGGGCAAAGTCCGCGACCGACCCGTCGCGCCTCATCGTTCGAATGGATACCGTTCAATGGAAGAAGGAATCGAGGCCCATCAAGGTTTTCCTAACTGCCTGGTACTATCCGATTCTGATGGGGCAGGATGCCGAGGTGAACAATCGGGATCGCCCTCTCATGGGAAATGGAGGCTACTCCACTGCCGGCGGTACGCGTACGAGTACGAGTACCATCGGTCCAAGCACTCCGCCCGATGCGCTTCCGCCACCGCCGGGGCATGTCTCAGAGAACCGCGTGGCGATGAAAGACGTCGAGTCCAGCGTTGATGCCGAGGGTAACGTTGCAATTACTTCGACCCACGCCAACCTTAAGCTGGATAAGTCGACGACCTACGTGCTCGCCACGGGAGACTTGCCCGCTGAAAAAGCGGACAAAAGTAAGTAATGCCCGAAGCCAGAAAGCCTGTGCCAGGTAACTCGCATCAGCGATCATAGAGCTTCGTCAAAGACCGCAGTCGCGCGCTTAAATCTTTTGTCAGTGAACCCGGGCGATAGCGCCACTTCCAGTTGCCGCTGACGCGGCCAGGCAGATTCATGCGCGCTTCCATCCCGAGACCAAGCACATCCTGCAAGGGAACGATAGCGGTATCGGCAACTGAGCCAATCACGGCGCGGATCATCACCCAGTTGATTTCCGAATCGTCATTGAAGCTGAGATAGGCGCGCGCGAAGGCATGCTCTTTCTCAACATCTTCAATGGTGCGCGTGCTGCCGGCGCCCGCCGAACTCTTCCACCAGCCCACCGTTGTGTCGTTGTCGTGCCCGCCCGTGTAGGCGGCGAGATCGCGAGTGTAGTTGTGCGGGCGGAAGGATGGTCCCTGGGGATCGTTGCCGAAAGCGAATTGCAGCAGGCTCATGCCCGGAAGTCCAAACTGGTGACGCAGCTTTTCGACGGCCGGTGTAATGACGCCGAGGTTCTCGGCGACGATTGGCAGATCGCCGAAAGCGTTTTGCAGCGCGGTGAGAAATGCTTCTCCCGGCCCCTTGACCCACTTCCCATTCATCGCGGTCGTTTCGCCGCCGGGAACTTCCCAGTAGGCTTCGAATCCGCGGAAGTGATCGAGGCGGACGAGATCGAACAGAGCGAGCGAGGCGCGGAAGCGATCGATCCACCATTTGTATCCGGTCGAGGCAAGCACATCCCAGCGATAAATGGGATTTCCCCAGAGCTGTCCGGTGGCGCTGAAGTAATCGGGCGGCACGCCCGAGACG
>JBAWAI010000529.1:0-7892 GCA_049589215.1 Terriglobales bacterium | reverse complement strand
GTAATAAGGTCACCATCGTGGGCTCCGGCAACGTCGGAGCCACCGCCGCTCACTGGATAGCCTCGAAAGAACTCGCCGACGTCGTCCTCATCGATATCGTCGAAGGCGTCCCGCAAGGCAAGGGCCTCGATCTGCTCGAAGCCATGCCTATTGAAAAACGCGATTCCTATATCAAAGGCACCAACGACTACGCCGACACCGCGGGCTCCGATATCGTCGTCATCACCGCCGGCATTCCGCGCAAGCCCGGCATGAGCCGCGACGATCTGCTCAACACCAACTACAAAATCATGAGCGATGTGGCCGGCAAGGTTGTGCAGTACTCGCCGAACTGCATTCTCATCATCGTCTCCAACCCGCTTGACGCCATGGCGCAGGCCGCATACAAACTCAGCAAGTTCCCGCGCGAGCGCGTCATCGGCATGGCCGGTGTGCTCGATTCCGCCCGCTTCCGCGCCTTCATCGCCGAAGAACTCAAAGTCAGCGTCGAAAATGTCAACGCCTTCGTGCTCGGCGGACATGGCGACACCATGGTCCCGCTTCCCCGCTATTCAACGGTCGCGGGCATTCCGATAACCGAGCTGATCGCGAAAGATCGCCTCGACGCGCTCGTGCAGCGCACGCGCGACGGCGGCGCAGAGATCGTGAAATACCTAAAAACAGGCTCGGCCTACTACGCGCCCTCGGCTGCAGCCACCGAAATGGTCGAAGCGATTCTCAAAGACAAGAAAAAGATTCTTCCATGTGCCGCCTATCTCGACGGCGAGTACGGCATCAAGGGCCTGTACGTCGGCGTGCCGGTAAAGTTGGGATCGAAAGGCATCGAGCAGATTATCGAGATCAAACTGACCGCCGACGAGAAAGCCGGCCTCGACAAGAGCGCCGCTGCGGTAAAAGAACTGTGCGCGGTGATCGGCGTCTAAGGCCAGATACGGACTGATGAAGGAAGTCTCCATTTCCGAGTTTAAGGCCAAGTGCCTAGGCATTCTGGAAGAAGTCCGCAAGACGCGCAGGCCGATTCGTGTGACCCGCTTTGGTGAGACCGTGGCCGAAGTGGTTCCGCTTTGACCTCACGCTTGTCACCGCGGACGAAGCGTACTCGCCACGCCCGGCCTTAAAGTCCTGCTAACCGCTGATTGAATCATCCTCGCGACCCCGCTATAGTGTGAGCGAAGAATCATCATGGATTTTGATCAGCTCGAAATTTTCCTGGAAGTAGCGCGCCTCTCCAGTTTCTCGCGCGCTGCTGAGAAGCGGTTTCGCACGCAGCCGGCGATCTCATCGCAGATCCGTGCGCTCGAAGAAGAAGTAGGCGCGCGCCTGCTCGACCGCTCGGGTGGCCGCGTTTCCGTAACTGCCGCCGGCAAATTGTTTTTCAAGTACGCCGAAGAGACAATCGAGCACCGCAAAACCATCCTCACCGAAATTGCCGAAACTGAGCGCGTACCCCGCGGCGAGATCGTGGTCGGCGCCAACGAAGGAACTTGCCTTCACATCCTGCCAGAGGTGTTCGCCCAGTTCAAACGCGATTATCCGAGCGTCGCGGTCAGCGTCAAGCGTTCCGACTACGCGAAGATTCTCGAATCCATTCTGGAAAATGCCGTTGACTTCGGCTTCGTCTCGCTGCCAGTGACTGACAACCGCCTGGCAGCGCAGATGATTCATCGCGACCATCTTGTCGCCATCACCGCTCCCAAGCATCCGCTCGCCGGCAAAAAGAACGTGACCGTCACCGAGATTGCTGCCTTTCCGCTCGTGCTGCCGAAACTCGGTCACACGCGCGACGCACTCGACGCGCTGTTTTATGATCATCATGTGAAACCAAACGTGGCCATGGAGCTCGATTCCAGCGAACTGCTCAAGCGCTTTGTCGCGGCCGGAGTCGGGGTCGGCTTCATCGCGCGCTCCAATATTGAAGAAGACATCCGCGCCAAGGCGCTCGTCGCGCTCAGCCTCGGCGACATTCAAATCCGCCGCGACCTCGCGCTGGTTTTTCGCAAAGACAAATCGTTAAGCCGCGCGGCTCGCGCTTTCATGGATATTGCCCTGAGTCAAAATAATTTCACCCCCACTGCAGTTCTCAAACGCACCAGATGACACGCGCTTGCCATCGATCGAGGCCTCTCGTTCCTGCCCTGGTCTCATGTTTCATCTTTTTATTCGGCTTCAGCTTTCTGCCGAGAGCGGCAGCGCAGAAGCATACCGCCAACAACAAAACGTCAACATCAAATGCCACCAAGCTGATTGCGGTGAAAGCCTCGGGAAGCACGCGCTACACCGATAAGGAAATTCTGGGAGCGAGCGGCCTGCGCCTCGGCCAGGACGCTGCTGACGGCGACTTCAAAGAGGCCGCCGAACGCCTCGGGCAGTCCGGCCTGTTCTCAAGCGTCGTGTATTCGTTCTCTTTTTCCGGTGCCGGCGTCAAAGTCCAATTCCAGCTCGCTGATAACGACAAGCTCAAGTTTCTGCCGGCGCACTTTGACAACTTTGTCTGGTTCACTGACGCTGAATTACGCACGGCACTGGAGGAACGCGTCCCCCTTTTCAAAGGTTCTTTGCTCCCAGACTCAGGCCAACTGGCGGACCGCGTGAATGATGCGCTACAGGCAGTTCTCACCGAAAAGCATCTTCCCGGACGCGTCACGTTCCTGCGCCAGTCGAAACAAGAGGGCGGCGAGTTGACCGGCATCGAGTACCGGGTCGATGAAGTCAGCATCCATATCCGCAAGGTGGAATTTCCCGGAGCCACGCCCGACCAAACCATGTTTCTTGCAAAGGGCGCGCGCCAATTAACAGACGCTGATTACTTCCGGTCAAAGCTGGCTGCGGTTGCCCAGTTCGATCTGCTGCCGCGCTTCTTGGAACGAGGATATCTGAAAGCCGCATTCGGGCCATCTGAAGCTCATGTTGTGAACGGAGCAGAAAATACCGGGAAGGCCGAGACGACGGACGCGAACAATAATCGCTCAGACGCGGCTGCGCCACAAGCCGATGAGACAAACGCCGCCCATGCCAATGACAATGACAACTCCAGTGACATCGAAGTCGACGTCAGCCTGCCAGTAGTTTCCGGCAAAGTGTATTCAGTTTCCGGCGTCACCTGGAAGGGAAACGCCGCGGTCACGACCGACGAAGCCTCCCGTGTCTTGCATCTCGCCGTGGGCCGACCCGCCGACGCCGTGCGCCTCTCCACCGACCAGGAGAGTCTGGCCAAGCTGTACCGCAGCCGCGGCTACATGACTGCCCAGATCAAGCCAGACGCTCAACTCGACGACGATAAAGGCGAGGTTCACTACGACATCAACGTCACTGAGGGCGATCTCTATAGAATGGGCACATTGGAAGTCGTGGGCGTCGACTCCCCATCCAAGGGCCGGCTTCACGATGCCTGGAAATTGCGCGAGGGCCAACCCTACAACGCCGATTACACGCGCCAGTTCCTCGACGACGCGCCGGGCCTTCTGCCGCGCGGCCTGCGGTTTTCAGTAAGCGTAAACGAGGAGTTGGACAAAAAAGAAAAGCTGGTCGATGTAACCATTCAGTTCAAGGTGCAATAATGATTTTCAAGGAGAACGCCTCATGAAGTTACAGCGAATTCTGACCGCAATTCTAGTGGTGGCCATCGCCACGCTCCCCTCGCTCGGCGCGGGCAAAACCAAAACCCTGACCGGCGAGGTCAGCGACGCCATGTGTGGCGCAAAACATCAAATGCCGGGAGCTGCCTCTGAGTGCACGCGCGCCTGCGTCAAACACGGCTCAAATTATGCGCTCGTTGTCGACGGCAAGGTCTACACCTTGGCCACGACCGATCAAACTGCCCTCGATCAGCTCGACAAACTCGCCGGAGCCAAGGCCAAAGTGACCGGCGAAGTGGATGGGGACACCATCACGGTCAAATCAGTCGCGGCCGGATCATAAACCAGCACCCGGCGCGCCGCATTTTCATCGTCGGCGCTTTTAGCGCACAAACAAAAAACCGGCAAGCTAATAACCTGCCGGTTAATCTTTACTCTCTAAGCGATTCTTTCGATGATTTGCTCTGCGAGCGATCCCTAATTCTGCGTTCCGTCATCACTATCAGGCCGGCGCTTCAGCGTAGGCCGATCGTCATCAGAGGTTCCCTGTCCTGATCCATCCGACTTGTCAGTGTTCGACGTCCGCCGCAGCGTAGGCTTGCTGCCTTCCTTCTGATCGAGCACCTTGTGGCGGTTCTCGATCTGCGCCAGCCGCGACTTCACGTCGTCGAACTCCGAGGTCGAAACAATGTACTGGGTCTTCGCCGGCAGAATCGTTGCAATTTCCTTTTGCGACTCCTCGATGCGGTCAGGCGTCTGCGGATGCGAGGCAAATGCCTTGGCTAAGGTGCCCGGCTTCTTCTTCTCCTTCGCCTGAATCTTCTCGAAGAAGCTGATGAACGCTTGCGGATCGTACCCGGTCTTGTACATATACTGCAAGCCGAGGTAATCGGCTTCCGCCTCGAAGTTCCGCTGGAACTTCATGAACGTCAGCGGCAACCCCAACCCAGCGGCTTCATATACCGCATATCCAATCCCGCCGCCCACAAAAATCAGCGGAATCGTTCCTATGTTCGCCCAGTTGGCGCGCGTCATCTGCCGCATGGCGTGCCGCGCGCAAACGTGCGCAATCTCGTGGGCCATCACACCCGCCAGTTCCGCCTCTTCATCCGCCGCCAGAATCAAACCCGAATTCACATAGAAGAACCCGCCCGGCAAGGCAAACGCGTTCACCTCGTCCGAATCGATTACCTTGATCGTGAACGGCACCTGCGCGTCCGAGTTCCGGACGAGATTCTGTCCGATGCGGTTTACATACTCGTTCACCACCGGGTCTTGCACCATCTTCACGCTGTTGTCGACCTGCATGGAATACTGCTTGCCCACCTTGATCTCGGTTTCGAGCGAGTACCAATCTCCCAAGCCGCGAGCGCCAATCTTGCGGTTACCGATCGCGTCCACGTCGTCTTTGCCCCCGGTATGTTTCACCTGGCTCGGATCAGGTTCTTGCGTCACGGGCGGATTGGTCGAAGTGTCCTTTGTGTCCGACGAATCCTGCGCCGCCTGTGCATCGGAGCCATCCGCGGCCGGCGGCGTAGAAGCCGTCGGCGTCGAGGATGCAGGTGCCGAAGTCGACGTCTGCCCCGCCGCAGTCGTGCTGCCCTGGTCTTTGCTGGTTTGATCCTTGCTCGTGCTCGTCTGGGTGGACGGGTTTGTTGTTGACGAGCCGGTTGTCGATGTCGAAGGCGCGTTCGAGGCCGGGACCGTCGCTGTCGGCGTCGGCGAACCTGGAGTTTGTGAACTTTGATCTTGGGCTCCGACAAGGCTTGCCGTCAGGAGCAGTAAACTCAGGGAAATCAGCGCTTTACGATACGACATTTTACACCCCGCGGGAAGCAAATCCGTTGCGACGAAGCGTTGAGTCGATTATACCCCGATCAGGAGCCGGGATTGACGGAATTTCCCACTTAGTTGGACGCTCCCACCAGCATTAGAGTTACCAGTTATTTTGTGCCCAGGCTGCGCAGATCGGCTGATGCGACGATTTGCCCAGATTGACTGCTCGGGAACTCGCTGCCGGCAGCCTTCCACCTGCCGCGGCCCGGTGTTACTATGACCCGTTTCGCAAAGTTATAGGAAGAGGGCCCTCATGCTGAACCGCCGCAATTTTCTCTCTTCGTCCCTGGCGACCACCGCCGCGCTCGGCTGGCGAGGCAAACTCTGGGCGCAACTCGAATCCCTCCCCTCGCATATCCCCGACCGCTCTCTCTACGAACGCGACGAAGACGCCTATTGGCGAGAGCTTCGCAAGCAATTTCTCATTCCGGCCGATGAGATCTACCTCAACAATGGCACCGTCGGATCGAGCCCCGCGCCCGTTCTCCGCGCCATCTTCGAAGGCTACGAAACGACCGAAAAGATGAACCAGGCCGATCCCGAGGATTACCCTATCTGGGGCTACGCCGCCTGGAACGAGTTCCGTGACCCGCTCGCCGCCTTCGTGGGCTGCAATCGCGACGAGATCGCCCTGCTGCGTAATGCCACTGAAGCTAATAGCTATATCGCCAACGGCGTCGACCTCAAGGCCGGCGACGAAGTCTTAATCACCGATCAGGAGCATCCTGGAGGCGAGCACCCCTGGGATCTCCGTGCCAAGCGCTACGGCATCGTCGTCAAGAAGATCGTCCTGCCCAAGCCGGTCGTCAATCCCGCGCAGGTTCTCGAGCTCTTCGAGCACGCCATCACGCCGCGAACCCGCGTCATTTTCTTCAGCCACATCACCACCGTGACCGGAGTCGTGCTGCCCGCCAGGGAAATCTGCACGCTAGCCCGCAACAAAAATATTCTCTCCGCCGTCGATGGCGCGCACGTCACCGGCATGATGCGCCTCAACCTGCACGACCTGGGCTGCGACATGTATTCCTCCAGCCCCCACAAATGGCTGCAAGCCACCAAAGGTTCTGGCTTTCTCTACGTGCGCGATGAAGTCATCGACCGCCTCTGGAATACCCTCGCCACCGAAGGCTGGGACGACCCCAAACTCCGCGCCGAACGCTTTCAGCGCATCGGCAGCTCGAACGTCCCCGCGCTCTGGGGACTGCGCGCGTCCGTTCAACTCGCCAGCGATATCGGTATCGACCGCATTGAGCGCCGCCATCGCCAGCTCTGCGATTACATTCTCAACGCCATGATTAAACGCGGCGCCGAATCCTGGACCTCGCCCGACGCCGCCCTCCGCTGCGCGATCGCGACCGTCAATGCCCCGCCTGTCCCGCGCATGGAACTCGAAAACTGGCTCTGGAAAGAAAAGAAGATTCGCATCCGGGGAGGCGACCCAAACAAGCTTCGGCTCTCCACGCCGTATTACTTATCGAAAGAAGATATCAACCGCTTTCTGGACGCCTTCGACGAATTCAGGAAGAAAAAGCATAGTTAGCGAAGGGATGGCCCAAAAGACATACTCCTAAACTACTTTCTGTATAACCACGATCTCAATGGGATGTCTTTCACGGCACGACGAAAACCAACTTTAATTCATTCGCATTTCATTCGCCCAAGGCCCGACAATTACAACACTCTACGTGCATATAAGAAAAGGGTGCCCCATTCAAACCCTCTTGTGGCTTGAGTCAGGACCGACTCCGGAATTCTGCCCACAAGAAACAAGCCCGACCCGGCGCAAATCCCTTGACTTAAGAACCGCCGCCTCCAAGAATTGAAATTGAAAAGTACGCGGTTTTTTCCGACTCTCAATTCCTCCATGATAGGGAAAGTTAAGCCGGGATTCGATCAGGAATGTGTAGAATTAATCGAGTAACTCCCGCGCATTCAATACTTTACCTATAAGTCCTTATTCAGCTATACTTTGCCAGCAAAATTGCTCTAAGTGAATGATTCCATTAGGAAGGCGCAGGGGGAGGGTAGGACGGGCAGGACGAATAGGAAGGTGCGCCGGCGGGAAAGTAGCCCTACGTCCACCGAAACCACTTCAGAGCCAGCAGAAACGAAATGCCGCCCCAAAGCGCCAGAATCAGCAGCCGCAAAGATTGCGAGGGCAGCGAGGCTCCCTCCAGAATCACCGCCCGCAGCGCATCGTTGAGCGCTGTAAGCGGCAGGGCCTTGATGAACGGTTGTGCCATCGCCGGAAAATGCTCGTAGGAGAAAAAGACGCCGGAGAATATCCACATCGGCATCATGACTAGATTGATGAGCCCACTCGCGCTCTCAACTTTTTGTGCCCGGCAAGCGGCCAATAGGCCAAGGCCTCCGAAAGCGATCGCCGCGATCGAACCCACCAAAGCCAGCGTGAAAAAAGATCCGGCGACCGGCATATGAAACACCAGCATGCCGAACACCAGCAGCAGCCCGACTTCGATC
>JBAWAI010000528.1:0-2660 GCA_049589215.1 Terriglobales bacterium | reverse complement strand
GCCGTAGCCTTTGCCTCGGAAGACTCTGCCGTCTTCGAGGGCAAGCGTAGCTTGCATTGTCACTCCTGAGAGTGGATTTTAGGGATTTTAGCAGAGAGGCGGCTGTGGATAAATAGCCGTCAGCGGTCAGCCATCAGGAAGACCCTGTAACTTGGTCCGGGCTTCTCTTCGAATTTGGGTGGTTCTACGCAATGACGCCAGCATAAGAATGCCCGAACATCGGCTCTACTTTCGCATTCGCGTGCTCTTGCTGATGGCTGATAGCTGATAGCTGCCCTCACCGCAACCTGCCCAGCTTTTCCATCGGCCAATATCCGAAGACGGCTTTGCCGTAGATGAGGCGCTCGTCGACGG
Organism: Terriglobales bacterium; assembly: GCA_049589215.1. Classification (GTDB taxonomy): domain Bacteria; phylum Acidobacteriota; class Terriglobia; order Terriglobales; family Acidobacteriaceae; genus Acidiflorens. Next base: position 2,306 of record JBAWAI010000528.1, on the reverse strand, counting down.
GGCCGAAGTCGCGGCTGTCCTGCGACATGGTGCGGTGGTCGCCGAGGACGAAATAGGTTCCGGCGGGGACGGTGATTTCGGGATAGGAGCGGGCGTCGGCGTATTCGATCGGGACGTAATCCTCGTCGAGAGTGTCGTCGTTGACGAAGACCTGGCCGTTTTCGATGCGGATGCGGTCTCCGGCGACTCCGATGACGCGCTTGATGTAGCTTTTGCTGATGTCGCGGGGGTAGCGGAAGACTACGATGTCGCCGCGCTGGATGGGCTCCCAGCGGTAGACGAATTTGTTGACGAAGATGCGCTCCTGGTCTTCGAGGCCGGGCATCATGCTGGTGCCTTCGACTTTGACCGGCTGATACAAGAAGATGATGATGAAGGCGGAGATGGCGAGGGAGACGAGCAGATCGCGCGCCCAGACGGCGATTACGGGCAGCGGACGCGAGGGAGTCGGCGCCGGCGGAATCGGCTCTGGTGCCGGGGTGGGGCCTGGGCCTGACATTGTGAATTCATTTTATATGCAAGGGAGATGCGGTGCGAGGGTTGGCGGGGCAGGGCGACAGGCAAGTCAGAAGTCGGAAGTTAGATTGAAGAAGTAAAATCCTCTGGACCGGGGTAGACTCGGCTTGATCCATTGCCTTTACTTCTGCAATTTGACTTCTGACTTCCGACTTGGATCCTGGCGACGCTTGCCAAATCCGACGGTTCCTCGTACAAAACTAGACATCCCTTATGACGGACTATTCCATCTTCCCCAAGATCAATGCGACTTTGAATGGATGCAGCGCCGTGCTGCTGGTGACTGGACGCGGGCTGATTGCGCGGGGCCGGATTGCGGCGCACCGGGCGGTGATGATTGCCGCGTTTGTGACCTCTTCTGTTTTCCTGACGTCCTACCTTTACTACCATTGGCCGGGGCACGGGGGAATTGTTTATTTCCACGGGACGGGCTGGTGGCGGGTGGTTTACTTCACGATTCTGGTTTCGCACACTACCCTGGCCGTCGTGATTGTGCCGCTGGTTTTGATTACGCTGACGCGCGGGCTGAAGGGACGGTATGAGCGGCACCGGGCGATTGCACGGTGGACCTACCCACTTTGGCTCTACGTGTCGGTGACCGGGGTGGTGGTTTACTTTATGCTGTTCCGGATGTTTGGGTAGCGGCAGACTTCGCGGATACGGGAGCGAAACCGCTAACCACGAGGCCGCGGAGGATCACAGAGCGAATCCGATTCATCACAATTCTGGTGTGCGGCGCGACCGGGCGACGGGGTTTGGATTCTGTTATAGTTGGCGTCTTGAACGAGAGTTTTCGCGAAGGAGTTTGCGATTATGGCTGGCAAGAGCATCAATAAAGTCATTCTTATTGGGAATCTGGGGAAGGATCCGGAGGTGAAGTTCACTCCGCAGGGCACGCCGGTGGCGAAGATTACGCTGGCGACCAATGAGCGATTCAAGGGCAAAGACGGCAACTGGCAGGACCGCACGGAGTGGCATAATGTTGTGCTCTGGCAGCGGCTGGCGGAGATTGCCGGGGAATATTTGAAGAAGGGCGGCAAGGTTTATATTGAGGGCCGCTTGCAGACGCGCTCGTGGGACGACAAGACGAGCGGACAGAAGAAGTACATGACTGAAGTCGTGGCGAGCGACCTGGTGCTGCTTGGCGGGCGCGGCGAGGGCGGCGGCGATTACGCGGGTGGATCGCGGGCGGCTTCGGCATCGGCGGGAAATAGTTTTGATCAGAGTGGGCCGCCGGAGGTGGAGCATGCTCCGGCCGGCGGGTCGCCGATTACGGATGAGGACATTCCGTTTTAGTCTGTAGCACGCGCAATGACATCATTGGCTGATAAGACTTGCGTTCCTTGCCGCGGCGGAGTTCCTCCGCTGAAGGGCGAGGAGTTGGCTGCGATGCTCGCGCAACTGCCGGACTTTGCATGCTGGAATATTGTCGATGAGCATCACCTGGTGCGGCTTTATAAGTTCCCTGATTTCAAGTCGGCGCTGGAGTTTGTGAACCGGGTGGGTACGGTGGCGGAGGAGCAGGGGCACCATCCGGATATTGCGCTGGCCTGGGGCAAAGTTGAGATCACAATCTGGACACACAAAGTGAACGGGCTGACCGAGTCTGACTTTATTCTGGCCGCGAAGATTGACCGGCTGCTGCCGTAGCGCCGGGGCGGCGATTCCTTACCAAAACAGTGCAAATGCTTGCGCAGCGGGCGTTTTGGTCGCTTGTGCGCGCTGGCTGCGCGGGTTGCAAATGGCCCTGAATCGGCGCGGGGAAACGCAGTTTGTGAACGGAGCTTGAA
>JBAWAI010000527.1:0-3255 GCA_049589215.1 Terriglobales bacterium | reverse complement strand
CAACATCAGAACCTGGCCCGAATCGGGGACGATGATGCCGATGATCATCCGCAGCGTACTGGTTTTGCCGGCGCCGTTGGGGCCGAGCAGGCCGTAAATTGTGGCTGGCTTGATGCGGAGAGAAAGGTCGTCGACGGCGACAAAGTCGTCGTAACATTTGCGAACACTGGCTAACTCCACCGTGTTCGCGACGGCGGGATTCGATTCAGACGCAGGTGACACCATCACCTCGGATTGGGCCGGCGCCCTTTAAGAACGGCAAGAATAACATGCGCTGAGCGCCGCTTCGGAAGCGAATCTGGAAGTTATTTTGTCCGTCGAAGCGTGGCCCCAGTGGAGCGTGTCTTTTACTATTGCGGATCGTATCCGGGTGGCCGTATTAAGCGGCTCAATCGGGCAGGGTACGTCGTCGCATCCAGAAAAACGCGACCGAAAGAAATACCAGTCCAGCCGTGCTGTCGAGCACCACGTCATGCCAGGTCCCGGTCCGCGAGGGGATAAAACTCTGGTGCCACTCGTCCATGGAGGCCACAAAGACTGTGCCCAGCCACGCGAGGATCGCGGTGCGGCCGTAGGTGACCAGGCCGACCGTTGCACGGCCGAGCGTGGCGCGGGCTTGCGCCAAAGTGCGACGCCATCCGCGCAGGAGGAGAAGGCTCAGAATTCCGTAGCCGATGACGTGGCCGGTTTTTCGCAGACGAAAATTCCAGACCATGATGTCGTAGAGATTGACGTTGCCGAAGAGGCGATGGATCACCTTATAGAGAAGATCGCCGGTGTTCTGGGAAGAGAGCTTGTCGGTGGATTCAATCGCGATAAGGCCGATCCAGACAAGGGCTGGCCACCAGGCGCGGAGAAAACTTCGCCGCTGCGGGGACGGACGAGGTGGAGCGTTCCGCGTTGAATCCGAGCGAGTTGAGACCGGGCCGGTTGGGGCAGCGTGAATGGGAGGCTGCGCAGGCGTCTCCATTATTCGACCGCGTAGTTGGGAGCTTCACGCGTGATCATGACGTCATGCACGTGGCTCTCGCGCAGTCCAGCGGCGCTGATGCGGACGAAGCGCGCCTTTTGCTGCAAGTCGGCGACGGTCTGGCAGCCGCAATATCCCATGCCCGATTTAAGCCCGCCGACCATCTGATAGACAATGAGCGACACTGATCCGCGATAGGGCACGCGGCCTTCGATACCTTCCGGCACGAGTTTGCCGAGGCGGTTCGATTCTTCTCCCATAACCGGCGCGGCGGTCGAGGCGTCGCCATCGGAATTCTGAAAATAGCGTTCGCTTGAACCTTGCGCCATCGCGCCGAGCGATCCCATGCCGCGATAGGACTTGAACGTGCGGCCCTGATAGAGGATCAACTCGCCCGGGCTTTCGTCGGTTCCGGCGAACATGGAGCCGATCATGACGGCGGATGCGCCGGCGGCGATTCCCTTGACGATGTCGCCGGAATACTTGATGCCGCCGTCGGCGATGATGGGCACGCCGGCGTCGCGAGCCGCGCGGGACGACTCAGCAATAGCGGTAATCTGCGGAACGCCGACACCAGTCACGATGCGCGTGGTGCAGATGGAGCCGGGGCCGATGCCGACTTTGATGCCGTCGACGCCTGCTTTGATGAGGTCGCATGCTCCGTCGAACGTGGCGACGTTGCCGGCGATGAGGTCGACTTCGGGGAGCTTCGCTTTTACTTTGCGGACAGCCTCGAGGACGAGCGACGAGTGGCCGTGGGCGCTGTCGATGGCAAGAACGTCAACTTTATTTTTCGCCATCTCCTGCGCTCGCTCAAGGAAATCACCGGTCGCACCGATAGCCGCGCCAACGCGCAGGCGGCCTTTGTCGTCTTTCGCAGCGCCGGGGTATTTCAGTTTTTTCTGAATGTCTTTAACGGTGATCAGGCCCTTGAGGTTGTACTTGTCGTCGACTACGAGAAGTTTTTCGACGCGGTGCTCGTGCAGAATTTCTTCGGCTTGTTCGAGCGTGGTCCCGACCGGCACAGTGATGAGATGTTCTTTTGTCATCACCTTGCTGATGGGGATATCGAAACGCGTTTCAAACCGCAGGTCGCGGTTGGTGAGGATGCCGACAAGTTTGCCGTCTTTCTGCGTGATGGGGACGCCGGAAATTTTGTACTTCTTCATCACGTCGAGCGCGTCGGAAACCTTGGCGTCGGGCGACATGGTGACCGGGTCGACGATCATGCCGCTCTCGGATCGCTTCACCTTGTCGACTTCGTTGGATTGCTGGTCGATGGTGAGATTGCGATGGATGATGCCGATGCCACCCTGCTGGGCGAGCGCGATGGCCATGTGAGACTCGGTGACCGTATCCATGGCGGCGCTGACGATCGGAATGTTCAGATGAATATTGCGCGAGATTTGTGTTTGCGTGTTGGTGCCGGTGGGCACAACTTCAGAGCGCGAAGGAACGAGGAGAACGTCGTCGAAAGTAAGGGCTTCAGGAACCGGGAAATGAATCATGGCATTTAGGTGAAACTCCTATTGTAGGGAGGGCGGGCGAGATTGGGCAAATGCGGAGATGGCTGCCGGCCCGCGGCGATGCGTTCCGGATGCGTGGATTCGTCTCGCACCAGCGGATTCGCAAGTCGGCCCTGGGGCTCCCAGCGCCGCGAACTTTGGCACAATAGAAAAGTGACTGCGCCGCACAATTATGCCCGCATCGAGCGCGAGCGCCGGTTCCTCCTCGCCCAATTTCCGGCCGATGCTAAGAGCGTGCGAGTCCGCCGCATCACCGACCGCTATATTGACGGCACGAACCTGCGCCTGCGCGAGCAGAGCGAAGACGGCGGACCCGCGATTTTCAAGCTGACCCAAAAAATTCCCTCGCGCGCCAGCGGGGCGCAGCAGGGGTTGATTACATTCATGTATCTGAGCCACGAGGAGTTTCTTGCGCTCGCGCAACTGCGGGCTCGCCCGCTCACCAAGACTCGTTACAGCGTGCCGCCTTTCGGGATCGACGTGTTCGAAGGAGCATTGGAGGGTCTTGTGCTGGCTGAGGCGGAGTTCGATTCGGCGGAAGACGCCGACAAGCTGACGATTCCGCCTTTCATTCACGCGGAGGTATCCAACGACGATCGCTTTACGGGAGGTCGACTCGTCGGCGCTTCACGGCAGGAGTTGCTGGCTTGGCTCGCGGAATATGGGGTGACGCTCAGATCAACGTGAATTCGCCGGGCACGGAATAACCGTGAATTCTTGGCGCCGAAAAAAAAGGCGTCCGCGAGGGACGCCTTTTAG
>JBAWAI010000526.1:0-1850 GCA_049589215.1 Terriglobales bacterium | reverse complement strand
CGTCTCTACGTTTGATTTTGTTTGGTTCCATAGATTTAATTGCTTGAAGATTTTGTAAGGCCTGGTTTTCGTGCCAGATCAGCCCGGCGCGGCATTTGATCCGAACGTTCTTAAGTGAACAAGGGCCAGTTCGGAGAGCCGCAGCGGAGCCACATGGCCGAGAGGAGAAACACAAATGCTTTGGAGAGGTTTTCAAAAACCGAAACGGCTGGCCAGCGATGCCCAGTCACTTACCGATAAGTACGGAATGTTCTGGGCGCAGCCTTTTGAGCGCGGCTTCGGCACCACCATCGGCAATGCACTGCGCCGCGTGATGCTCAGCTCGATCGAAGGCGCGGCCGTCACCGCCGTCAAGATCGAAGGCGTGCTGCACGAGTTCCAGTCCATCCCCGGAGTCGTCGAAGACGCGACCGACGTCATCCTCAACATGAAGCAGGTGCCGTTCAAGCTGGCGGGCGATGGCCCGAAAGCAATCTACCTGCGCGCCGATCAGCCGGGCGTAGTAACCAGCGCCATGATTGAAGCCGACGCCGACGTCGAGATTCTCGACAAGGAAATCTACATCGCGACCGTCAGCGAAGGCGGCAAGCTCGACATGGAAATGCGCCTGAAGCGCGGCCGTGGCTATGTTTCGGCCGACAAGAATTTCGATGACGATCTCGGCATCGGATTCATTCCCATCGATTCCGTTCACTCGCCGGTGCGCAAGTGCAACTACACCGTCGAAGCCGCGCGTCTCGGCCAGATCACCGATTACGACAAGCTGACCGTCGAAGTCTGGACCAACGGCTCGATCACTCCGGGCGACGCGCTCGGGCTCTCCGCCAAGCTGATCAAAGATCACATGAACATCTTTATCAACTTCGAGGAAGAGATTGAAACCGCGGCGTCGAGCGAAGAGCGCCGGCCCGAGATCAAGAACGAGAACCTCAACCGTTCGGTTGAGGAACTCGAACTCTCGGTGCGCAGCTATAACTGCCTGAAGAACGCGAACATTCAGACCATCGGCGAGCTCGTCCAAAAGACCGAAGCCGAAATGCTGAAGACGAAAAACTTCGGGCGCAAATCGTTGAACGAGATCAAAGAAATTCTGTCATCGATGGGCCTGAGCCTGGGCATGAAGATCGACGAGCACGGCAACGCCGTCCCCGGTCCGACCTCCAACCAGATTCTGCCCGCCTCGATGTACGGCGATAACGATCTGTAAGAGTAGCGCCGGCGACTTGCCGGCTGTTGGGACGGCGACCTCGCCCGTCCCGTTCCCGGTTCTCAACTGAGAACTGAGAACTGACAACTGAGAACTGGGGTCCAAGACAATGCGTCACAAAGTCGCAGGATACAAACTAGGCCGCACCACCAGCCATCGCCGCTCGCTTTTCCGCAACATGGTGACCTCGATCATCATGGAGGAGCGCATCGAGACCACCGCCATCAAGGCGAAGGCCGTGCGCCCGCTCGTTGAAAAGATGATCACGCTCGGCAAAAAGGGAGACCTCGCCGCCCGCCGTCAGGCCGCCGCTTTTCTGATGACCGACGAGGCCGTCCACAAACTTTTTGATACGGTGGCGCCGCGGTTTGGCGACCGCAACGGCGGCTACCTGCGCATCGTACGCACCGCATGGCGCAAGGGCGATGGCGCCGAAAAGGCTTTCATCGAACTGCTCGGCAGCGAGCAGGTGCTCGACGAGAAGCGCCAGAAGCGCGCCGAAGTTCGCGCCAAGCGTGCCGAAGAAAATCGCAAAGCGATGGAAGCAGCCGACCAGCAGGCGCAAGCCGAAGCCGAGTCAGCGCCTCCGGCAGCTGAGGGCGGCGACAAGAAAGAGTAATTTTTCCGCCGCGCTTTGCGACGG
>JBAWAI010000525.1:0-7083 GCA_049589215.1 Terriglobales bacterium | reverse complement strand
ACTGTGTTTGCGGCGGGCAGTTTGGCAAAACCAAAGACAAGACACAACGATGCCAATGCGGCGATTTTCACATTCTTCATAAAACCTTCCTTTTAATCCGTGACTGGGGGAACAGCCGGGCGCGCAGGAACTGCCTGCGGCTGCTTAGTGCGCCGAGTTTACTCCTTTTTAGGGTAGAGAATCAAAAACCAACTTTCTTAAAAACAACCCGTTTGGTGCCGAACTAACCGCGAGAAGCAGGTTAGGTTGACTTGTCGTAAACTCGTGCCGCACACCATGCGCGATCCAATCGAACTCGAAGTTTTCAAAAACCTTTACCACTCCATTGCCGAGGAGATGGGCGCCGCCCTCCGCCGCACTTCTTTTTCTCCCAACATTAAAGAGCGTCGCGACTATTCCTGCGCAGTCTTCGATTCCCGCGGCCAGGTCATCGCCATGGGCGACCACATGCCCGTGCATCTCGGCTCCATGCCCATGTCCGTCGCCGCGGCCATCGAGCAATGCCAGCTCAACCACTCTCCACTCGAACCGGGTGACGTTGTCATGCTCAACGACCCCTTCCGCGGCGGCACGCATCTGCCCGACATCACCCTCGTCATGCCGGTTTACGTCGGAAAACCGGGTAAGAAACCTGCTGGCAAGGTTGACAACGGGCGACCGCTCCACACCGCGACTCCCGATTTTTACGTCGCCTCGCGCGCCCATCACGCCGACGTCGGAGGCACCTACCCCGGCTCGATGGGCCCGTGCCGCGAGATCTATCAGGAAGGCCTGCGCATTCCGCCGGTCAAAATCATGCGCGCCGGAAAAATCGTTCCCGACGTGCTCGCCCTGCTCCTGAATAATGTCCGCACCCCCGAAGAACGCGAAGGCGACCTCGGAGCCCAGATCGCCGCCTGCCAGACCGGAGCCCAGCGCCTCGGCGAACTATGCGCCCGCTACGGCCTAGCCCGAACTCAAAAAGCCGCCGCCGATCTGCTCGACTACTCGGAAGAATTGATGCGCGCGTTTCTCGCCTCCGTGCCGCCCGGCGAATATCAGGCGGAAGATTTTCTCGATGACGATGGAGTCGACGCCAAACCCGTCCGCATCGCCGTCAGCATCAACGTCTCGCGAGTCTCCAACAAATCTCGCGGAAAGACGCGGCCCGCGGCGTTTCCCACCACGCGCGCCAAACTCTCAAATCGCGCCGCCGTCACGATTGATTTCACCGGCAGCGCTCCGCAGGTTCAGGGCGCCGTCAATGCCGTCGAAGCCATCACCTACTCCGCCTGCTTCTACGTCTTTCGCTGCCTGCTGCGCGACGACGTCCCTGCCACCGCCGGCCTCATGCGCCCACTTCGCGTCATCGCGCCGGTCGGCACGGTCGTCAACGCGCACCCTCCCGCTGCGGTTGCCGGTGGCAACGTCGAAACCTCGCAACGAATTGTTGATGTACTTCTACGAGCGCTCGCCCACGCCATTCCCGATCGCATCCCAGCCGCCGCCGCCGGAACCATGAACAACCTCACCATCGGTGGCCTGGATTCACGAGGCGAATTCCAAAGCGGTTCTCGAGACCACGCTTCGCGAACTCCTCAGCCCTTCGCCTACTACGAAACCATCGCCGGCGGCATGGGCGCGCGCCCCACCAAAGGCGGCATCTCCGGCGTCCACACCCACATGACCAATTCGCTGAACACGCCCGCCGAGGCGCTCGAAAATGCCTACCCGGTACGGCTTCGCCAGTACTCCCTGCGTCCCAATAGCGGAGGTCGCGGCCTCCACTCCGGTGGAAACGGAATCATCCGCGAGATCGAAGTGTTAACCGACGCCCATGTCACTCTGCTCGCCGACCGGCGATCCCGAGGCCCCTACGGCCTCAAGGGCGGCACCGATGGCGCTCCCGGCCGCACAGTCATTATTCGAAACGATGGCCGCGAAGAAGAACTTCCCGGCAAAACCAGCACTCGCCTGCACGCCGGCGAGCGAGTAAGGATCGAATCTCCCGGCGGCGGCGGCTGGGGAAAGAAATGATATCGGATCATCCGATGACCCGATCCACTCCCTTCGACTAAAATCTTCACAGGCAGTTTCTACCGAGCCATTCCATGAGACCTCTTCGTCCCGCAATCCTCGCCATCATCCTGGTCGCCGGCTTTTTCTACTTCACGACCCATCACACTGATGCCTTTCACTCCGCCGGTTGGCCCAGCCATCCGCAGCGCGTCGAAATCACCGAAGCCGCCAGCGGTGACTCGCTCGATCCCGAGGAGCAGAACAACATCAGCGTCTACCGCAAGAATATCGGCTCGGTCGTGAACATCACCTCGCGCGTTCAGGCTTTCGATTTCTTCTACGGCGCCTACTCGCAGGAGGGCCAAGGCTCCGGCTTCATCATCGACAAAGAAGGTCACATTCTCACCAACTTCCACGTCATTGAAAACGCGCGCGAGGTCTATGTAACCCTTCACGGACGCGAAAAGCAGATCCGCGCCACCATCGTTGGCACCGACAAGGCCCATGATCTCGCGGTCATTCAGATCAAAGTGCCCGAACTCCATCCCATGACTCTCGGAGATTCCTCGAATCTCCAGGTTGGTCAAAAGGTCTACGCGATCGGCAATCCATTTGGGCTTAACGGAACGCTCACCCGCGGCATCGTCAGTTCCATTCGCGGCGTTCGCGAGCCCGATGGCATGCAGATCGACGACGCGATTCAAACCGATGCGGCTATCAATCCCGGCAACTCCGGTGGCCCGCTCCTTAACTGGCATGGCGAGGTCATAGGCATCAACACCATGATCGCGTCCAATGGCGCCGAGCAAAGCTCCGGCATCGGCTTCGCGATTCCCATCAACACTGCCAAGGCCGTGCTCAACGATCTTGTCACGCTCGGCCGCGTCCGCCGCCCTGCACTCGGCGTGCGCACTCTTCCGATTGATTCCGAACTCGCGAGCGAACTCGGTCTTGCCGCGGACTACGGCCTGCTCGTCGTGCAGGCAGTTCCCGGGGGCGCTGCCGATCACGCTGGCCTCCGCGGAGGCACCGAGCGCGCCTACCTCGGCAACATGCAAATCTTCATCGGAGGCGATTTGATCGTAGCGATTGATGGCAAACAGATCGAAAACCAGCAAGACTTGGCCCAGGTCATGAACAACCATCGCGCCGGCGACTCGGTAAAAGTCACAATCTTCCGCGGCAAGAAAAAAATGGAAGTCAACGTGGAACTCGGCGAGTCGCGCGAACAGGTGTAAAGGCAAAGACGGCGCGAAAAAATCAGCTGTAGTGGAGCGGAGGGTGGAACCTCTCTCCTGGCCGCAACTTTCGTCTTCTAAAGACGATCCTTTATTAATGCTTTCTAAACCCCACATCGGCGCGGCATCTTCGGCGATTGGGCCGCGCTCAACCTCCAGCGCGCCGGAGCCCGCATCGCTCTCTTCGACGCCTGGGTCCCGGCCAAGTCCCCCTTCTTCCGGCGGCGAGAACCTCGGTGATGAAAACCTTTTGCCGTTGACTCCCAGAAAAGCAAAATCCTTACCATGTAACATCGGGTGATGCCGAAACCACCTGCCGCTCCCAAGGCGTCCGCGAGCAAGCCCGCCGTCACGGTCTCCGCCCGCGGTGCAACCCGGCTCAAATCCGGACACCCGTGGGTCTACCGCTCTGACCTTACCGCCTCGCCCGAAGTCGCGCCCGGCGCCACCGTCCAGGTTCTCGATCCGCGAGGCAAGCCACTAGGCACGGCCCTATACAGCTCTTCGTCGCAAATTGCCATCCGCATGATCGCGTCCGCCAGAGAAGAAGTACCTGACCTCCCAAAACTAATCTCCGAGCGCATCCGCGCCGCCCTCGCCTACCGAAAAAAGTACGTCGAAAATACCGATGCCTACCGCGTCGTCTTCAGCGAAGCCGACTTCCTCCCCGGTCTAATTATTGATCGCTACAACGACGTGGTCTCCCTTCAGATACTCACTCAGGCCCTGGACGCCGAGCCCGCCCGCGGCGCCATCATTGAAACACTCTTAGAAGAGCTTAAGCCCGAAGGCATAGTCGAGCGCGTCGACCCGCGCATTCGCGACCTCGAACAACTTTCACCCCGTGACTCCGGTCTGCTGTGGGGCAAGAAAACTTCCACCATCATCACCATGAACGACACAACTCGAAAAGTTCAACTCGAAAACGAGACTGTGCCCCCGGTTCGCGCGCGTTCCGTGCGCGCTAACCTGGGCTCGGAGAAACCCGGGGAGACATCAGGCGTCCGTTTCCACTACGACGCACTCGAAGGCCAAAAAACAGGAGCCTTCCTCGACCAGCGCGAAAACTACGCGGCCGCCGCCCGCTACGCCCAAGGTGACGCCCTCGACGTTTTCTGCTATCAGGGAGGATTCGCCCTGCACCTCGCAGGAAAATGCAAGTCCGTCACCGGCGTCGACAGCTCCCGCCCCGCTCTCGAAATGGCCGACCAAAATGCCGCTCTCAACAGCCGCGAAGTCGACTGGATCGAAGCCAATGCCTTTGACCTGCTCCGCGACTACGCCCAAGGCGGCAGAAAATTCGACGCTATCGTTCTCGATCCGCCCGCCTTCGCCAAAACCAAACGCGACCTCGATAAAGCCCTGAGCGGCTACAAGGAACTTAACCTCCGCGCCCTCAAAATGCTCCAGCCCGGCGGCATCCTCGCCACCTGCTCCTGCTCCTTCCATGTAAGCCAATCCGACTTCCAGCAAACCGTAGCCGCCGCCGCCCAGGATGCTCACAAAATCCTTCGGCTCCTCGAAAACCGGGGAGCTTCCAAAGATCATCCAAGCGTCCTGAATATCCCGGAAACCAGCTACTTGAAATGTTTGGTATTCAATGTAAGCAAATGAAAAATACTTTTGCCCTGAGGAGAGGCCGGACACTTTGCTCGGGCCTCGACTTTTGGAGGACAATGTTGCGACGGCGTCGGTTGCCACCGGCCTCTATCGCGACGCATCAAATTAGAACGCGGTTTTTGACTACGAAATTGCACAATCACCAAATGGAGTTAACCCATGCCCATCCGTTGGGATAAATTCACTGTCAAAGCGCAGGAAGCTATCCAGCGCGCGAACGAACTTGCCTCTGAACACGGCAACCCCGAGCTTCTCCCCATCCATCTTTTAGCCGCGCTGGTCGAAGACAAGGAAGGCATCGTCGTCCCTGTCCTGGAAAAAATTGGCATCGGCCCGCAAGCCGTCCTTTCGGAGATCTATCAGGAGATCAACAAGCTCCCCAAGGTCTCCGGCAGCGGAGCCAATCAGGCCGGCATGTCGTCGCAGGTCAACCAGCTTCTGGAAAAGTCGTTCAAGGAAGCTGACGCATTCAAAGATGAGTACGTGTCGACGGAGCACCTGCTGCTCGCCATCACCAGTCTCAAACGCGATCCGGCACAGGAACTACTCGCGCGTCACGGCGCCACCAACGAGGCGATTCTCAAGGCGCTCACCTCCGTCCGCGGATCGCAGCGCATCACCGACCAGAATCCCGAAGGCAAGTATCAGGCGCTGGAGCGCTACGCGCGCGATCTCACTGAGGCCGCCCGCCGCGGCAAACTCGACCCGGTCATTGGACGCGACGAAGAAATCCGCAGAGTAGTTCAGGTCCTATCGCGCCGCACTAAAAATAATCCGGTGCTCATCGGTGAGCCCGGAGTCGGCAAGACGGCAATTGTCGAAGGCCTGGCCCAGCGCATCATCTCGGGCGATGTTCCCGAAGTGCTGAAGAACAAACGCGTAGTCTCACTCGATCTCGGCTCCATGCTGGCCGGGGCGAAATATCGCGGCGAATTCGAAGACCGCCTCAAAGCCGTCCTCAAAGAAATCGAAGACGCGCAAGGCAAGATCATTCTCTTCATCGACGAGTTGCATACTCTCGTCGGCGCGGGAGCATCTGAAGGCGCCATCGATGCTTCCAACATGCTCAAGCCCGCGCTCGCTCGCGGCGAACTTCGCGCGATCGGCGCCACCACGCTCAACGAATACCGCAAGTACATCGAGAAAGACGCCGCGCTGGAACGCCGCTTCCAGATTGTCTTCGTAGGTGAGCCGAACGTGGAAGACACCATTGCAATCCTGCGCGGGCTCAAAGAAAAATACGAGGTCCATCATGGCGTGAGAATTAAAGACTCCGCGATCGTCGCCGCGGCCACGCTCTCGCATCGCTATATCTCCGACCGCTTCCTGCCCGATAAAGCCATCGACCTGATCGACGAGGCTGCTGCGTCTCTCCGCATTCAGATCGACTCCATGCCGACCGAGATCGATCAACTGGAGCGCCGCGCGACGCAACTCGAAATCGAAAAGCAGGCTTTGAAAAAAGAAGACGACCGCAGCTCGCGCGAGCGTTTGTCGCTGGTGGAAAAAGAGCTGGCGGAAATTCGCGAGAAGTCGAACGCGCTCAAAGCAAAATGGAAACTCGAGAAAGACGTGATCGCCAAAGCGCGTGCTCTGAAGGAAAAACTTGAGCAGTTGAAAGTCGAAGAGCAGGCCGAAGAGCGCAAAGGAAATCTCGAACGCGTGGCGCAGATCCGCTATGGCCTGATCCGGCAGACCGAAGAAGATCTGAAAAAGATTACCGATCAACTCGAAGGCCGCTCCGCGCAAGATGGGACGAAGGGCAAGGATGGCTCAAAAGCCACGCCCAGAGCGGCATCTGGCCGAATGCTGAAAGAAGAAGTCGACGAAGAAGATGTCGCCCGCATCGTTTCCAAGTGGACCGGTATTCCAGTTTCGAAAATGCTCGAAGGTGAAGTCAAAAAATTAATCAACATGGAAGATCGCCTGCGCCTGCGCGTAGTCGGCCAGGACGAAGCGCTGGAGCGAGTCTCGAACGCCATCAGGAGATCGCGTGCCGGCCTCAGTGATCCGAAGCGTCCGATCGGTTCGTTTATTTTCCTCGGACCGACAGGGGTCGGAAAGACAGAACTGGCGCGGGCTTTAGCCGAGTTTCTTTTTGACGACGACCGCGCCCTGCTGCGCATCGACATGTCCGAGTACATGGAGAAGCACGCAGTATCGCGCCTCATAGGCGCGCCTCCCGGCTACGTAGGCTACGAAGAAGGCGGACAGCTCACCGAGCAAG
>JBAWAI010000524.1:0-1899 GCA_049589215.1 Terriglobales bacterium | reverse complement strand
ATCTCGACGAGGGCGAGATCTGGCCGACCGCTCACTTTGATTCCTGCAGCCAGCGCCGAGAAGGAGAAGCCGCGCGGAAGCAGGGTTTTTTCGGGAGAGCGCCGCACTCTGAGAGAGGTCATGCCTGCTGAATCTTGTACACCCAGTTGGTGGGCGGAGGCAAAATCGCAAACGCCGGCAATTCGCCGCGAATCATCGCGACTTCATCGCAGTTCGCCAGGCGCGGACATTGATAGCAATCTTTGTGAATCTTGTCGGGCAGGTCTGTGTGCTGCGCCACAGTGAATCCGAGATGCGAAAAGAATTCAGGAATTCGCGTAAACAGGCAGACGCAACTTACATTATGTTTTTCGGCCTGCGCCAGAAGCGCCTTCACCAGCCGCCTTCCGCCGCCTCCGCTCTGCCGCGAAGGATCGACGGTGATCGATCTTATTTCGGCGAGGTGCACGCCGTATAAATGCAGCGCGCCGCATCCGATGATGCGGCCCGCGTCTTCGAGCACGACAAAATCGCGCACGTTCTCGCAAATTTCGGCGAGGGTTCGCGGCAGCAAAGTGCCGTCGCCGGAATAGTTGCGAATCAACGCCTCGATCTGCTCGGCGTCGGGAAGAACGGCGTCACGCGTGCGCATATTCTTCCTCCTTCTCCTCCTGCTCCGCTTGGTCCTTGCGAGCCAGCGCTGCATTTGGAGCCGCGATCAAGCCTGCCTTGGGCTTGGCGGCGTTCTTCTTCGCGCGCGTTTTTGGCTTGCTGACTTTATTGTCCGACTGAATTCCGGCGTTCAATGCCCGATCCAGTGCATTGATGAGCTGGTCGATATGTTTCTTCTCAATAATGTAGGGCGGCAAGAATCGCAGAACCTTTTCGTGCGTGCGATTGATGATGATCCCCGCTTCGCGCATGCGGACCAGCACGGCCTTCGCGAGATCGGCGGAGTCGAGTTCGATCGCGCGCATTAAACCAGTCCCGCGCACATCCTGAATCGAGCCATGCCTGGCGTCGAGTTGTTCGAGCGCCGCGCCGAAATAATCGCCCATCGCGACGACATGCTTTAGCAGCTTCTGCTCCTGGCGCAGGAATTCGATGGCCACTGCGCAGGCCAGCGGTCCGCCGCCAAAAGTTGTGCCGTGCAGGCCCGGATGCATGGCTGCCGCGACGCGATCGGTCACAAGGATTGCCCCGAGCGGCAGGCCCGCGGCCAGCGGCTTTGCGACGGTGACCACGTCCGGCAGCACATCGTAATGCTGATAGGCAAAATGCTTGCCGGTACGACCGAGGCCGCATTGGATTTCGTCGAGTATTAGCAGCGCGCCGCTCGCGGCAGTCAAGCGACGCGCTAGTTCGAGAAACTCATGCGTCACCGACTGAATGCCGCCTTCACCCTGAATCGTCTCGATGCAGACCGCGCACACGGTGGCGTCGAACTTGCGCTCAAGGTCCGCGACGTCATTGAACGTGACGAACTGCACGCCCGGCACGAGGGGAGCAAACGGCGTGCGATATTTTTTCTGCCCCGTCGTCGACATCGCACCGTAGGTGCGCCCGTGAAATGAGTTGTCCATCGCCAGAATGCGCCATTTCGGGCGCGCTCCGTTTTTCTTCTGCGCGTGATTTATCTGCGCAAAAGCGCGGGCCAGCTTCAGCGCGCCGTCCCATGCCTCGGTTCCGCTGTTCGAAAAGAAGGCGCGATCCAAGCCCGACATTTCCGTCAAGCGCTTCGCCAGCGGCGCCTGAAACTCGTGATAAAAAATGTTGCAGGTGTGAATGAGCTTCGCCGCCTGCTTGCGAATCACCTTCTGAATCGCCGGATGATTGTGCCCGAGCGCGTTCACTCCGAGACCGCTCAGAAAATCCAGATACTTTTTGCCGGTCGAATCCCACACGTAGACGCCCTTGCCG
>JBAWAI010000523.1:0-2358 GCA_049589215.1 Terriglobales bacterium | reverse complement strand
TGCGATCGAGATCGCGAACGGCATCGAGTACGGGTTGTCGTCGTCGCTCTATACCAAAGATGTGAACAAGGCGTTTTCCGCGATTCGCGATCTGGAGACGGGCATCACATACATCAATGCTCCGACGATCGGGGCGGAGGTGCATCTGCCATTCGGCGGCACGAAGGCGACCGGCAACGGGCATCGCGAAGGCGGCATTGGGGCGGTTGATTTTTATACGGAGTGGAAGGCTGTGTACGTGGATTACTCCGACACGCTGCAGAAGGCGCAGATTGACCGGGGGGAGTAGGACAAGACTTTGATCGCCGAGACGTCGAGAGAAACAATCAAGAAAGGTTTTCTCGGCGATCCTGCGTCTCGGCGGTAAACTTGGTGCTGCATGCCCATCACCCAAACTCGCGAGATTAGTTGCGCCAGCCGCCTCGAAAACGTTCGCTACGCCATTCGCGATCTGGCCTGCATCGCCGATGAAGTGGCCAACCAGGGACACAAGATTCTGCCGCTGAATATTGGCGATCCAAACGTTTTTGATTTCGTGACGCCGCCGCACATGATCGAAGCCGTTCATAAGGCCATGCTTGACGGCAAGAATGGATACGCGCCGTCTTCTGGCATCAAGCCGGCGCTCGATGCCATTCGCGGCGAGGCCGCGCGCAAGGGCATCACTACCATTCAGGATGTGTTTATTACTTCTGGAGTCAGCGAGACCGTCGACATCTGCCTTGCAGCGCTGCTCAATCCGGGCGACAACCTGCTCACTCCGTGCCCTGACTATCCGCTCTACTCGGCCGTTCTGGCGAAACTCGACATCGGCCTCAATGCTTATTATCTGAATGAAGAGGACGGCTGGCAGCCCGATCTCGACGACATTCGACGCAAGATTACGCCGCGCACGCGTGGCATCGTGCTTATCAATCCCAACAATCCCACGGGCTCGGTTTGTACGCGCGCCATGCTTGAGCAGATTGCCGAACTGGCGCGGCAGCATAATCTCGTAATCTTTGCCGACGAGATTTACGACAAATTAGTCATTCCTAGTGAGAATCAGGAAGACGACCCGCATATCGCCATGGCCAAGATCGCGCCCGACGTTCCGGTGATCACGTTTGGCGGGCTGTCAAAAAATTATCTCGCGCCCGGATGGCGCATCGGGTGGGGCATTGCCAGCGGCGAGGCTTCGGCCATTAAGCCTTACCTTGATGGCGTGAACAAGCTTTTGCGGGCTCGGTTGTGCGCTAATCATCCGGAGCAGTATGCGATTCCGGCGGCGCTGGATGGGCCGCAGGATCATCTGGTCGAAGTGAAACGCAAGCTGCGTTCGCGGCGCGATCTTACTATGCAATGGTGCTTGGATACGCCGCGCGTGAGTTGCGTCGCGCCGCGGGGCGCGTTTTATGCTTATCCGCGCATCGATATTCCTGAGGGCGACGATGTTTTTGTCACCGACCTGATCCGCCAGAAGTACGTGATGGTGGTGCATGGGTCGGGGTTTGGGCAACGGCCTGGCACGAAGCATTTCCGCATTGTTTTTCTGCCGGACGAGAAGACGCTGGCCGCCGCCTACGCCGCAATCGGCAGCTTCATGCGCGAACGCTACCAATAGCAGAGCTGCTGGCCGGATCCGGCGCGGGCGGCAACGCGGAATTCGTCACTACGTCGGCTGGCTTATCACTTCTGGTTCATCTCGCTTCCTACTCATCTCACCCAGGGATACGGCGCGTGTTCGTCTCGC
Source organism: Terriglobales bacterium (assembly GCA_049589215.1). Classification (GTDB taxonomy): domain Bacteria; phylum Acidobacteriota; class Terriglobia; order Terriglobales; family Acidobacteriaceae; genus Acidiflorens. The sequence goes on along the minus strand of JBAWAI010000523.1, from coordinate 626 downwards.
TCCTGCCGCTTTATGGCACCCTCTATAATGGTCGCTCACTATGGCGAGTTCGCAGCAGACTCCTCCACCGCCCGACATCAAGGTCAAGGCCACTCGCTTCTGGCAGCGCGTCAGCGAAGGCATGGCGATTCACCAGCTCTGGGCGCAGTTTGAAAAAGACGCGCGCTCCAGCTACCGGCTCTATTCGGCAGATTTAAAGGAGCGGCAGGCTGGGCAGTCGCGATGGCATCGTTTCTGGTACATCGCCAAGGCTCTCTTTTGGGCGATCATCGAAAAGCTGTCGCCCGCGCGGCGCGTGCTGCTGCTGCTGGGACTCATCTTTTTGATCTTTTCCGCGGGAGGCACCTACAGCGACAAGTCGGGCGAGGTTCACGTTTTTGAGTTCGACATGCGGCTCGTGGGCGGCCTGTTGATTCTGGTCGTGCTGCTGCTCGAACTGGCCGACCGCGTGGTCATGAAGCACGACCTCGAAATTGCCAAGGACATTCAGAGCTGGCTTCTGCCGGGAGCGCCGCTGCAAATTCCCGGCTATGGCATCGCGTATGCCACGCGACCCGCGAACACGGTAGCGGGGGATTACTACGATGTGATTCTGCGTCCAGGGACAGCAGCGGGCGAGGATCGTG
>JBAWAI010000522.1:0-2571 GCA_049589215.1 Terriglobales bacterium | reverse complement strand
GTGACGAAGAGAACGTTCGAGCCGAGATAGAGCGCGTGCTGATCGACGGGCGAGAAGATGAGCGGCGCGGTGCGGTTGAAGCGATACTGGCCGGTGCGGAGAACGACGGGCCCGACGTCGCGGGTCTGGCCGGTGGTGCGGTCGAAGACGGTGGCTTTGCCGCCGTAGATTAAATTCGGGTGCAGCGGGTCGGGCGCGACGTAGCCGTATTCTTCGACGCCGAGGGTGGTCCAGTCGCGGAAGGTGATTTCGCCGAAGTCGCTGCGGCTGGCGGTGCCGACGGAGCCGCTCTCCTGCTGTCCGCCGTAGACCCAGTAGGGAAACTGATTGTCGGTGATGACGTGATAGAACTGCGCGGTGGGCTGGTTGTACCAGGAGCTCCAGGTCTGGCCGTGGTTGACGCTGATGGTGGCGCCCTGATCGACGGCGAGGGCGATGATGTCGGGATTTTCGGGATTGATCCAGATGGTGTGGTAGTCGTCGCCGCCGGGCGCGCCTTTGATGGCGGTGAAATTTTTGCCAGCGTCGGTGGAGCGGTAGGTGGAAGTGTTGGCGACGTAGATGACGTCTTTGTTGGTGGGGTCGACGCGAACGCAGCCGAAGTCGTCGCCGCGACCGTAGATGCGACCTTCGCTGTTGACCTGCTGCCAGGATTCGCCGGCGTCGTCGGAGCGGTAGATGCCGCTGTCCTTCTTTGAGTTAACCCAGGCATACATGCGGTCGGGATCGCTCGGGGAGATGGTTTGGCCGATGCGGCCGATGCCCTCGGCTTCGCCGGGCAATCCTTTGGTGAGTTGATGCCAGTTGTTGCCGCCATCGGTTGATTTGTAGAGACCGCTGCCGGGGCCGTCGTAGCCGCCGCCGGTGGTCCACACGGGACGGCGAGAAGACCACATGCTGGCGAAGATGACCTGCGAGTTGCGCGGATCGAAGGTCAGGTCCATGCCGCCGACGTTCTCGTCTTTGTAGAGAACTTTGGTGAAGGTCTGGCCGCCGTCGAGCGAGCGGAAAATGCCGCGCTCGGGATTGGGGCCGTAGGGATGGCCCTGCGCCGCGACGAAGAGGCGGTTGGGATCTTTGGGATCGACGATGATGCTGGCGATCTGCTGGGCGTCGCGGAGGCCGAGATGCACCCATGTGCGGCCGGCGTCGGTGGATTTGTAGATGCCGTCGCCGGTGGAGAGATCGGGACGCCGCAGGCCTTCGCCGCTGCCGACATAAATAATGTCGGGATTGGAGGGCGCGACGGCGAGGGCGCCGATGGAGCCGGTGGGCTGGTTGTCGAAGATCGGGACCCAGGTGTGGCCGAAGTCGGTGGATTTCCAGACTCCGCCGTCGCTGGGCGCCATGTAGAAAACATTTTGATGTCCGGGAATGCCGGTGATGGAGACGGTGCGGCCGCCGCGGAAGGGACCAATCATGCGCCAGTGGAGATCCTGATACAGCGCGGGATCGAACTGCTGGGCGGAGGCGGGCAGGCTCGAGATGAGTGTGGCGAAGCTGAGAACGATCAAAACGAGGCGGGCGTTAAGTGATAGCGACGACAGGGACGACGGCGATTGCATTTTCAAAGACTACCCCCACGAAAAGAAAGGATAAACCAGATGGAGGGATGGCGGGGTGGTTGGTGAGGCGGTGGTTTGACGGAGGCAGTAACACACTCTGGTGGGTACCCCTTCGCTGGTTTGTAGAAAGACGAAGCCGCGGTAGAGTCATGCAGGCACGCTCTAAAGTTCGCAGGGAGCGAGCCGATCAATTGAATGGGACAGCGACGGAGAGTTGGTGGAGAACCGTTGCCGTTATTGAAGGAGAAATTTATGTCGACTACAGCTGTTTCGTCGGGTTCGATTTATCAGGAACTCCAAGCCTATTTTCAACAGCGCAGCAGCGATGTATCGCAACTTGGACAGGATTTAAGTTCGGGCAATCTGGCGAATGCACAGCAGGATTTTGCGACGCTCCAGAGTTTGGGCCAGGGCGGACCCAATGCGAATGGGGATGTATTCGCGTCGAAGGACCAGCGCGAGCAGGATTTCAACGCGATCGGGCAGGCGCTGCAGTCGGGCAACCTGTCAGCGGCGCAGCAGGCGTTCGCGCAACTGGAGAGCACGTTCAAGAATGGCGGCGGATCGGGAGGCGGAGGAGGAACGGATTCGATCGCGCAGGCGATTCTGACGGCGGCCAGTTCGCCCGCTGCGCCGCCGTCGGCTTCAGGGTCCCCTGCCACATCGATCTATCAGCAGGAGCGGGCGTTTTACCAGCAGCGCAATGCCGACATCACCCAGTTGGGGCAGGATCTCTCGTCAGGCAACGTCGCGAACGCTCAGCAGGATTTTACCGCGCTTCAGGCGCTGGGTCAGAATTCGCCGTTCAAGAGCGGAAACACCTTCAACAACAGCGGACGCGAGCAGGATTTCAACGCGATTGGGCAGGCATTGCAGTCGGGTGATCTTTCGGGAGCGCAGTCGGCATTTGCGCAACTGGAGGCGACGTTCCAGAAAAATCAAAATTCGTCGGCTTCCGATTTTGCGGAGAGCAGCACGGCTAGCAGTGGTTTGAATACTACGGCGT
>JBAWAI010000521.1:0-7384 GCA_049589215.1 Terriglobales bacterium | reverse complement strand
TCCTGAATCTGTTCGCGCATTTGTTTGGTAGCTTCGATCTGCGCGGTCGCGTCTTCCTTGTTTTTCTTCAGGCGGGCGATCTCTTCAGAGGCCTGATTGCGGCGGGCTTTGAGTGTTTCCACGTGCGTGATCGCCTGTCGGCGATCGGCGTCAATTGCTTGAAAATCCTTCAGAACTTCAGCGGGATTCATTCCGCGCTGGCGCAGTTTTTCCTCGACTAGGGACAGGTTATCGCGGACGAAGTTAAGATCTAGCATTCTTTTTAACTTTAGCTGAAAAAGACTGGTTCGTGCAGGGTGACCGTGCAAAATCTTGAAGAGCAGACGTAGCGGGAATATCCCGAAGACGCGGAGAAGAACCGGAACAAAACGGGCGCGGGCGGCCGGAAATCTCTTGTAAACTAAATCGCAATGAAACTCCCCTGTTTTTGCATCGCGCTCACCCTGCTGTCATCGCTTCTCGCGCACCCGCGGGCTTTTGGCTCCGCTTATGATGCGCATCCAAAGCTGGTTGTGGTGATTGTGATCGACCAGTTCCGCGGCGATTATCTGGAGCGCTACCACGATCAATTTGTTGCCAGCGGCTTCCGGGTCTTTATGGAGCGCGGCGCGTACTTCTCAGATTGTAATTACGATTATGCCAATACGAGAACGGCTCCAGGACATGCAACGCTCTTCACGGGCAGTTATACGAGCGGACACGGAATTTTGGCCAATGAGTGGTGGGATCCAGAAAAGAAAAAGAGGGTCAGTTCGGTCGAAGATGACGCGACTAAACTGGTCGGCGTAAACGAGGCGGGCGGAGCTGGTGCTTCGCCACACAATCTTTTAAGCGACACTCTGGGCGATGAGTTGAAACTTGCGACCGGCGGAAAAGCGCGAGTGTTTGCGATATCGCTGAAAGATCGCGCAGCCGTTTTGCCCGGCGGATTTGCGGCAGACGGCGCGTATTGGATCGATCCGAAGAGCGGGGCTTGGATTACCTCGACGTTTTATCGCGCCGAGCTTCCCGAATGGGTGCGCAATTTTGATACCGGTCATCGCGCGGATAAATTCTGGAATCTCGAATGGAAAGACGACAGCGGCAAGGTTTTGGGAACGACCGCCCCGCGGAACGGCCGCGACGGAAAGCCGGCAGGATTTTACGAAGTTGTCGGCTCGACTCCGTTTGCGAATCAATATGAGTTTGATTTCGCAAAGGAGTTGATGCTCTACGAAAAATTGGGCACTGGTCCGTCGACGGATTTGCTCGTGATCAGCCTGTCGGCTAATGACATTCTGGGGCATCAGGTTGGGCCGGACGCACCCGAGATGCGCGGCATGGCGCTGGCGCTCGATCGGCAGCTCGCCGAGTTCGTCGAGTTTCTTGGGCATCAGATTGGGATGGCGAATGTCTGGATGGCGCTCTCGGCGGATCACGGCGTTGCTCCGCTGCCCGACGTTGCCAAGACTCTGCGGCTGCCCGCGGCCAACCTTGACGCGAAGGTGCTGCGCGACCAGGCCAATTCCCTGCTCTCCAAAAAGTTTGGCAAGCAAGCGGAGTATGTGCGCGAACTGGATTATCCGTTGGCATGGCTCAACGAAGAGGCATTTACGGCGGCTGGCGGAAACGAAATCAGCGCGGAGCTCGACGCGGGCGAGGCGCTCAAACAGATCGGGTTCGCGGGATATTTCACGAAGTATCGTTTGGGGCAAGGAACGTCGATTCCGAACACCGAACTTGGCCGGCGTTATGCGCACAGCTTTTCTCCCGAGGGCGGATGGTACGTGATGGGCGTTCCGAAACCGTTTGAAGTCGGAATCACGAAGGGCACGGATCACGCTACGCCTTATTCGTACGACACGCATGTGCCGCTCGCGTTTTACGGACTGGCGTTTCAGCCGGGAGTCTACCGAACTCACGCGGAACCAGTCGATCTGGCAGTGACGCTGGCGTCGTTGCTGGGGATTAACGCTCCCGCGCAAGCTACCGGACGAGTCTTGACGGAGGCTCTGGCTTCGCATCGAACTGCTCCTTCTGGTTCGGCCGAGCACGATGGCGCGGCTGCTGGAGGTGCGAAATGAGTCCGTCACCTCCAAACACGGCTTCTTCCGGCGCTCCCGATTTACGCATTCGCGTGGGCGACATCGAGCTGAAAAATCCGATCATTGCTGCATCGGGCACGTTTGGATACGGAATCGAGTTTGAAGACATCGTGCATCTTGACCGGCTCGGCGGCCTCGTCGTAAAAGGGCTTTCGGTTGAGCCGATGACCGGCAATCCACCGCCGCGGCTTTACGAAACAGCTGCGGGAATGTTGAATGCGATCGGCCTCCAGAACATTGGCGCGGCGGCATTTCTCGAGGAAAAATTGCCGGCGCTGCGCGAAAAGAAAAACGTGGTCGTGTTCGCCAACGTTTTCGGCTATACGCGACAGGATTATGAACACACGATCGAAATTCTGAATCAGGGCGAAGGAATCGCGGCGTATGAGCTGAACGTCTCGTGCCCGAATACGGCGTCGGGAGGAATTTCATTCGGCAGCGATCCGCAGTTGCTGGATGAAGTCGTACGCACGGCGAAGCGGGTTGCGGCGCGTCCGCTGATTGTGAAGCTCTCGCCGAATGTAACCTCGATTGCCCTGATGGCGCATGTGGCCGAGGAAGCTGGTGCCGATGCGATTTCGCTAGTGAATACTTTTCTAGCGATGGCGATTGACGCCGAAACGCGCAAGCCGCGAATTGCGAACGTGACGGCTGGGCTCTCGGGACCGGCGATCAAGCCGATCGCGTTGCGCATGGTCTATGAGGCGGCGCGGGCGGTGAAGATTCCGGTGATTGGCATGGGCGGGATCACAACGCCAGCGGATGTGGCGGAGTTCATGCTGGCGGGCGCTAGCGCGGTGCAGGTCGGAACCGCTAGCTATTTCGATCCGGTGGCAACCGAGACACTGGTGGAGGACTTGGCCGAGTACTGCCGCGAGCATCGCATCGCGCGAGTGAGTGATCTCACCGGCGCGTTACAGACTGATTGAAGTCTCACCGACGTACGTGTTGACCGGAGTGTTCGAACGTCTGGCTAACGCGGAGAGTTTGTTCGTGCGTCGGGCGTGAATCCGATCTTGTCGAGCATTGGCTGAATTTCCGGGTTCGACATGAAAAGCTTCCAGACAAGCCCGGTGCGGTAGTTCTCAATCATCACTGTGATCGGCGCCTGATTCAGTCCCATGAAGATTGGAGAGACCCAGTCTTCGCTCAAATTGATGGCATCGCGCGGACCATACTCTCCCCAGACTTCGCTGCCGAGATCACGATACACGTGCTTGAGCATGGCCATCGAGGCTTCCGGCGTGTAGGGAAAAGACGACAGTGCGCCGGTGAAGGTCATGGTGCCGTCGTCATCACCCGGCGTTGGCTCATGCGGAAGATAACCGCGTGGGCCATCGCTTGCAGTCAAGCCCCAGAAATCCGGGCCGTACCCTTTGTAGTGTCCCGGATTATGCTGGCAGTAAGCAAAGTTGATCTTGGCGATGTCGCGGTTGTTTTGAAAATAGTCGGTGAAACGGTCACGAATACCGCGCGGATCGAAGCCCATGTAAGAGTAATGGGTGAAGAAAAGCGGGCCGCCGGTGCCAACGCCGACGTCGAGCTTGATGCCGTAGTAGGTGTGGCCGTTGGTGTATCTTTCTCCCGCGCGCGATCCTGACCATCCTCGCCGGTACTTTGCTCCCGCCTCGCCTTGATTTGCCCAGCCGGAATAGTAGAGTTCGGCGGGCACGGAGTGAGTGGGCGACGCGACGGCCAACAGGTAGACGATCATGGCTTCGTTGAACCCGGTGAGCCGGTGATTGATGTGCCAGGACCACTCGGGAGACCAGTGCCAGTAGAGCGCATCGCTCTGCGGAGAGCGCCGATACCAATCCCACTCGACCGTCTCCCAGAGATGCGAGATGCGGGCGAACACGTCGCGTTCGCGCTGGCTCGGACCCTCGAAGTATTTCCGGGCGGCGATCAGACCTTCCATCAGGAATGCGGTCTCGACCAGGTCGCCGGCGTTGTCGAACATGTCGAAGACGGGAAGCGCCTCTCCCGTAGACCCGTCCATGAAGTGAGCCCACGCGCCGTGATAGCGGGGCGTCTTTTCGAGAAAGTCGACAATTGTGGTGAGGCGCTGTAAACCCTGATCGCGAGTGATGAATCCGCGATCGACTCCAACAATGAGAGCCATGATGCCGAAGCCGCTGGAGCCGGTCGCGACGATCCGATCGTCGCCGGGGATGCTTTCGAGCGTCGTCCCGGCCACTGGATGCGCGCCCTCCCAGTAGTAGCGGAAACAGGCCTCTTGCAGCATCGTGAGCAGTTCGTCATCGGTCATCGTTCGGGTGGAGGCGGTGGCTTCGTTCGAAAATCCTGAGGTGCGATATTGGCGATCGGAGGCGACGACCTTGTAGCGCGCGGTCTGGCCGGGCTCGCCGAGGTAGTCGGTGAAGCGGTTGATTCCCGGAACCTGCATGCCGACGAGCTTGAAATCCTGGGTGTCTTCGGACGGGGCACTTTGAGTTTGCGCATTTTGAGCCTGCGAACGCAGAGCCCGATAAACGAGGTAACGCTGAAGGGTGGGCGATCCGACCGGATCCCACTTGATATCGATATGGCGCTCGTAACCTTTGGCGGCTAGGTTTTGGGGCGCGGGCAAACTTGAAGTGGGCTTCAGAGCATCGTCGGGCGCGACTGCGGATGAGGAATCGTCAATCTTGATTTCGTCGACGATCAAGGTGTGCTCGGCCCCGTCTGCCGCATTCTGGTTGAAGATAATCCTGATGGCCTGGCTGCCTTGAAAGGGATGGATGGAGCCGGTCTTGAACTCTCGCAATGGTATGCCGATCTGGGTCCATTCTCGCGCGGGCAGGGCTTTCACGAAGTCGCCGAGCTTAAGAGGGGAAGAGAAATTTTCGGCGGAGTCGAGCAGGCGGATCGATGGCAGGTCAGCGGGAGAAATACCTTCGACTGAATAACACCACAGAAAGAGAACATCTCCGGCGAAACCCGGCTGCCGATTTCTGAAATTCACAACGCGGATGCCTGCCTCCCATCCGCCATCTGGAGCCGACGTCCACTTCAGCCGCAGAGCGTTGGGCGGAGTAAAGAAAATGTCGCGACTGACGGGAAGCTTCTTATTGACAAGTTCGAGAAGTGACGGCGAGGACGCACGCCCTTCGCTATAGAAGTAGGCATCGGATTCGAGGCTGTTATCGAAAAAGATGTGGCGATAGTATTCCGTGTCCGCCGTGGCGAATGTGCAGAGAAGCAGCAGTGAAAGGATGAGGCCGCGGCGGATAAAGAGCATCAGTAATTCCCGGAATTTGATTTCTTCGGATCGCGTAATCTTTATTTATACACGGCATTTATACACGGCTCTTCAGTCAGCGCCCGCCTGTGCCGAAATTTCCCGCAAGATGCCGCGCGCGATGTTCCCGACAGCCTGTTGCCGCGCGTATTCTACTCATATATGAACTCATTGCACCTTGACCCAAAGAAAACCGCGCTGGTATTGATCGATCTACAGAATGGAATTGTGGCGAGGCAGACGGCTCCTTACTCGACCGCCGAGGTCGTGCGGAACGGCAGCCGGCTGGCACAGGCTTTTCGCGCGAGGGGCGTGACTGTGGTCTACATCCGAGTGGATATGGCGAATGTTTTACAACTTCCAGTGGATGAGCCGACGCGTGATCCGAATGCGCCTCCGCCGCCGGCCAGCGCGTCGGAGCTCGCACCTGACGCTGGATTTCAGGCGGGCGATCTGCTCATCACGAAGCGGCATTGGGGAGCATTTGCGGGCACGGAATTGGAGCAGACGCTGCGGCAGCGCGGCATCGACACGGTTGTGCTCGGAGGCATTTCGACCAATGTCGGCGTCGAATCGACGGCGCGGCAGGGCGCAGGGTTGGGGTTCGCATTTGTGATCGTCGAGGACGCTTGCACCACCAACATGGGCGTCGAGGCGCAACGCTTTGCATTTGAGAAGATATTTCCGCGGCTGGCGCGGGTGAGAAAAACGGATGAGGTGATCGCCGGGCTGAGTGAGAAAGATTGACCTGAGCGGCGTTTCAAAACGATAGTTAAAACGAACAGCTAAGCAAAAACGGGCGACCCTTTAACAGGTCGCCCGCATTATTTGCTGACTTGCGAATTTACTCTTGTCCGCCACCACCCTGACCGGCAGCGTCTTGCTTGGCCTGCTGCTCGGCCTGGTCGGCTTGCGCCTGCTGATCGGACAGTTGTTTGGACGCGTCCTGATCGGGTTGAGGAGCGGGGATGTCGGAGGAGACCGTACCTGCATCCGGCGCCTTCGGCATTCCGTTCGTTCCCTGCTTCGCGGCCAGTTCTTTCATGCCGTTGTTCAGTTGCTCCTCGAAGTGATTGCGCATCTCCTGCAAGTCGTCAACTGAGACGAGTACCTGCTTGCCGGCGCCGCATTCACCTTTCTTGCTGGCCGAAACGCTGGCGTTAACCTTGCCATCGGCATCGGGAGTATCGGTCAGGCGCGTCAGCACGTCGCCGCCGGTGAGGTCACATTCCTGGCCATCGCTGACCAGAGTGACGTTGTTGTCGACGACAAAGGTGCGCCGCGCAGGATCGAGCGCCGGTGGCACTTGATTGTCGTCAGTGTTGTTGGCCGGAGATGAGCCCTGATCGGCCGCGCCGCCTTGCGTTGGGGCCTGCTGCTCTTGCGCAGCGAGTTCAGCCTTCACCTCTTCGGCGATCGCGTCTTTCACTTCCGGACTGAGCGTGACCTGCGAGTTGGCTGCTTGACCGCCACCGTTATCGGAGTAATTCGACGGAGCCGGTTGAGATGCATCGGCATCGGCAGCCGTGTTGTACTGCGCCGCGTAGGTCGATTGCAACTCAGCTGCGATCAGGTAATCGGTGAGCCAGAACGCCGGACCCGCATAGACGGGATACGGGTTCCACCATCCACCGTAGAAGCCATACCACGGACCGCCCCAACCCCACGCGCCAACTCCCCAGTACAGGGGCGCGCCCCAGGGATGCCAAGCCCATCCGTAGAAGCCGGGATGGAACCAGACGCCGGGATAATAACCGTAGTAGTGGGAGCCATGATAGAAGTAGCCGCGATAAAGGCCGGTGTGGTAGCCGCCGTGCCCGTAGAATGTGCGCGAGTAATAGGCGTGACCACCGCGGTTCATGTAGGCATGCTGCACGTAGCCGCCGCCGGGACGGTTGACGACGCGGACGCCGTTATGCTCGCTGACGACAGTACGGCCGCCATGCAAGCCGTTGCTGATGTGCATGCCGTTGCGGTTGATGGAGCGGATGGAGCCGTTTGGACGAATGCTCGCTCGGCCTCCGCCGCGCAGTGCCACGCTGCGGCCAGGGGCGCGACC
>JBAWAI010000520.1:0-15182 GCA_049589215.1 Terriglobales bacterium | reverse complement strand
CCTTCCTGTTGCTCACGGTTTCCGATCTCGCCAGTTTTGCCCTGGTGCTCGGGTTGGGCTTCGCGGGCCTGATCCCGCTCCACCAGCTGACCGGATCGTCCGGTCAGCCAATTTCGACTCTGCTCATCGTCGCGATTGCCACGGCAGTCTGCTCCATTCCCGTGATCTCGCGCATCTTCTGGGACCTTGGCATCATGCGGACACGCTTTGTGAGCCTGATCCTTGGCTATGCCCTGCTCGAAGACCTCGCGCTATGGGTCGTGCTGGCATTCGCCACCGCGATCGCCACATCGGCGACGCGGGCACAACAGCACGTCACCAGCGTCGTCTCGGCACATGTGATCACAACTTTGCTCTTTGCTTTAATCGGACTCTTCCTTGCGCCGGGGCTGCTGAAGCGGCTCAGCAACGCCAACGCGAATGTGCTCTATAAGGCTTCTCCAGTCGGATACGCGATGGCTGTATTGATGACTTACTGCGCCATCGCCGCGATCTTCGAAGTCAATCTGCAATTCGCAGCACTGCTGGCCGGGTACGGCATTGTTGGAGGCTTGTATGGAAGCCAGCGCGAGCGCTTCGCCGCGCCGATCGACGCCATCTCCAAAGTGGCCTTCGGCGTGTTCGTCCCGATTTACTTTGGAATCATCGGCTACAGGCTCGTTTTCGGGCGGCAGTTCTCATTTGCGATTCTGTTGGTGTTTCTCGTGGGCTCGTCGCTGATCTCGGTTTGTTCGGCGGCACTGGCGGCGTGGCTCGGCGGGTTTCGCGGGCTCGACGTCATTAACATCGCACTGACAACGAATGCGCGCGGCGGTCCCGGCATCGTGCTCGCGAGCGTGGCCTACGACGCGGGCATCATCAACGCAGCCTTCTACACTGCCCTGGTCATCACCGCCGTGGTCACTTCGCAGATGGCGGGAGCGTGGTTGCGCTATGTGCTCTCGAAAGGCTGGCCGCTGCTGTCCACTAATCCCGACGAAACCTGGAAACTCGGCGAGGCTGAAGCCGGGCCAGTGCTGCCGCACGGAACTGAAGGCATCGCCGCGTAGACACGATGCCGTGCTTTGCCACAGGTTCGCGGGCGCATTGTGCGCGCTGACGTGGCACTGACACTCCCTCGGGTTCACAACTGTCTTCCGTGCTAGACTCGCAACAGCCACTCCTTCGCGGATGCGCATCCTCACCCGCTACATTCTGGGAGAAGTCGTTTCCCACGCCCTCATCGGCGCCGCCGTCTTCACCTTTATCCTTTTTACCCGCGACCTCGGGCGCATCCTGGAGTTGGTCGTCCGCAACAGCGCGCCGCTGCCCAGCGTCGCGCAGATTTTTTTCTACACCGTTCCCGTCGCCCTCACCTACACCATACCCATGGGCGTGCTGGTCGGCATCCTCATCGGACTCAGCCGCCTCTCGGCTGACAGCGAAGTCACCGCCATGCGCGCCAGCGGACTCAGCGTATGGTCATTCCTGCGCATCTGTTCGATTTTTGTTGTCGTCGCCTGGCTGGTTGCCCTCGCTAACAGCGTCTACATCGCGCCGCGGTCCTTGGCCTCACTCGATGAATTGCAGAACAAGCTGCGCTCGTCGCAGGCTTCTTTTGAAGTTCAGCCGCGCGTCTTTTATGAAGGCTTTCCGAAGCTCGTGCTCTACGTTGAAGACGTCAAGGCGATGTCGGGCGGCGCGCTCTGGAAAGGCGTCTTTCTCGCCGATCTCACCGATCCTGCCGCGCCGCGTGTCACCCTCGCCCGCGAAGGCTTGCTTATCAGTCAGGGCACAGACTCGCTCGATCTTCACCTCACCAACGGCTCTACGCACGAGACCGATCCCACCAGCGCCGACCACTATCAGATTTCGACATTTGACACGACCGATATTCCCATCCAGATTCCGCCCGCCACCAACAATCAGCCGAATGAGCCCGCTTCGCTGAGCGAGATGAAGGTCAGTGAACTGCTCCAGACCGCTCGCACCGCCGACCCGAGCACCCGCCGCTGGACGCTGATTGAATTTCATCGCCGCTTCGCGCTTCCCACCGCTTGCCTCGTGCTCGCCATGGTCGGCATTCCACTAGGTCTGTCATCGAAAAAAGGCGGCAAGTCGAGCGGCTTCGTGCTGACCATTCTCCTGGTCTTTCTCTACTACTCACTGTCGCTGGTTGGCGTTTCGCTGGCGCGGCAGGCGCGTTTGTCGCCCGCTGCCGGAGTGTGGCTCGCTGATTTTCTCTTTCTAGTGGGCGGAGCATTTCTGCTGTGGCAATCCGAGCGGCGTCCCATCAGCTTGTCGTGGGCGCGCTTCTCGAAAAAAGCCGCTGAGCCGGCGACGAACGGCATTGGCGCGCTCACTGCGTCTTACAACGGCGCCGCATCGGCAGAATCATCGCGCGAGCCCGCGCTCGTGAAAAACCGCCGTTCCGGCCGCGACTTCGACACGCGCCGCGGCCCCAAAAGCTGGCGCCTCTTCAATCTTCAATTTCCCACTATTCTCGACGATTACGTCATGCGCGACTTTCTGCTTTATCTCGCCATGATTGCCGGCGCCTTCGTTACGCTGCTGCTGGTCTTCACGCTCTTCGAGTTGCTGGGCGATATTCTGCACAACGGCATTTCGGTGCTCACCGTGGGCGAATACCTGCTCAACGTAACACCTTATTTTCTCTACTATCCGATCGCGCCCATGAGCATGCTGCTGGCCGTGCTCGTCACCTTTGGATTACTGACGCGCACCAACGAAATCACCGCCATCAAGGCCACCGGCATCAGCCTCTATCGCATTATCATTCCGGTGGTAATCGCTTCGCTGCTGGTCGCGGCCGGGCTTTTCCTATCCGACCAGCTGTATCTTCCCTACACCAACAAACGGCAGGACGAGTTGCGCAGCCGCATCAAGGGCAAGCCCGCGCAAACTTATCTGCGGCCCGACCGCAAATGGATCTTCGGCCAGCACTCCGACATTTACTATTACCAACTGTTCGATCCCGACCGCGACACCTTCGGCGGCGTATCGGTCTTTCAGTTCGATCCGCAGACTCTTCAGATCACGCGCCGCGTTTCGGCGGAACGCGCGCGCTGGGCAAGTGAAATGGGCCGATGGGTCTACGAGCAAGGGTGGGAGCGAACCCTGAACGGCTCGGCGATCGAAGAGTACAAGAAATTCGACGCCACCACGTTCCCGCAATTCGGCGAGCCGCCCGCCTACTTCAAAAAAGAGGTCAAGCAATCGTCGGAGATGAACTACGACGAATTGCGCCGCTATATTCACGACCTCGAGCAGAGCGGCTTTGACGTGGTGCGCCTGCGCGTGCAGCTGCAAAAAAAGATTGCGTACCCGCTGATCACGCTGGTGATGGCAGTGCTCGCGATTCCCTTCGCGCTCTCTTCCGGCAAGCGCGGAGCCCTGGCCGGCGTAGCCACTGCCATCGGAATTGGCGTCGTCTACTGGACGATCTCCGGCCTCTTCGAAGCCATGGGCAACATAAGCCAACTGCCGCCCACGATCGCAGCCTGGTCGCCGAATCTGGTTTTTGGATTTATCGGAGGCTACTTAATTCTGAGGATGCCAACCTAAAAAGACATCGGGCCATCGGAGATCGAAATCGCAGCCCGCCTGTTTTGACTTTCGGTCTTGACTTTAGGTGACCCGATGGCCCGATGATCCGATTGCTTTGGTGACCCGATTTATTTATCTTCCTGCAACTCCATACGGATTGCCCGCCGTAAAGATGACCGGCGCCATCGGATTGCTCAAATTCCCACTCGTCACATCGACCGTGTATCCCGAAATTGTGCTGTTCGCATTATTCGCCACGTAGAGAAACTCGTTGGTGTTGTTGATGCTTGGATGCATGGCCAGTGCCACGGGGCTTGAGCCGGTCGGCTCGAGTGGGGGAGCCAGCGGCGTCAGCGCCCCTGTGTTTGTCGTCATTTTGAACCCATAGACGTTGTTGCCGACGTTGCAGGTGATATAGAGAAAGCTGTTGGTCGGATCGACCAGCATGGCAAATGGATTCTGCCCGACGGTCGTGAGTTTTCCGGTCACGGCAAGATTCTGATTTTGTACGTCCTGCGCGGTGCACGCCGAGTCTTGCTGCGTACAAACTTCCCACGCGCTCACCGAACCCGTCACCGCCGCCTGGTTGCCCACGTACACAAAAACGCCGCCCGTATTCTGCTGCGGTGGATTGGTATTCACCGCCAAAACTGAAATCGGATTCGGCGCCTGCGCCGTATAAGGCGAGCCCGACTGCTCTGTCAGGTTCCCGGAGGAATCAACAAAGAACATGCTCAACTCGCTGTCATTCGGAGGGCTGTTCAGATCGACGTTGCTGGTGACAAACAACAAAGTTTCCGCGGACTGGTTAGGAAAAGCAAAGGCGGTCACCGAGACCCCAGTCGGAACCACGCTCAGTGGCGTTTCCGTCAATAGCGTCACATCCGTCGATCCGGGCTTCGTACTGTAAGCAAGAATCTGCGGCTCATTGGTGAGCGACGGCGAGGCGGGCGAAGCAATCACGAAAAGCATGTCTCCTGCGGCCGTCGATGACATGGCGAGCGCCGACAACCCGGTTGGAAACGTCGCCGCCACCGTGGGCTGCGAAAGTGTTCCGTTGGAATTCACGGTGAAGCTCGAAATCGCCTGCTGGCCCATTACGAAGGCGGTTGCGCCGGTGGGGTCGACCGAAATTGCGGTCGGCAAGCCGCACGTCGAGTTGGTCGGGCAGGTGGGGGACAGATCATCACTGATGAGCGACAGCTCACCGCTGTCGAGATCCACAGAGAATGAACTCACATTGTCGAGCGACTGGCTCACCACGTATAAGAGGCCGGACGGACGAGAATCTCCACTCCCGCAACTCATCAGCAACGCGCTAAGCGCAAAAATGCCCACCAGGGCCACTACCAAACCTGTCTTCTTCAACGTCTGCTCTCCTAATAGGTATCGGGCAATCTTATCATCGGGATCGCTGCATTGTGGATCATCGAGGCGTTTGGCCGCTGAACGGGTTCGTCGAACAGCCCGCACCATCCTCGCACGATTTCGCGATTCAGGTTGCCAAGCAGACAACCGCCCGGCGCCGTTCACTGCAATCGAAACATATTTGTGTATCAGGAACGGGCGGGAAGAGCAAACCCAGGATCACCGGCGCGACCGGTTTCGCCGTTATCCGGTGCGTGGCCGGAGCTCGCCGGAATTCGGATTTCGACCTCCAACCCGCCCTCTTTTCGGTTGGATGCGCTGATGTGGCCGCCGTGTAAACGAATTGCGCGATCGGCGATTGACAACCCAAGTCCGGCGCCGCCCGTCTGGCGGTTGCGCGCGTCGTCCAGGCGATAGAAAGGCTCGAATATTTTGGCCAGCGCCGCCTCGGGCACACCCGGACCCGAATCCGAGACACGAACGACCATCTCTTCGCCGCTCGTCGTGGCCTGCCTCTCGAGGCGCGCATTCACCGTGGAGCCGGGCGCGGTATAGCGCATCGCATTCCTCACCACGTTCTCGACCGCGCTGCGCAGAAGATCGGGGTCGGCATCGACCAGAAATTCGTCATCTCCGCTTTCTTCTCCGCCCGGCGCTTCGCCGTTGACCGTCACCCGGCACCCGCGGCCGGCGCTCTCGAACTCGGCATCGTACGCCACCTGCTCTACCAGTTCGCGCAGCGACAGGCTCGACTTGCGAATCCCGTCTGCGCCCGACTCCAGCCGCGCGATCGTCAGCAATCTCTGAATGAGCTGGTTGAGCCGGTCGGCCTCGAGTTCAATGCGATCCAGTTGCCCTTCAATCTCAGGCGTCGACCGCTGCCGGGCGAGACCCAACGCCACGCTCAGCCGAGCAAGCGGCGACCGCAATTCGTGCGAAACGTCTTTCAGCAGCCGCGATTGCGAATCCACCAGGCCCTCGAGCCGCTCCGCCATGCGGTCGAAGTCGCGCATCAACTCCACCATCTCGCCGCTCGGCCCCCTGCTTGGAGCGCCCGTGCGCGCAGTGAGGTCGCCGGCCGCCAGGCTCTGAGCAGCCTGCCGCAGCCGCGAGATGGGACTCGTCATCGACCGCGCCAACAAATAACAAACCAGTCCCGAGGAAAGTACAGCGATCGTAATCAGCAGCAGCGAGTGCGGGCCCAGAAGGATTCGCGGGCTGGGCGGCATCTCCAGCACCAGCGTGTATCGCTTGCCGTCCAGCGTGAGTGCCTGCCGCTTGATCCGATCCGGCATCAGATTGTCCCACCACGAGCCGTGGAATTGAGAGTTGCGGCGCGAACCTTCAATCCAGGGCGGAATATGCTGATGCCCGCTCAGTTCCTTGCCCGTGGGATCGAACACAAAAGCCCGAATCTCTTCCTTGCGCCAAAAACCCTCAAGATAGTCGTGCGCGGCGCGCTCGCCGCCGCTCTGATACGCATTCACGGCCTCAGCCAGAATTTCAGGTTCCTGGCTCTCGATCCCGCGGCCAGGGTTCACCGCGATCGCCACCAAAATAGACAGCACGATGAAGAGCAGCAACGCCGCCCAAAACGAAAGAAAGATTCTGAGGAATAAGCTCTTCATCTATTTCTTCGCCTTTACCTCTGCCGCCTCGTTCTTCACCTTCGCAGGGCGAGCAAACATATATCCCACCCCGCGAATCGTCTTGATGTGATCACCGTTCTCGTCGGAGTCGCCGAGTTTGCGCCGCACTTTGCTGACGTGCATATCGATGCTGCGATCAAACGGCATAAACTTGCGGCTGAGCACCGCATTCACCAGCCGTTCGCGCGTGACCACCCGCCCCGCCTCGCGCAACAAGACTTCCAGAAGATTGAATTCAACCGAGGTAAGGTCAACCGGCTGCCCGGCGCGCAACACCGTGCGAGTGGCGGGGTCGAGTTCCACGTCACCAACATTGAGCACTTCGGGCACGGCGTCCGCCGCTTTCGCCGGTTTGGTGCGGCGCAGAATCGCCCGGATCCGCGCCACCAGTTCCCGCGGATTAAACGGCTTTGGCAAATAATCGTCGGCGCCAATTTCGAGCCCGACGATGCGGTCCACATCCTCGCCGCGCGCCGTCAAGAGCAGCACCGGAATCTTCGACACGCTGCGAATTCGACGCAACACTTCAAAGCCGTTGATGCCCGGCAGCATCACGTCCAGCACCACTAGCGAATATTCGTTGGTCTGCGCCTGCTGCAGCCCGCGCTCGCCGTCATGCACAGCCTTCAGCGTGAACCCTTCGGCAATCAGATATTCTTCGACGAGTCCGCACAACTCGACGTCGTCGTCAATCACCAGTATGCGTTCCATCTTTCTACTCATCTAACACCTCGGCGAGGCTGCGGGCGGTAAAGATTTGTAAGAACAGCTCCAGGTTCCAAGTCCTAAGCTCCAAGGCTCGTGATCCCACCTAGGTCTCATTCTTCGCTGCCTGACAATACCGGGTTCACTGAGAGCTTGGAACTGAGAGCCATGTTTACAAATCTTTACCCGCCTTGACCGTTTCTTTACCACGAGTCATCCCGAAAAGTGTTCTTATCTCTATACCGGATTGGCACAGGCTCGTCTCGTACTGCAGGGTTCGCGGGTTTAGTTGCGCACGATTCAAGACTATCAGGAGAATTTGATGAAACAACTCCGCTTCCTCTCCATCGCCGCCGCCTTTTTCATTGGCACGGCCTTCCTATTCGCGCAGGGTATACACGGCCACGGTCCCGACGGCGAATTTGCGCACATGCTCAACTTCTACACCGACAAACTTGATCTCAGCAGCGTCCAGCAAGACCAGATGAAGGCTATCTGGGAAAAAGAAAAGCCCGCGCTCAAGCCGCTCATGCAGCAGGAGCGCCAGAATCACGAGGCCATGAAGGCTCTCGAAGCGAGTGGCCCGTTCGATGAAGCGAAAACGCGCGCCCTCGCCACGCAAAATTCGCAGACCGTGATCGAACTTCAGGTCCAGCATGCCCGCATCAAGTCAGAGATGATGCAGGTGCTGACCGCCGATCAGAAAACAAAACTGCAACAGCTCGAGACCGAGCGCGGGGCGAATATGCGCTCGCACATGCATGCGAATGATGAACCTCCTCCTGCGCCCGAGGACTAAGACGATTTCTGAAAGCTCTCTCCTAGCCCGGGCGGGGCGGTGGTTATAATATTGCCCGCCCGGTATTTTTTTTCAGTGCGCCACAACCTGGAGTAACATTATGGAGCAAGGCGACCTGCTCTATTCCGGACTGATCTTCACCGCCCTCGCGCTCTCCCTGTGGACGGGCGCACTTCTCACCGCTGCCTGCATTTTCTTCGCCCCGTCACTTTTTACCCCGCGTGCTAACCGGCCATCCAGCCACAAACCATAAGTCGTCAACGAAAAGCCTCTGTCGATACCCGTTCTCACCCTTCGATCATCGAACAGATGTCAGCCTCAAGCCAGCAGCTAAAAGCTATTGGCTAAAAGCTTAGCCCGCACCTCCCGCTGCTACAATCTCATCTATTGAACGTCATGTTGCCCGAGCGCCTGCGCCCTCTTGTCCCCTATCTGAAGCGGCACCGGCTCGGCCTTTTGCTCGGAGCCCTCTGTGTACTCCTCAATAACGGCGTCTGGGTTCTATTCCCGCAGGTCATCCGCCGCGCCATCAACGATCTCAACTCCGGCGTCACCCGCCACAAACTGCTGATCTACTCGCTGCTTATCGTCGGCATCGCGCTCTTCAAAGGCGTCTTTCAGTTTCTGACGCGCTACGTCGTCATCGGCATCAGCCGCGACATCGAATTCGATCTCCGCAACGATCTCTTCGCGCACCTCGAGCAACTCTCGCATTCCTATTACCAGCGCAACCGTACCGGCGACATCATGGCCCGCGCCACCAACGACCTCAATGCCGTCCGCCAGTTGCTCGGGCCAGCCATCATGTACTCGGCGAACACGCTGGTTTTCACCGCCGGTGCCCTCTGCTTCATGCTGGCCATCAGCCCCAAGCTCACGCTGATCGCCTTTGCTCCACTGCCCATCGCCAGCATCGTCATCCAATACTTCGGCCGCCGCATTCACGAGCGCTTCGAGCGCATCCAGGCCATGTTCTCCGACATCTCCGCCCGCGCCCAGGAGAACTTCTCCGGCGCGCGTGTCATCCGCGCCTACGTGCAGGAGCAGGCCGAGATCGCCGCCTTCGAAGAGGCCAACCAGGAATACATTCGCCGCAGCCTCGGCCTCGTTCGCCTGATGGGCATGCTCTGGCCGACGCTCGAACTCATGCTCGGCGTCGCTGTAGTAATCGTGCTGTGGGTCGGCGGACGCCAGGTTCTCCTCGGCCGCATCAACATCGGCTCCTTCGTAGCCTTCAACACCTACATGGTCCAGCTGACCTGGCCAGTAATCGCCTTGGGCTGGGTCATCAACATCTTCCAGAGAGGCACAGCCTCGCTAATCCGGATCAACGAAATCATGCAGGTCAACCCAGAGATAGCTGATGAGCCATCGCCCTTGGAAGCAATCGGGCCATCGGGCCATCGGGTCATCGGGCCATCTGCAAATCAAACACAACCCCAAGCCCAGCACGATTTTGACCTTAGATCACCCGATAACCCGATCACCAGATCACCCGATATTCCCGCTCTCACCGGCGATATCGAATTCGCAAATCTAACCTTCGCCTACCAGGACACCGAGATCCTCCACGACATCAACCTCACCATCCCCGCCGGCACCAGTCTCGCCATAGTCGGCCCCACCGGCTCCGGCAAAACCACGCTGGTCAATCTGATCCCCCGCATCCAGGACGCCGCCCCCGGCTCCGTCCTCATCGACGGCCGCCCCATCCGCGACTACGCCCTCGCCGACCTCCGCCGCAACATCGGCTTCGTGCCACAAGAGACCTTCCTCTTCTCCGATTCCATCCGCGAAAACATCGCCTTCGGCGTCCCCAGCGCCACGCTCGACCAAATCAAGTCCGCCGCCGAGGCCGCTAACATCGCCGCCGACATCGAATCCTTCCCCGATGGCTACAACACAACCGTCGGCGAGCGCGGCATCACGCTCTCCGGAGGCCAGAAGCAGCGCACAGCCATCGCCCGCGCTCTCCTCCGCGGCCCCCGCATTCTCGTCCTCGATGACGCCCTCTCCAGCGTCGACACCCACACCGAAGACAAAATTCTCAACCACCTCCGCGACCTCATGCGCGGACGCACCACCATCTTCATCTCCCACCGCGTCTCCACCGTCCGCAACGCCGACCGCATAGCCGTCCTCCATCAGGGACGCATCGTTGAACTCGGCACCCACGACGAACTAATAACCCAAAACGGCTATTACACCGAGCTCTATAACAAACAGCTGCTCGAAGAAGAACTCTACGTAACCCCGTAGGCGATCATCGCCACCGTGCCCACACTTTTGACCGACCTCCACCCGTAAGAATCGGCTACATCGATAGCGTCCAGACAGCCCCCAGAGTCCTGTATAATCGCGTCGATTTCGTCGTTTGCCCTAACTCAGTTCTTTAAGACTTCGGCCGATCCTCCACCCGCGTTTCGCCGACCGCAGACCGGACCGTGAAATATAAAGAACGACAAATCGATCTCGTCTCATGAAAGCCTCGCAGCGCCAATACGCCTCGCCTCCCACGGATTCCCGCCGACCGTCTCAGTTTTCCGTGACCTCGAGGCTTCTGCGCCCGCGCGCCTCGAGCGTGAGATCCGCCGTGTGCTTGGCTTTGATTTTATTTCTGGCAGGTCCCGCGGCCCTCGCTCAGCACTCGATCGCCGTCCAGGCAAAGACTCCCGCTGTTTTGTCTTCGCCTCAATCCAGTCGTGTGATCGTTGTCGGCTTCCTCGGTGGTTTTGTCCGTCGAGACGATGCGGACCACCCCGAAGTCCGCTTGATTCGAGAGCTTCAACAGGAATATCCCACAGGGACCTACATTGCTCTGTTCGAAAATAGCCACATCGAAGAGGCCTATCGCGCCATCGTGCGTGAGTTGCACGTCGACGACCGCAATCCTGTTGCAAGATCAGCGACCGCCAGTCCTCGCGTCATTTTGTTCGGACATAGCTGGGGAGCTTCCGCGGTAGTTCAGTTGGCGCGCAAACTGGATCGCGCCGCGATCCCCGTCGCGCTCACGATTCAGGTCGACAGCGTGGCGAAACCCTTCACCAACGATAGTGTGATTCCGGCCAATGTCTCCGAGGCGATGAATTTCTATCAGACTCACGGCCCGCTCAAAGGCCGCTCCCGGATCGTCGCGGCCGACGCCGAGCGCACACGAATCCTCGGAAATGTACGTCGTGAATATCCCCAGGAGCCCGCCGCCTGCCGCAACTTTTCCTGGTATTCGCGCACTTTTACCAAGGGCCACATCGCCATCGAATGCGACCCCGATCTTTGGCATGAGATTAAGGCGATGCTCGAACTCCACCTCCCCGCCGAAGCCGCCGCTGCAACCCCACTAGAAGCGCTCAAGCCATGCACAGACAACCAAGGCGCAAAGCTCCAAGAGGTCGACGGCAAAGAAAAAGTTGAGCGCAAAGAAAAAGAGGACGTGCATTCGAATCTAACCGGCAAGAACTCAACCGGCAGCCAACGCTGCGATTAGGCTGACGCTACAAGGCTCGTAACAGCCAAGGCCGCGCGCCCTCGTGCAAGCATTCATTATCCAGCCTAACAACCAGTTACTCCGAAAGAATCAAAATCAATCCCAGACGCTATCTGGCTTGCCCCGAGTTTCTCAGGTCGCCCCGTCGCCAGCTTTATCAAAGCTCGACCACAAGCGCCAAAGCCCGTCCCGCGCGCTTTTGACTCTAGATCACCCGCATCCCCGATCACCCGATAACTCCACCTATCTTTCCTAACTTGGTGCCGCGGTACAACCATTTCGCAAAAAACTTGTTCCCACTACAGGAAAGTCTCCTAAAATAGCTCGTCCCACAAAAAACCTGCTTCAGGTCAAGGAGTCTGTATGGCACGCACCCGTGCGGTTGCAATGTCTTTAGCGATCCTCTCCATCCTGGCCCTTTCAACTCTTTCCTTCGCCGCCGCGCCCGACCGCATCACGGGTGCAGTCAGCGCTGGTCAAACCGTCCGGTTGACAACCGGTGTGCCCTTGCGGGCCAAGCCCCAGTTCGACCAGGGCCGGGTCGACCCTTCGCTTAAGATGACCTACCTCACGCTGCTCACCAAGCCGACTGCGGCCCAGCAGCAGGCCATCAACAAGCTTCTCGCCGACCAGCAGAATCCTCGTTCCGCGTCCTATCACAAATGGCTCACGCCCGAGCAGTATGCCAGCCGTTTCGGCCTTAGCCAGAACGACGTCAAAAAGATCACCACATGGCTCCAGTCGGAGGGCTTCACCGTCGTCAAGACGGCTCGCGGCCGCAATTTTATTGTCTTCAATGGCACCGCCGCCCAGGTCGACAAGACCTTCCAGACCCAGCTTCACAATTTCAAAGTCAATGACGAGATCCACTACGCCAATACCACTCCGCCCGTGATCCCCGCCGCCCTCTCCGGCGTCGTCAGCGGTTTCCGCGGCTTCAACAACTTCCGCGCCAAAACCCAGGCCCATCGCGCAAAGCATGACTATACATTCCCCGTCGAGGGCGGAGACTTGTTCTACATCGCTCCGGGTGATGTCGCCACCATGTACGATCTGAACACCCTCTATACCAATGGCATCGACGGCACCGGACAGGCGATAGCCGTCATCGGTGAAACCGACGTCTATCTCGACGATCTCGCCGACTTCCGCTCCGGCTTCGGGCTCTCGGCCATTTCTTGCACCACCAGCAATACCGATGTCATCACCGCCTGCAACACCAGCAACTTCGCCTACATTTTGATACCTGGCGATGAAGACCCAGGCGCGCCCGACTCCCTCGGAGACGACCTGCCTGAGGCCGACATCGACCTCGAGTATTCCGGAGCGACCGCCCGCGGGGCTCAGATTGTCTATGTCAACGCTCCTGACCCGGACGGCAACGGAATCTACGACTCCATGTACTACGCCATCGACAACACCGTGGCTCCAGTCATGACCATGAGCTACTCGTTCCCCTGCGAACTCGCCGAGGCGTACGACGGCACCTACACGGCCGACGAAGCCGAGTTTCAAATGGCGAACGCCGAAGGCATGACTTTCATGAATTCAGCCGGCGACACTGGCGCAGCCGAATGCGACTACGGAAATAGCGAAGCCGTATACGGCTACGCATTGGCTTACCCCGCCAGCAGCCCGGAGATCACCGGCGTCGGCGGCACCTTGATTCCCTACAACGAATACACCGACAGCTACTGGGGCACCGCCAACGGCACTAACGGCGGGTCCCTCTCGCAGTACGCACCCGAGAACGTCTGGAACGATGCGCAGCAATGGAGCATCTACTGCACCGCCAATCCGAGCAACTCTACCTGCTCTGGCAACGCGGGGCTGAATTCATGGCAGACCGCGCAGGAGACCTATATCGGTCTCGATGCCGGCGGCGGTGGTGTCAGCAATTGCGTTATCGTCGATGAGAACGGCGTTTGCACCAGCGGCATTCCCCAGCCTTCTTATCAAAACGGAATCTCGTTGGCTTCTATCGACCCCGGCAATGGCGGCGTGCTGAACACCCCCGTCCGTTACTCTCCCGACGTCTCGCTCCTCGCGTCCATATACTGGCCCGGCTACATCATCTGCACCGCGGACAGCGAACTAGGCGGCGGCGACAATAACAGCGCCTGCTCTCCCGGCGGCGCACAGGGCATCATCAACAACATGACCAATTACGGCTTCACCTGGGGCGGCACTTCGATCTCAACCCCGATCTTTGCCGGCATGGTCGCAATGCTCAACCAGTATTTGAATGGCAGTTCCCAGGCGGGGCTCGGCAACATCAACGGCACGCTCTACACCCTGGCAGCCACACCCGCCAATGGCGCATTCCATCAGGTGAACGTTGGAAGCAACGGAGCCTGGTGCGAGGCAGGCACACCCAGTTCGGGAGACTCCGAAGACCCGTGGCCGACAAACCTCGTTTGCCCAAGCTCCGGTCCGAATCTCGATTTCATCGGATTTAACGCGTCGAACTCCGATGCAACCACCGGCTACAACGCGGCAGTCGGCCTCGGCTCAGTCGATGCCGGCAACCTCTTTGCCGCCTGGGCCACAGCCGGACTTTCTTCCACCACCACCACGCTCCAATCCAGCGAGAATCCTTCCAAATACGGCGACTCAGTAACCTTCACGGCGACCGTCACCACAACAGGCAACGACACACCGACTGGCACGGTGACCTTCTACGATGGATCAACCGCGCTTGGCCCCCCGGTGGAGCTCGGCTGCATCTGCGACGGCAGGAACGGCATACCCCTGTCGGCCACCGCAACCTTTACCACTTCGACGCTGTCACCCGGCACGCACCCGATCACGGCTGTGTACGGCGGAGACTCGAACAACGCTGGGAGTACCTCTACACCAGCTCTGAACCAGGTCGTCACCGCTCCTACATTTAACGTGACAACTCCGGGTACCCCCTCCCCGGCACCAGCCGGAACATCAACCACCTCCACCTTCACCGTGACGGCTACAGGCGGCGCAACCACGTTCGCTGGCGCTGTCACCTTCGCATGCAACGGCCTGCCGGATGCAACCGTTACTTGCGGGTTTAGCGCGGTCCCCCAGGGTGCGAACTCGCCGCAAACCGTTACCCTCACCATCAACACCGCCGGCCCAAACGGCGACGACGCCAGAAAACAACAACGTCGCCGCGCCGACAACCGTCTGCCCCTGCTGCCGATGACCTTGCCGCTAGCGGGCGTCGTCATGCTTGGCTTCGCAGGACGCAAGCGCTCGAAATACTCCATGGTCGCCGGGCTCTGCGTCGCACTGCTCTTCGCCGGATTCCTGATCGCCTGCGGCAACAGCAGCACACCGCCGACAGCGATCAGCGTCAGCCCAGAGGGTGCAACTGTGTTCGCAAACGCACCCGCAGGGTATACTTGGCCGCCACAAACCGCGGCGTTCACCGCAACCGTCACGAACAACACGAACACGGCAGTCACTTGGTCAGTGACTCCGTCAACCGGCGGGACGATCGATGCGAACGGCAACTACACCGCTCCCGCAGCGGTGGAAGGCCTGCCGACAAGCGCGACCGTCACAGCCACGTCGCAAGCAGATACAACTAAGTTTGCGTCGGCGACGGTAACCCTCACACCCACTTCAGTGCCCGGCACGTATCCACTGACTG
>JBAWAI010000519.1:0-8130 GCA_049589215.1 Terriglobales bacterium | reverse complement strand
AAAGACGGCGGCGAAGGCCAACACTGCGGCTGCCACAAAGAAAACCGCCGCCGCAAAAGCCGCGAACGCTCGCACGAAAGTAAGCACGAAGGTTCCAAAGAAATGGGCTCCCGCAAGAATGCGACGTTTTGACGAAGATCCCTATGAAACCCAGGGATTGATATCCGGCTCGACCACCGAATCGGGAGATACGCAAGGTCTATCCAACGTTGAATCCGCGGATTCCGAAAGCGTTGATGAGTTGGTCGAGGAGGGAAATGCATTCGAGGCCGACGTGGTCGCCGGCGTTGAGCGCGCCGGAGACCGTCCCGGAAAAGAGGTTCGCACACGCGAGGTTCCGGAGGACGACGTTCCAGAAGAATATCTGGACCAGGATTAGCGGCCAGCGTTCAGGGGCGTGGCCGTCTGTTCCAGATTTGGCCAGGGTTCAAGCGCGGTCGGCAAAAGGCATAGAGAAGCCGCCAAAATGCCGGCCTTATATTGCAAAGTGGTTTTGAGACAGAACTGGATAGTATTGCCTGAATGCCGCTGTTTCTGAAGTAGATTGGGCTGGAAGCTACCGAGCCCGATCCTACTGGATCGAGCTGGCCGCCTGAGAAAACACTGTGTTGGCGCTGGTTCCAATCAGGCGAACCGTGCCGATTACAAGCACCAGAATGACCGCCAGCATCACAGCATATTCAGCGATGTCCTGACCTTGCTCGTCCTGCCAGATGTTGCGGAAAAACTGAACCATAATGCCTCCGAGTCCGACGAAATTTTCTCTGGCCAGATGGTGTAGCTAATAATGCCGTCTGGGATGCGGATTGTCAATCACCGCGTCCCGAGCGCGATTCACAACTAACGATTGCGCTTTTCCACAAGAAAATCCCATCGGCGATGGACAACATTTCTTTTCTCCTGATTCTGTAGCGCGAACTGCCGACATATTGTACGGGAGGTGTGCGCGACCGTTTGTAGCACGGCGAGAGGGAATATTCTGGCTTCCCTCTGCACAGTTTTGTATTCTCTTCTCGGTATCTTGTTGGCCTATGAGCACAATCGCTCTCAGCGAGCTGTTGGGGTCGCCCGTCTTCGACTCGACTGGCATCTCGCAGGGCCGCGTTCGCGAAGTTGCCCTGGCGCCGCAGGAGGATCGCACCAAAATTGCCGCGCTGATCGTCAAGACCTCCTCCGGCCTTCGCCTGCTTCCGCTCACTTCGGTTTCGAATATTGACGGCAGCGTGCGTTCGACGAACGCCGCCGGCGATTGGGTTCTGGCCAACGGCATGGAAGGCTTGCTGCTCCTCAGCCGCGACCTGCTCGACCAGCAGGTGATTGATGTTTACGGCCGCAAGGTCGTGCGCGTCAATGACGTCGATTTTCATCAGGACACCGCTCTTGGCCGCCCTCAGCTGAAAGTCGGAGGAGTGGACGTTGGAGCGCGCGGCGCTGTCCGGCGCTTGTTGAAAGGCGTAGTTCCGGCGGCCGCTTTGCGCGCCTTGCTGCTGCGCATTCCGCCGCGCGAAATCCCCTGGGATTTCGTCGACCTGATCGAGACCGATGCGGCGCGTCGCGTAAAACTTAAAATTTCCTACGACAAGCTGGCAAAGCTCCACCCCGCCGATCTCGCCGACATCATTGAAGATCTCGCGCCCGACGAACGCGAAGCGGTCTTCGAAACGCTGGATGAAGGAGTTGCCGCTGGGGCGCTTGAAGAACTTGATCCGAGGGTTCAGAAGGCGGTTGTCGAATCGCTCGATTCTGATCGCGCTGCCGACATTGTCGAGGAGATGGAACCGGACGCGGCTGCTGACCTTCTCGCCGACCTCCCCGAGGAGCGCACTGCGGAAATCCTGGTGCAGATGCAGCCCGAGGAGCGCCAGGAGGTCACCGAACTGCTTGAGTTCAAAGAAAACAGCGCGGCCGGCCGCATGACCACGGAGTACCTGGCGCTGCCGGTTGACGCGACGACCAGCGATGCCATCGATACGATGCGCGCGTTCGAAGGCGGCATGGAAAGCATGAGTACGATCTTCCTGGTCGACTCGCACGGCACGCTGGCTGGCGCAGTGCCTCTGGTCAAAATCGTGCTTGCGCCACTCGGAACGCCGCTGCTCGCTCTCTCACAAGAGCGGCTCATCTCGGTCCATGAAGGCGCCAAAGAGAAAGAATTTGCCGAACTCTTCGACAAGTACAACCTGCTGAGCTTGCCGGTCATTGATGACAAGAGCCACCTGATGGGCATCATTACTCCGGACGACGTGATCAACATGTTGCGTGCCAAGTTGTGAGTGCGTGCCCGCCGGCCTGAGCCGGGCGCTTTTCTCTTCCGACACCATATTTGGATCGCATCGTCCGCCCCTGCGTAGGCTGGTCCAGTTCATGTCCCTCTTTCTTCCATCCCTATACGTTTTTGTTTGTTCCATTCGCAGACTCCGTTTATCCTATGGCGTCTTTGTACAGATTTTTGTTCGATCCAAATGACACTGAACCGCGCGCATGAAATTCCTGAAACGCTGGAAGATCCAGATCCTGCTTTTTTTCGCCGTCGTAGGACCGGGATTCATTACCGCGAACGTCGACAACGATGCCAACGGCATCCTGACGTATTCGCAGGCCGGTGCGCAGTTCGGTTACCTGCTGCTGTGGACGATGATTCCAACCACGATCGCCCTGATCGTGGTGCAGGAAATGTGCGCCCGCATGGGCGCGGTGACCGGCAAAGGCCTTAGCGATCTCATTCGCGAAGAATTTG
Source organism: Terriglobales bacterium (assembly GCA_049589215.1). Lineage (GTDB taxonomy): Bacteria > Acidobacteriota > Terriglobia > Terriglobales > Acidobacteriaceae > Acidiflorens. Next base: position 5,393 of record JBAWAI010000519.1, on the reverse strand, counting down.
GGCTGCGCATCACTTTTCTGATGATGCTTGGCATTCTGATTACGAATTTTGGCAACGTCGTCGGTGAATTTGTCGGCATTGCCGGCAGCATGGGGCTGTTCGGAGTCCCGAAATATATCGCCGTGCCCATTTGCGCGGTCATCGTGTGGCTGATCGCCGTCAAGGGACAATACAAGAGCGTTGAGAAGATTTTCCTCGCCGCCTCGTTCTTTTACATCACCTACATATTTGCCGGCCTGCTGGCCAAGCCCGCCTGGATGGAAGCGATCAAGGCCACATTGAAACCGCCGTCGCTCGGCACCTTTCATGGTCCTTACCTTTATATGGTGATCGGCGTCGTCGGCACGACGATTGCCCCTTGGATGCAGTTCTATTTGCAGTCTTCCATCGTGGAAAAAGGCGTAACGCGCCGCCAATATAAAGCCTCGCAGCTGGACGTAATTGTGGGCTGCATTTTTACTGACGTGGTGGCGTGGTTCATCATCGTTGCTTGCGCAGCGACACTTTACGTTCACGGCGTGCGCGATATTCGAGATGCGGCCGACGCTGCGCAGTCTCTGCGTCCGCTGGCGGGCGACTGGGCATACATCTTGTTTGCGCTTGGCCTCTTCAACGCGTCCCTGTTCGCGGCGTCGATTCTGCCGCTTTCAACCGCGTACACCGTGTGTGAAGGATTGGGGTTCGAGTCTGGCGTGGAACGCAAATTCTCTGAGGCGCCCGCGTTTTACTGGCTCTACACGATTCTCATCGCCGCCGGGGCCGCGGTCGTGATGATCCCCGGCCTTCCGCTGATCAAGATCGCCGTCTTCTCGCAGGTGGTGAATGGCGCCGTTCTGCCGTTCGTGCTGATCTTCATGTTGCTGCTCATCAATAAAAAAGAGCTGATGGGCGAATTCGTCAACAAGCCAATGTTCAACATCATCGCCTGGGCGACAACCGCAATTATGATCATTCTGACGGCGGTGTACGCATACGGACTGGTCTTCGCCGGGCAGGGATAGAGGCGGACGGGAGGACCGCGTTGAGTGCGTTCTCGAAGGTGCTGGCCATCGAAAAACCATCTGCCTAGAGTAATTTTCCCGCCGCCAGATCCTTCACCAGCGAGCGGTCCGCGTCCAGGAAGTCGAGTTCCGGCAATTCTTTTCGCTTGACCCATCGAATCTCTTTAAATATCCGGTTCTCGAGTTCGCCCTGGTATTCGCGCACCTCGAAAAATCGCAACTCCACCGAGCCGCCACTCGCGTAACGATGACGAATGCGCGCCACTTCGTTGCCGATGACCGCTTCGATTCCAAGCTCCTCATCCAGTTCGCGCCGCAGCGCATCCCGAGGTTGTTCGCCCTCCTCGATCTTGCCCCCCGGAAATTCCCATTTGAGGGGCATCGGCTGATGGCGCGTCCGCTGGCACGCCAGAATTTTGCCATCGTTAACGATGAGGGCTGCGACAACCTGTTTCATGAGGGGTCGTTTCACAAGGCTTGTTCTACGATCGTTTTCGATTTCAATGATTGCCGAATCAGTCTGCCTTGACGAGTTCGCTTTCCAGTCGCTGGCCGACGAGTTGCGCGCAATACTCGACGAGTTCGCGATCCTGGCCAGCGAATGCCGAAGCGAAGTGGCTATCGATGTCGAGCTCGCCTACGACCTCGCCGCGCACAAAAATCGGCACCACGATCTCAGACTTGGTTTCGAGCGAGCACGCGAGATACCGCGGATCCTTGGAGACATCATCGACCACAACCGTTCTGCCGGACGACGCGGCTGCCCCACAAATTCCCTGATTCAAAAGAATCCGGGTATGCGGCGTCATCGCTCCCTGGAAATGTCCTAGCACGAGAACCGGCGGCTGGGCGCCGGCCTCCAGCATGTAGAAGCCGACCCAGCTGTACTTGAGCATTTTTTCGTTGAGCAGGAGCGTGACGCCGTTCATGAATTGGTCGGCGGATCGCGACTCGGCATTCAGCCGGTCAATCGCGTCGCGGACCTCGTGCTGCCGTTCTGGCTTCAGGGTGGGGGGCATGGCAATCTATCCTAACCCAAGATCCGGCGCGTCATATCAGAGGGTGATTAGTGGGGGTAATCCCAGGTAATTGCGCGCAACCCTGGGGTAACTTGGGCCCGGGTAATCTGCGCGCCCTTAGCCAACGCGCCCTCAACCAACGGGGCATCGCACCCCATCTCGGGATGAATCGCCGCTGCCAGCGCCCGTAGGCCACCGAGCAGCGTAGGCGCGGGCGTGTTTAATAGCTCGTCTGCGATGCAGTAAACCTGCGAGGTTTTGGCTGCTGTCGTCGCCATCCATCCGCGCTCGCGGACAATCTTTGCGAGTGGCACGCGGTCGCCGGCTCCGCACCAGGCCGCTATTATGACCTCGGGATCCAGTTCCGCCACTGTTTCGGCCGAAATCTGTTTGCCCGGTTCGCCGAGGAATTCGCCACCCGCCGCTTGCACCAACTCCGCCACCCACCGTTGTGACGCGATGATTGGCTTGCCCCACTCCTCGCAGAAGACGCGCTTCACCGGCAGGCTCTGCGTCGCCTGTCTCATCCCTTCGATCTCCGCCTGCATCCTCGAAATTGACTGATCGGCACGCTCGCCAACGCCGGCGCACCCCGCAATAGTTCCAATGTCGGTGTAGATGTCATCGAGCGTATGCGGCGCCAGCCCCAGAAAACGCACCCCCGCTTTCAGGATTTCAGCGACCGCCGCTTCCTGATAAGGAACCGACGCGATCACCAGATCGGGCTTGGACGCAAGAATTTCGCTGGCCTTCGCGGTCCACGAATCGGCGACGACCAGCCGGGTGGACGTGTCCAGTTCGCGAACTACCTCGGCACAATACTTCGTGCAAGCGACGACCCGATCGAGCGCGTCCAGGCTTGCCAAAATGACGGTGGCGCTAGGTTGCAGGCAGGCAATCCGCCGCGGCGCGTGCAATTCGGGCATCTTCATATTGTAGGGGAACCGACGGCCAGCCGGGCTCACAGAAGCCGGGAGCGTGCGGCCGGCAAATACGAAAGTTACAATCAGTCCGTGTACTCAGCCGAACTTCTCGATCATTTTCAAAATCCACGAAACCCGGGCATGATTGAAAATCCCGATGCCACCGCGCGCGTCGAAAATCCAGTCTGCGGCGATGTCATCGAGCTAAGTCTGAAACTCGACGGCGATCGGATTGCCGACATCCGTTTTCGCGCCAAAGGTTGCGTTCCGACGATGGCCTGCGGATCGGCAATCACGGAGCTGACGCTGTACAAGAGCGTACCGGCCGCGCGCGCCATCAAGAGGGAAGAGTTGCTGCAAAAAGTAGGGAGCTTGCCGGAAGCCTCCGGCCACGCCGCCCACCTCGCAATGGATGCGCTCGCAGCCCTCTTGCGACAGCTCTAGACCGAATACCAAACAACCCGACGCACAGCGTCACGCCGGGAATCCTCGAATCACTGATACTGTGGTCCAGCTCACTCCGAAGAACAAATGAACTTGACTTAACTCCTCAAACAAACTCAAGATAGGTTTCGCAGGCGCAAGCCCCAAGTGCTCGATTTCTTCTTTGACAAAATGTCGCCTCGCAAGTGGGTCACCTGTCAATTGGCCGGTCCTGCTACAAAACGCCGGCTTGTCGCTGTTAACTGCCAATTAATCAACACTTTACCTGTAACCTACACGCACTCAATACTTTGCAGGGAGTTTTTCGCTAAATCGCTGATTTTAATAGCGTAGGCGAAAGGGGGGTAGGGGCTGCCCCACTTGAAATATGAATTAGCTAGAAGGCTCGAGACGGGCGAGGAAGATTACTTGAAACCCACACTGTCTAATTTTGATCCGGTTGGTACACCGGCCACCCGCTCGCGATCGCAATTTCTTTCAGATTCGGATTTGGGTTGATCGCGAAGGCGTGCTTCGAGAGCGCGAGCATCTCTCGGTCCCAGATTGCGTTCCCGAAGGCGCAATCCGGCGGAACCTTGATCGCGCTTTCGATCGCATCAACTTTTCCCGGACCGCTCGGCACGCGCACAAGCCTGTCAGTAATCACGCCGTCTTTGACGGCAACTTCGGTCGCCAGAATGCGCTCCGGCGGAACGCCGAAACTGCGCATGGCCGAGCGGATGATCCACTGGTTGGACGAAGAGACGGCCCATACGTTGCAGCCGGACTCGCCGAGGCGGAGAACCAGTTCGCGCATTTCGGGGAAGATACTTTTCTCCACGCCGAGGGCGAAATAGGTGTCACATGCGCGCTGAACGTCTTCTTCGCGCAGGCCGTGGTGCATGGTGACCATTTCGCCGCACATGACGTCCTCCGGAACCTTTCCGGCGCGGTAGTCGGCGTACCGGGCGCGCGCCCATCGAATGATCTCAGGAGAAACGAAACCCTGTTCCATCTCCCATGAAAAAAATCCTTCGCCGGCGTCTCCCGACCAGAGCGTGCCGTCGCAGTCAAACGTCGCAATGCGCGGCGCAAGTTCGAGAACGCTTTCGATGAATGCAGTTTGTTTCGCGGTAAACGTTGTCATGAATTGGGATTGGGAAGAAATTTGGTCGCTACGCTGGAGCTGGTAAATCCGCGTATTGTTCGGGCGTGTCAATATTGGCGACGATCAGCGAATCGTCAACTGTGACGTAAACGATCTTCTCGCGCTGCTCATGCTCCACATCGCGCGCGTTCGATTCGGCGGGCGCTTTGAGAAAGGCTTCGATCATCTCGCGGCCCGCAAAAATGGGATGTCCATGCTTGCCTCGGTATTCAGGAACGACCGCCCATTTCGATCCCAGCAGCGCGTCGTTGAATGCGTCCGACAACAACTGAATGGTCGCAGGCAACACAGGTGGTCGATCGACCAGCGTTATCATGGCCGCGTCGCGTCCGCGGTTGAGTACTTCGCGCAATCCAACCTGGAGCGAACTGAATTGTCCCTGCGTGGGATCAGGATTTACCACGAGCGATGCGCCGCTCGCATAAATGACGGGAGCGAGATTCTGAGCGTTCTTGCCGGCGACGACCAGGACGACATCGACAAAGGGATCGAACAGTTGGACGGCCGCCGACAAGAATGTCCCCGCGCCCGCTTGCGGAGGCCACGGCAGCAGCGCCTTGTCGCGTCCCATGCGCGATGACTCGCCAGCCGCGAGAATCACGCCACACAAACTTGAGGCTCGCACCATGAGGCGAAGATAGCATTCTGAATCCGGACTAACAAGGATAGTGCTGCGATGCCAGTCGGGAACGCGTCAATTGAACATCGGCAGTTTGACCAGGTCGTCGTTCGGCACCGGTTCCACCGGTTGCCCTGCCTTTCGCCAGGCGCGCAATCCGCCGGAGATCACGAAGACCTTGAACCCCTCTTTGATCAGTATTTGCGCCACCCGGGCGCTCGTGGCTTCGCGTGCTCAAGC
>JBAWAI010000518.1:0-7733 GCA_049589215.1 Terriglobales bacterium | reverse complement strand
GGTTGATTACTCTGCGGTATTCCACCAGAAGCTGCCGCTGCTTTTCGAGGCGGCGCGAAACTTTTTGCGCACCGCGCCGGCGGAGGCACGAGAACGTTTTGACAATTTTCGCCACGAGAACGGCTGGTGGCTCGACGACTTCGCCCTGTTCGACGCATTGCGGGCGCGCTTCAAGCTGGAGAGTTGGAATCGCTGGCCACACGAGTTTTGTCATCGCGAAGCGGCGGCGATCGAGACGGCGCGCGCGGATATGGCGGACGAACTTGACGTGCGGAGCGCGGTGCAGTTCTTTTTCTACGAGCAATGGCAGGCGCTGCGCGCCTATTGCGCCGAGCGCTCGATTCGGGTCGCCGGCGACATAGCGATCTTCGTAAACTTTGACAGCGCAGATGTGTGGACGCATCCCGATCTGTTTCGACTGAACGCGGAGCTTGATCCGGAAGTGGTTGCGGGGGTACCCCCTGATTTTTTTAGCGAAGATGGGCAGCGTTGGGGGCATCCGCTTTACCGGTGGGACGTGATGAAAGAGCGCGGCTATGCGTGGTGGATCGACCGGCTGCGCTGGGCGACGCACTGCTTCGACTACATACGTCTTGATCACTTCCGCGGTTTTTGTCAGTTCTGGGAGATTCCGGCAGACGAACCGACCGCGATTCGCGGGCACTGGGTCGACGGGCCAAAGGACGATTTGTTTGATGCGGTGCGCGCGGCGCTTGGCGGACTGCCGTTTTTTGCCGAGGACCTCGGATACATTACGCCAGACGTGCATGCGCTGCGCGACCGGCTGAAAATTCCGGGCATGGCAGTACTGCAATTTGGTTTCGGCGATGCCGGGGCGCACGTTCATCTGCCGCACACATTTAACTCCGAGAAGGTGGTGTACACGGGCACGCACGACAACGACACTTTGTGCGGCTGGTGGGCGAGCGGGGCGACCGACGAGGAGCGCGAGATTGCTCAGACTTATGTTGGCCGTTCGGACGATGGCATTCACTGGGCGATGATTCGCTCGGCTTCGAATTCGGTGGCCGATCTTTGCATTGTGCCATTGCAGGACGCACTCGGCCTGGGGAGCGATGCGCGCATGAATGTGCCGAGCCTTGAAGATGGCAACTGGAAATGGCGCTTTGAGAGCGCCCTGTTGCGCGCGGATATCGCCCAGAAGCTGGCCGCCATTGCCGAAGTTTCCGATCGCCTTCCGAAGCCGCTGGTTGCCAGCGGAGAAGAGTGGACGGCGTAGTGTATTCTCGCTGGCAGTTGTCAGTCGCCGGCCGTTAGTCGTTAGTCGTGGGGTCACTCACACTTATAGTAGTCACTCATCGGGGAATGCCAGAGTGGAGCGCGACCGGCATCTGCTGAACTAACCCTTTTCTGGAGATCGTTGTGACCGAGCCAATCATTCGCGCGCAGGCTGTCGAAAAATTCTATACGCAGCCTGATGGCAGCCGCATTGAAGTGATTGCGCCGGTCGATCTCGATATCGAGCCGGGGAAAATTATTGCCTTACTTGGGCCGTCCGGGTGCGGCAAATCGACGCTGCTGCGAATTCTGACGGGGCTAAGCGCGCCCTCATCGGGGCAGGTGCTTTGGCATGGTAAACCGGTCAGCGAGCAACACGCCGGGGTCGCGATCGTCTTCCAGAGCTTCGCACTTTTTCCGTGGCTTACCGTGCTCGATAACGTTGAGGCACCTCTCGAGGCGCGCGGCGTGCCGGCGATGGAACGGCATAAACGCGCGTTGCGCATTCTGGATACCGTGGGCCTTGACGGATTTGAGAGCGCATATCCTAAAGAACTTTCCGGAGGCATGAAGCAGCGCGTTGGTTTTGCGCGCGCGCTGGTGGTTGAGCCGGAAGTGCTTTTTATGGATGAACCATTTTCGGCACTCGACGTGCTGACCGCCGAAAATCTACGCAATGAACTGCTCGAACTCTGGCTCAGCAAGAAGATGCCGACGAGTGCGATCTTTATTGTTACCCACAATATTGAGGAAGCGATTTTGCTGGCCGACCGGGTGCTGGTGCTGGGCAGAAATCCGGCGCGGGTGCGAGCGGATTTTCCGGTTGAGCTGGCGCAGCCGCGCAATCGGAAGTCGGCGCGTTTTGTCGAGCTGGTCGATTACGTCTACAAGATCATGACGCAGCCCGATCTCGCGCTCGCTTTGCCTGGCGCGCAGGCAGCGGCGCAAAAACCGACGCGGCAGAAATATCAAATGCTGCCGCACGCGCGGGTGGGCGGCATTGCCGGGCTGCTCGAGCTTTTGCAGGACCGCGGCGGCCGGGAAGACGTTTACAGGCTGGCCGAGGTCCTGATCATGGATGCAGAGGACCTGCTCCCCATCATCGAGGCTTGCGTGCTTCTGGGATTCGCGACGCTGAAGGAAGGCGATGTGGAGATTACTCCCGATGGCTCGCGTTTTGCCGAGGCCGACATTCTGACGCGTAAGGTTCTCTTCCGGCAGGCTGCGCTCCATCACGTGATGATCCTGCAGCAGATCGACAGCATTCTGCATGCGAAGACGGATCACTCGATCTCGGAAGAATTTTTCTACGATATTCTCGACGAGCACTTCAGCCAGGATGAGGTTGAACGGCAATTTGAAACCGCGATGAACTGGGGGCGGTACGCGGAGATTTTCGATTTCGATCGCGAATCGCACCGCCTGTTGCTGGCCGAGCCGGTCTCTGAGCCGCATCCGCCGACGGCGCCGGTGCAGCCTTGACGGGCGCGGGACTGGAGACGCCGGGATCGGAAGGCGCGTCATCGGATCCCACGCTGTCGGAGAGCACGTCATCAGCCCGCACATCAACGGAGCGGTTAGCTTCGAAGCGGCCGGGGCGTGCTCAACGGCTTCGTCTGCGGAGTCCTCTGCGCATCTGGTCGATTTTGCCTCGGCCCAGCGCGACCAGCCTGCCCGATGTCGTGATGTTTGGGGCGGGGCTGGCGCTTTTTTATGGCATCGTCGAAATCGGGCGGAACTGGCTGGGGGCTTTTCATCCGCAGGTTGAAATCAGCCGCCGGCTCTCCGCGCTTCCTGTTTATGCCGGATATTCGCTGTTGCGCATTGCGCTCGCGTATGTGCTGAGCCTGGTGTTTGCGCTCGTGTATGGGTACATCGCTGCTTATCGTCCGCGCGCCGAGCGGTTCATGATCCCGCTGCTGGATGTTTTGCAGTCTATTCCTGTGCTCAGTTTTCTGCCGGGCGTCATGCTGGCGATGGCGGCGCTTTTTCCGGGGCGGCAACTGGGCGTCGAACTGGGAGCGGTGCTGCTGATTTTTACCGGGCAGGTGTGGAACATCGCATTCAGTTTTTACGCGTCGCTCAAGAGCATTCCGCGCGAGATGCGGGAAGCGGCGGCGATCTACCGCTTCAACTGGTGGCAGCGCTTTCTGCAGATTGAATTGCCATACGCGACGATTGGGCTGGTATGGAATTCAATGATGTCGGTGGCGGGCGCGTGGTTTTTTCTGATGGCCTGCGAGCAGTTCAGCGATTTCCGGCTGCCTGGCCTCGGCTCGTATCTGCAAACTGCGGCCGACAAGGGCGACACACGCTCGATTCTGCTTGGCATCGCCACCATGGTTGCGGTGATTGTGCTGATCGATCAACTTGTATGGCGGCCGGTGATCGCGTGGGCTGAAAAATTCAAGATGGAGCAGGTTGAGAGCGCGGACGCACCGCGGTCGTGGGTTCTGGAGCTTCTCCGCCGATCGCGCGGTGTCGCCTACTTTCGCAAGCGCGCGGTGCGACCGCTGCGCGAGCAGATGGTGCACTATTTTGCGGGACGAGGTGAAGCGTCCGTGCAGCCGGCTGCCGAGGGCGACGCGGCTATGTGGGGCTGGCGCGTCGCCGGGATTGCGATGCTTGGCGCGATCAGTTACGCGGTGGTTCGAGTGGTGATGATTCTGGCCGGATTGCATGCGGCGGATTTCCGCGAAATCGGCCTGGGACTCGGCGCGACATTTTTGCGAGTTAACGCCACGCTCATTCTGGGCGCACTCTGGACGATTCCGGCGGGTGTGGCCATCGGGTTCAGCCCGCGCCTTGCCCGCATTGCGCAGCCCCTGGCGCAGATTGCGGCCTCGGTTCCCGCTACAGCGCTGTTTCCAGTGGTGCTGCTGATTCTTATTCGTCTCGGCGGCGGGCTTGGACTTGGCTCGATCGTCCTGCTACTGCTCGGCACGCAGTGGTACATCCTGTTCAACGTGATCGCCGGAGCGATGGCGATCCCTACCGACCTGAAGGAGGCCGCCAGTGTTTTCGGGCTGCGCGGATGGGAGCGCTGGCGAAAGCTGATTCTGCCGGGGATTTTTCCGTATCTCGTGACTGGACTCGTCACTGCATCGGGAGGCGCGTGGAACGCCAGCATCGTCGCGGAATATTTTCATTTCAAGGGACAGACCTATTCGACGGTTGGGGTAGGTGCATTGATATCCGGAGCGACCGATGCGAAGAATTTTAATTTGCTGCTGGCGGGCACGATTGCGCTGGCGGCGGTGGTGGTGACGACGAATCGGCTCGTGTGGCGGCGGCTTTACCGCCTGGCGGAGACGCGGTACAAGCTGGAGAGTTGAGGCGGTCGTTCATTGCAGGTCTTGTGCACGCATGGGCGGGGCGCCAGTGCCTCCATCCTGGGTCAATCTGACCTACTTGCCGTTTGATCCCAGCTGGGTTGTTCCCACGAGGCCTCGGTTGCTAGCATTCGCCATGAGCGCGGAGAGACAGCGTTACCATTTCGAGGTCTATGCTCGTAACGCCGAAGTTGGTATTTATGGAATTCTTGCCATACTCCTGACCATCACAGCGGCGGCTGCGATTGGCGATGGGGGTCTGCTGCTTTGGAACGGCGTCCGGTCGTGGACGATTTCTTCACAGACTCTACAAGTGCTGGATCGACTGTTGATCGTGCTCATGCTGGTCGAGATTCTGCACACGGTGAGGATTTCGATTTGCTCGCACGTATTGGTGACGGAGCCGTTCCTGGTGGTTGGGCTGATCGCATCGATCCGGCGGATACTGGTGATCACGCTCGAAGCCTCCTCTCTTACGAAAGGCGGCTCGTGGCATGCTGACACCGCCAGCATGTTCAGCGCTTCGATGACCGAGCTGGGATTGCTTGGGCTGCTGATTCTGATTCTGGTCTTTTCAATTACGCTGTTGCGGCGCTACGCGCCGAGCCCGCGGGAATCCTGAGCGAAGATCTTTGAGCTGCCCGTTGCAGTGAGCATGCTGTCCGTTTTAAGTCTTTTGTTTTCAGGCGCCAAATACTCCAGTTTCTTGGTCACGGATCTCGTCTAAATCTGACAGACGGGTCGATGCCTGGTGCGGAGTGGCTCATGCCCGACCTCGAAACCGGTTACGTCTGGTCCAAAAGCCGCCTTTACTAAACACTGCTTCTCCATTAACAATAATCATTCAGGAAAAAACCAAGGAGCAATGATGCCCGCAACCGGAGAACTCATACGTATGATGAATTATGTTGACGACATCGCTGCGATTTTGCGGCGGGTCAACACTTCACTGCCGACCATGAGTGAAGAGGAAAAGATGCGTCTCGCCGAATACATCCGCAAGTCAGATCCCAGCCTGGAGAGCGTGCTGAAACAGCTCGACAAGCAGCTGGATAAGGTGAGCAAGTAGTGGCTGAAGTAAAAACCGTCGCCGTCATCGGCGCGGGGATTATGGGACGAGGCATCGCCCACGCGGCCGCGCTGGCGGGCTGCCGCACCATTCTCGAAGATCTTCTTCCGAGCGCGCTGCGCAAAGCGGAAAGCGAAATCCGCGTCAACCTTGACAAGGCGGTCGAGCTCGGCAAAGTGAATGCCGACGACGCGGAGGCCGCGTTCTCGCGCGTCGAGTATGCGGGCTCGGTCGACGAAGCGGCGCGGCCAGCCGATCTGGTGATCGAAGCGGTGCCGGAGGAGATGGAGTCAAAGATCGAGATCTTCACGTTGCTCGATAAAATCTGCCGGCCCTCGACGATTCTGGCTTCGAATACTTCTTCTCTCAGTGTGACGGAAATTGCGAGCGTGACTTATCGCGCGAAGAAGTGCGTGGGGATGCACTTCTTCAATCCCGTGCACAAGATGAAGTTGATCGAAGTGGTGCGTGCGCTCGAAACCGACGACGAGACTCTGGCGGCGGCGGTTGATCTCGGAAGGCGCATGGGAAAAGAAGTGGTGGTGGTGAAAGAGTCGCCCGGCTTTATCACCAGCCGCATCAACGCCATGATCGGCAACGAAGCGTTCTATATGCTCGAGGAAGGCATTGCGTCGGCTGAAGACATCGACAAGGCGCTGAAGCTGGGATTGAACCATCCCATGGGGCCGTTCGAATTGGTCGATTTGGTTGGACTCGACACCCGGCTGCACATTCTGGAATACCTGCACAAAACTCTGGGGGAAAAATTCCGGCCGTGCCCGCTGCTGGCGCAATTTGTGAGCGAGGGCAGGCTGGGAAGAAAATCCGGCCGCGGAGTTTTTGATTATCCTCGACAGGCTAAGAATTAATCGGCTAAGCAACGAAGCAAAAAATTGTAAATTCTTCTGCGACCCATTCGGCGCACACTAGCAGGCAGCGACCCTTGCCTGGCAGGTTATTCGCCGGTCGCACCGAGGCGCTTGGCAGTGGCGCGCTCGCGGTCGGCTTCCGGCTTGCGCTTCATCTTGTCATAAACATCGGCGAGGATCACGTGCGGGTCGGGCGCTTTGGGCTCGAGCGTGGAAGCCTCCTTCAGGCTGGCGACGGCACCGTCAAGATCGCCGGATAGTTCCAGAAAGCGTCCCATAATCAGATACGTCGGATAGTGGTCGGGGGCGATTTGCAAAATGATGTGGCACTCGCGCAGAACGTCTTGCACTCGATTGGTCTGCGTGTACGACATCTGGAGCAGAAAGTGCACTTCGGCTAACCGCGGCTTCTTGGCTTCGGTGATTTCGAGTTCGGGGATAGCATTGTCAAAATCCTTGAGGCCGATGTAGGCCTTGGCCAGCTCGAGATGCGCGATCGTGGACTCGCGATCCATAGTCATCGCCTGGTGCAGGACAGGGACCGCGTCCTTATATTCTTTTTGCGCCAAGAGCCAATGCCCGAGCTTGGAATAGAGAGGTAGAACCGGGTTCGGCTCCTTAGCCACAGCTTGACGCATAAGGGCGATGGCCCCGTCGAACTGTCCATTCCTGTGAAGCGTGTCGGCGCGCTGGATGATGTTGGCTATTTCGATCACATCTTTGGGATCGGGCAGGGTCTCGGAGCTGTCGCTTTTCAGCGCGCTGCCGGCGGACATGTATCCGAGCGCGGCAAGCTTCTCCTGCGCCGCGGGATCGATGGATGCAGTTGCCGCCTCGGCGTTGCTGGTAGTCTTCTCGCGCAGTGACTTCAGTTGCGAGGCGAGAGTGTCGGTGATGGCGGGCGATGCGGGCGCGAGATTCTGTTTCTCCGCCGGGTCGGCGGTCTGGTCGTAAAGTTCACGACGTGGCGCTTGTATATAAAGGTACTTTCCGGCGCGCAGCGACTGGAGCGCGCTCCAACCAAAGTTGCGGGGATAGTCGGTCTGCGCGTAAGCAGGGCGGTTACGCCATGCATACGGCGGGGCGTTGCCGGCGGCCGAGTCCGGTTCGGCGGAATCTTCCCTTTCCGGACTGAGCTTGATCAGGCCCAGCAGCGATTGGCCTTGCACCTCGGCCGGTGTATCTATTTTGACCGCCTGCAAGAAAGTCGGGAGTATGTCGATC
>JBAWAI010000517.1:0-8201 GCA_049589215.1 Terriglobales bacterium | reverse complement strand
CGCCGCACCTCCTCGGAGTATCCGCGCTCTTTCAGAATCTCGCAGCCACGATACGGATGATCCTCCGCGCTCGGATATCTTTCGTAGTCGAAGTCGTGGATCAGTCCGACCATGCCCCACAATTCTTCGTCCGCGCCCGTTTTGCGAGCGTAGGCGCGCATGCATACCTCAACCGCAAGTGCATGTTTGCGAAGACTTTCCGACTCGGTGAACTCAGTTAGTAAACACCATGCTGCGGCGCGCTCATTCATCGTTTTGTGCCTGTTTGTCTTGGATTTCGCTCTCAGTTTAAGATTTTATCGGACAAACTTCCTGTTCTTTCCCCGTTTTTCCTTGACTTCCACAGCCCTGCTCCCGCAGATTACTCTTCAGGTTCGGCTTTGAGAGTAGCCCCCGCTCTGGCACTCCCAAACCCCAATGGCTACAACACTCGCTCCCGTCGACTCACGGGAGGTTGTACGTTGCGATCACTGTTTACTGGTGCAATTCCGCACAACTAATAGCCTTTGCCGTCGTTGTCATCTGTCACTGGATGAAGACGAGGCTGAGCTCGCTGCGCTTTCCCCGGAGCCTCAAGCGGTCCCGGTCAGTATCAATTCCAACGGACGCGGGCACCTGCACCTGGCACAATCTATTCGCGCGCTTCGTTTGCGCAATGGCATGAGCCAGCGTCAATTGGCACTGCGCATGTCCGTGCCCCGCACCTACGTCTCCAAGATCGAGAACGAGAAGGCGACTCCGACTCTCTCCTCGCTGGAGCGTTTGGCGCGGGCGCTTGAGGTTAGCGTTCCCAACCTCCTTTCCGGCGGAGAACGCAGCCGTCAGGAAGAGGTGCGCGAGTTGATGGAAGATCAGTTCGTCGCCGACGTGCTGCCTTTCGTTTCGCAGCTGAACGGGATGCAGATGTCCAGCATTCTCGCGCAGGTGCGTGACCTGACGGTGCGGCCGCGACGCACTGCCTGATCGGCTGTTTTGACGTCCTGGAGAGGTTGCGCTCACCACTTCCGGGGTAAGAGTTCGGAACCTCCACGAAAAGTTTTATCCGGGCGCACACCAACTGGACAGCCGGAGCAAAAGTTGCTCCGGCTTTTTTTGTGGGTGACCATCGGGCCATTCCGCGCCTTCCCAATTTCGACAAAAAACCGGCTTATCCACAGGCGATAGATCGCGAGTGCAGAATCCTGCACAGACATGCTGTGGCACTGCGCAATAATTTGCACGTTTGCTTTAAATCTTTCGCAAATCTACTGTTTCTACTTGATTTCACAGGGTCAACGAGCTAACCTCTGGCGACTGCCCGAAGCTTGGGGAAAGCGCACCCAGCAAGGCTTTCGGCCGGGAGAGATTTCAAAATGAAGATTTCTAGAATCTGTGCGTTCGCGTTACTCGTGCTCGTAGCGTCTACTTGGGCCTTCGCAGACGGCACTCAGGATCCCAAGGTGATTATCAAAGGCGCTGGCGGATCCAATGTTACAGGTCAGTGCCAGCAGTGCCAGGGCGTTGGCTTCAATTTCAGTTTCACCATCCCCGCTGGTGGATCTGGCAATCTGTTTTTCACCAATCAGAGCGGAGCGAACTGGAATTCGCTGAAGCTCATTGAAACGGGTGTGCCTGCGGCCGATATCAGCTGCCACTCGCCGTTCTTCGCCAGCTGCACAACCGAGACTCTGAAAAACGGCTCAGTTGAGATTCTCCTCACCAACGGCCAAAACGGCAGCAACTGGAAAGATCACGGCATCGTCAACGGTCAGAACTTCGAGATTTCCTTCTCATGCGTGAAGGGAACTTGCTGGCCGGGCGGCTTGACCGTCACTGGTCACGGATCTTCGGGAACGATTCCGGAACCGACATCCATGATTTTGATGGGCACCGGCATCGGAGCGATCATCTCGCGCCGTAAGGTTTGGAAGAATCGCTTTAATTCTTAGTGGGTCTTCTTCGAGTATTCGTTGACCAGTTGTGAGAACTGCGGCAGGGCCTGGAGCTTCTGTAGCTCAGGATCGTTCCAGGCCTCTTGCGCAGAGTAGCCCTTCTCCAGCGCCGTCCTCAAAGACTTCAACGCCTCATCCGGTTTCCCGATCAGCGTCTTCACCTGAGCTTCCGAATACAACAACTGCACGTCATCCGGCTTGATCGCCCGTGCCTGGTTGGTGTACTGGATCGCGTTTGCCGCGTCACCCTTCTTGGCATACAGAAGCCCAAGGTCGCTCATGATCGAGGCCGATCGCGGGTTTACCTGCAACTCCTGAAACGCCAGCGAAATGGCCTTCCCATAGGCCGTTGCAGCCTGATCGGAATGTCCCGACCAGCGATAAGAGTCGCCGAGATTACCCAGCAGCTCTTCGTCGTTCGGTCTCATCTCCACAGCTTTCTCGTACATCTTCGTGGCCTGATCGTAGTTCTTCATGAAGAAATACGCCGTGCCGAGGTTCGAGTAGGTGTCGGCATCGGGAGCCAGCGTAAGCGCCTTTTGAAATTGCGGAATCGACTCGCTCCACTTGCCTTCACGCAGATACAGCGAACCAATATCCATATAGCCAACAGGATTGTC
This sequence comes from Terriglobales bacterium, assembly GCA_049589215.1. GTDB lineage: Bacteria > Acidobacteriota > Terriglobia > Terriglobales > Acidobacteriaceae > Acidiflorens. The sequence goes on along the minus strand of JBAWAI010000517.1, from coordinate 5,650 downwards.
GGATGCGATTTCGGTGACCTTCTGAAACTCCGGCAGTGCCTTGGCGGAGTCGCCCAATTCGAGGTAGGCTTTGCCGAGCGCAATATGATTCAGCCAGTTATAGGCGTTCGCCGAAACCGCCTTCTGGAAGGCCGCAATGCCTTCTTCACTCTCACCTCCGCGGCTGTACGCTTCGCCGAGATCGCGATACGCTTCATCCGAGTTTGGTGCCAGCTCCAGCGCCTTTTTCAGTTCCGCGACCGCCTGGGCATTTTTCCCAGTATTTGAATAAACCTGGCCCAGCGACATATGCACCTCAGGCAGATTGCTCGAGAGGCGCTCGGCTTGCTGCGCCGCCAGTTGAGCCTTTTGCGCCCAGATTGCATCCTTGGTCTCGCCCCACATGCGGACGCTCGAGTCGGCCAGCCCCGTATAGGCAAGGGCGAAGTTAGGATCTTTGTCGATGGCCTGTTCGAATAGTCCTACTGCCTGCTTAAACGCATCCTGGTTGCGGCCATTGCGTAGCGTATTGCGTCCTTGCAGGTAAAGATCGTAGGCTCTCGCGTTCTCCGTCGGATGCGAGCCCACGCGCGCCTGCTCTTCGTCCGTCGGCTTGAGCGCGAGCGCCGTGCTCACGGTGCCGTAGATCTGATCTTCCAGCGCCAGCACATCGCCCGGCGCTCCCTCGAAGTCCTGGCTCCATTTGCGCTGACCGGAGGCGGCATCCTCAAGGCTCAGTGTTACGCGCAGCCGGTCGCCGTTGCCCTGCACCATCCCCTGCAACACGAGGTTCACGCCCAACGCTCGCGCCAGCTTCGGAAGAGGCTGATCCTTCGCGGCCTCCCGATCCACCGCATCAGGCGCGGCCACATGAATTTCCTTCAACTGAAACAACTTGGCTGATAGAGCTTCCTGAATGCCTTCCGCCACATAGCCGAGCACTTTTTCGTCGCCCACCAGCTTAAGCGGCAGAATCGCTACATACTTGCCCTGCTTCAGCGATGGAATGCCCTCCGCGCTCGTTGCCGTGCTTCCGCGATTCACCAGTTCGCGCCCAGCGAATATCGCCAGGACGATCACGACCACCACTCCCGCAACCCACATCCAGCTCCTGCCGGGAAGATCGAGCAGAATACGCGCCGGTCGGATGATCGGGTGCGCGATCATCTTGGACAGCGCTTCGGGCGTGATCGTCGGATTCGCTTCCCACGTCGTCAACTGTTGGAGCAGTTCGACCACCGAGTGATAGCGGTTGGCCGGCTCACGCTCCAAACAGCGGCTCACGATCGCGCTCAGCGGGCGCGGCACCGACGCATCCACTTCGGTTGCCGAGCGCGCCTCCTCGCGGGTGCGCTTCATCAGGCTCGCAATCGCCGTGTCCGCTTCATACGGAGTTTTGCCGGTGAGCAATTCGTAGAAGATCAGACCCACGCTGAAAATGTCGGAGCGCTGGTCGAGCTGCGAACCGAGTGCCTGCTCGGGCGACATGTATTCCATCGTGCCGACGATGGCCCCGGTCTGCGTCAGTCCCGATTCTCCGAGCGAGCGCGCTAGGCCGAAGTCCATCACCACGATGCGCCCGTTCTTGTCGCGCATGATGTTCTGCGGCTTCAGATCGCGGTGAATCACGCCCTCGGAGTGCGCCGAGTCCAGAGCGCGGCAAACCTGCTCGATTACCGCGGCCGTTTCCTTCGGCGTAAACTTCCCCTCGCGCCGCAGCAGAGTTCGCAGGTCGTCGCCGTCCACGTACTCCATGGTGATGAAGCGAATACCATCCGCCTCGCCCAGGTCGAAAATGCGGACCACATTTTTATGCGTGATGTTCCGCGCCAGAATCAGCTCTTGCTTGAAGCGTTGCAGAATCGCCTGGTCGGTCGCCAGCTCCGGCCGGATGACCTTAAGCGCAATCAGACGGTCCAGTTCGCGGTCGCGCGCCTTGTAGACCGCGCCCATGCCGCCCTGGCCGAGCACTCCCAGAATTTCATAGCGCCCCCCGAACAGCGATCCCGGCTGAAGCGATTGAAAGGCTGAGATTCCCGAAAGACTCGGAGTTACGGGCGGCGGCCCCTGGCGCACATAGGGCATCGCGCCGGTCGCTCCGGGGATGGGCGTACCGTGGGGCAAAGTCGGACTGTCGGACGAAGGCTCGCCCGGTAAAGGCGGGTCAAACTTAGGCCATTTTGAAGGCGGCGGAGGCGTTTGCGCGGCAGTCGCAGCCCAATCCTTGGACGGATTGGTATTGTGCAACGTGGGGCTGTCGGAGTCGTTGCCCTTATAATCGCGCTCGTCCATTGGGTAAATGCCCGGGAACCGGAGAGCCGACAGAGGAGTGCGCTGCGCTCCCATGCCAAAAGCATGCTTGGCCTCAGGTCATCGAGGGGGAGATCGAGAACCCAGCACTCAGGTAGCTGTGAGTATACCCCGGATTACACTCGCCGGGACATAGATTTCCCGATGCTGCCCCACATCTCTTATAAGCGGAAAAACACAAGTAAATCCGCCACCTGACGACGATATTTCGCTCAACAAAATGTGTGTGACTAGCACCCGATGGTCGTGTTTTTCGAGGTTGCAGCTAAAGGCTTTTCGTCTTGGGATGAAGATAGCGGTCCATCTCGCCCGTCCACCTGAGAAAGCGCCAGAGGTTGGCGCGTTCCGTCCACAAGAACTCCCAGAATTCAAGAAACCCGATCTGCGTCATCTTGACGCCCGTGTAGGTTTCGATTCGCCACAGCAGATACGGGCTGCGCCACGGCGCAAGCCGGTGGCCACGCGTCGAATTCCACAAAAAGCGCAGCATCTGAAACATGGAAGCTTTCAGCTCCAATGCTCCAGGCCTTCAGCCACAGTTCTCAGTAAGCCAAGCCGCGACTAGGGTTCGCTGAGAGCTGCGAGCTGAGAGCCGAGAGCTGATCTTCTACTTCTCGCTGACCTCAACCTTTGCCCGCGTATTTTCCCACTCCATGTGCAGCGAGCATTTGTGTCCACCCTCTTCAAAGCCGATCATAAAATTCTCCACCGGACCTGAAGTCGCTGACACACTCATCGGCACGCGCGCCAGGTCTTCCTTTTCTCCCGCGTAGTCGGTGCCCCACTCGCCCGTTTTCTTGCTGATCACAAGCGTCCACCCGTCAGCCTTCGGAACCGTGAAAATCGTGTAGCTGCCTGCCGGCACATCTTTGCCGCCGACATTCACGTTCGTGCCCGCAACAAACGTAGTCGCTTCATTCGCGCCGGTACGCCACACCTCGCCATAGGGCACCACCCCGCCGAAAATCTTTCGTCCCTTGGCGCGCGGGCTCGAGTAGTCGATCTTCACCGTCTTGCCGTCCGAGAATTTGCATTCCGCACTCGCCGGCGGGCTCGGTCGCTTCGATTTATCCTGGCTCATCTGCATCTGCGCCGGAGCGCACATCGCCATCCCAAAAAGCACCGCGGCCACCAAAGCCACTTTCTTCATAATTTCCTCCCAATCAAAATAGCCCCAAGAGTCTTCACTCGCCCAAGTCCAAACTCACAGGTGCCTAAGAATTATACGCACGAAGTCGCAAAGCCACTCACCAGCCACCAATCGACATGGGTTTTGTTTTTGAAAGAATCAAGGTCTTCTCCGTGGCTCCGTGTCTCCGGGGTGAAAAAAGCGGAAGATGCTGTCGCTGTCGTGGCTTCGCTTGCCTCTCTCGATACAATCTCTGCATGGCCGTTTTCAACGAAAAGCAGGAAGAGCTCGAACACTTCGAAACCCGCATGGGTGTGCCCCGCGGAAGGCTCGCAGTCACCATGGACCTCGTCACCGATGCTATGGCCCTCGTCGGCCAGCACGGCGTCTATTGCCAGAGCCAGCGCTGGCCCGGCAAACCGGTCATGGATGTGCAACTCATCATGAAGAATCTCACCGACGCAAAAGAGCTGATCCAGAGCGTGATGGAAGAGCTACGGAACAAGAAGTGACACCTGCTTGCCTCCACGGGTGAAGGGCTAGAATCCGAAGATGGAGCGCAAGATCTTCTGGCTCGTATTCACCGTTCTCGGCCTGGCAGCCGATTTCATCCTGCCATTGTGGTGGGCGCTGCTCTCGACCATCCCAATCGTCTTCATCGCCTGGTGGGTCGCCTATCGCAGCGGATGGTTCGAATGAACTTGCTTCGACCACTAACGCGTCGAACGATCCGAACACACGAGCATTTGCTCGTGGCCCTCTTTTTGCTCCCGTGGACGAATTCCTTAGCCGCTCCTACCACCGATTGGACATTGCATTATCTACCTGCACGCATCGTCAACGGATCGCCGGTCGTTGTCCGCGTCACCACTCCGAAGCCGGTAAGCGAAGTCACAGGCACATGGCTCGGCCACGCGCTCGCATTCAGTTTCGACCAACGGACCAAAACGTGGATCGCGCTCGCCGGAGCCAGTCTCGAAACCAAACCCGGTTCATATCCAATAAACCTGCAAGCCAAAACCTCCGCCGGCCAGCCAATTTCGTTTACGAAACAAATTCCTGTTCAACGCCAGAGCTATCCCCGCGTCGTTCTCAAAGTCCCCGAACGCTACACCGCGCCCAGCGCCGATGACCAGCGCGAGATCGAGCAAGACAAAAAAACCAAAGAAGAAGCCTTCAAAATCCTTAGCCCCGATCGCGAGTGGAGCGGCTCTTTCGCTCCTCCCGTAACGGCCCAAATCTCCGAACTCTTCGGAGTCCAGCGGGTTTTCAACGGCTCCGTGAAGGCGACGCACCAGGGTCTCGACTTCCGCGTCCCCGCAGGCACGCAGGTAGCCGCAACCAACAGTGGCAAAGTAATCCTCGCGCGGCCATTATTTTTTGAAGGCAACTGCGTCGTCATCGACCACGGCCAGGGGCTGCTCACCCTCTATCTTCACCTGTCGAAATTTTTGGTCAACGAAGGCGATGAGGTCAAAAAAAGTCAGCCAATCGGCATCAGCGGAGGCACAGGACGCGCCACCGGTCCGCATCTTCATCTAGCCGTTCGCTGGCAAGGCGAGTACCTGAACCCGCAGACACTGCTTTCGTTCCGCCTTCCGGAACCAGTAAGCCATGTCAGATCTGGCGTAGAGACGGGGCCCGCCCCGTCTCGGGGAGCGCCCTAAGCTTCTTTACACCCCAGCCGCCATCAGCGTCTCGCCTTCAGGCTCCCATTGCCCGTCGCGAAAAGTCACGCTGCGTCCTGAGATCGCGGGAATCCGTTCGCCCGGCACAATGATGCCCACCAGGTTCAGCGGATCGGCCGCGGCAATGACTGTGCGCTCGCCATTCATGGGCAGCCTGCGATTGGCGCGCAGCGATTCGACCGCCACCGGAAGTGCGAATTGCTCGCCCACAAATCCATCAACGAATCGCCCGCCGCGCACCTCGCCGCGATCTTCAAGCCGCCGGAAAGCGATCTGCAATTCGCGCCAACGCGGCAGATTCGTCTCCCGTGCCAGCAAGTCTCGGAAGACGACTCCGTAGCGCCGCAACAGCATCCAGCAGCACGATTCGACACTCTGATCGCGTTCCGCCCCGCTCTTCGGCCGCTCCGGATTCTCCGCGCCGTTCACGTGCAATAACGACCAGCGCCCTGCCGCATGCCGCGGCCGCCGCGTCTTTCCAAAGCCGGCCACCCGTAAGCCGGCCGAGCCCGGCGCGCTGCTCGCCGAACTCTTCGGCGCGACC